>NZ_JACCWG010000208.1 GCF_013697775.1 Ramlibacter sp. | reverse complement strand
GCCTGGCGCTGATCCCGCGCGGCGCGCCGGCGCGCGGACCGGTGGCGGTGCCGCGCATCGAGTTCGTGCTGCGCATCGTCGCGGCGCTGGCGATGGCGGCCACCATCATCCTGGGTGCCGACACGCTGCCGCCCGGCATCAGCGGCCTGCTGCTGGCCGTGCCCATCACCGGCAGCGTGCTGCCCTGGTTTACGCTGCCGCGCTACGGCGCAGCCGCCACCGTGGCACTGATGGGCGGCTTTGTGCAGGGCCTGCACGGCTTCGTCGCCTTTTTCCTCACGCTGTACCTGGCGCTCGGCCGGCTAAGTGGTGCCGCCGCGTTCTGCCTGGCACTGGTCGCGGCCGCCGCGACGGCGGTGGCGGTGCAGCGGGTGCGGCGCTGGCACACGCGGCGCACGGCATTGCCGGCGCCATGAAAAAGACCCGCCAAAGCGGGTCTTTTTCGTCGTGCGGGAGGACGCTGCTTACTTCTTGGCGCTGGCCGCGGGCTTGGCGCCGCTGGCGGCAGCCTTGGCAGCGCTGGCAGCCGGCTTCGCGTCCTTGGCAGCAGCCTTGGCTTCCTTCTTGTCTTCCTTGGCTTTCTTCTTTTCTGCCTTCACAGCGGTCTTGCTGAAAGCGGCGCCGCCGACCGTCAGGCCTTCCTTGGAGAACTTGGCGGCGTTGCCTTGGCCCACGCCCTTGACGCGGGTGATGAAGTCGTTCCAGTCCTTGAAGTCGCCCTTCTTGCGCTCGTCCATGATGCGCTTGGAGGTGCTCGGGCCGATGCCCTTGACGCCGTCGAGTTCGGCGGCGGACGCCTTGTTCACGTCGACCGCGGCAAAGCAGGCGGCGGCGTACAGCATGGCCAGCACGGCCAGGATTTTCTTCAGCATGTGTTCTCTCCTAGGGAAGGGACCGGCGGTTGCCGGCTTGACCTGTAACGGGGCCGCGCGGCGGCGGGTTGACGCGCCCGCGCGACCCCTCGGGTCAACCCTGGGATTGCAGCGCGCGCATGTATGCCGCCACGCCGGTCTGCACGTCGGCGAACGCGTGGTCGCAGCCGGCCGCGCGCAGGGCGGACAGGTCGGCCTGGGTGTAGCTCTGGTATTTGCCGCGCAGCGCGTCGGGAAAGGGAATGTACTCGACCAGCCCCTGGGCCGCCGCGCTCTCGGCCGTGTGCGCGGTGCCAGTGAGCGTGCCCACCACGGCGGCGGCCACGTCGTTGAACGGCTGCGCGCGGCCGGTGCCCAGGTTGTAGACGCCCGATTTCTCGGGACGGTCGAAGAACCACAGGTTGACCGCCACCACGTCGTCGACGAACACGAAGTCGCGCATCTGCTGGCCGGGCCCGTAGCCGCCGTACTCGCCGAACAGCTTCACCTTGCCATGCGCGCGGAACTGGTTGAACTGGTGGAAGGCCACGCTGGCCATGCGTTCCTTGTGCTGCTCGCGCGGGCCGTACACGTTGAAGTAGCGAAAACCCACCACCTGGTGCGATTTGGCCGAAGCGCCGCGCAAGAAGTCCTCGCCCAGCGCGCGCCGCATGCGCTGGTCGAACAGCAGCTTGGAGTAGCCGTACACGTTGAGCGGGCGCTCGAACTCCGGCGTTTCCTTGAAGGCGGCCGAGCCCCCGTAGGTGGCGGCGGACGACGCGTACAAAAGGCGCGTGCCGCGCTGCTGGCAGGCCGCGAACAGGGCGCAGGACACGCCGTAGTTGTTGTCCATCATGTACTTGCCGTCCGTCTCCATCGTGTCGCTGCAGGCGCCCTCGTGGAACACCGCCTCGACCTTGCCGAAGGCGCCGTCCTGGAACGCGCCGTAGAACGCGTCGGCGTCGATGTAGTCGTCGATGCGCAGGTCGGCCAGGTTGCGGAATTTGTCGCCCTGCGTGAGGTCGTCCACGGCGATGATGTTGTCGATGCCGCGGGCGTTGAGGCCCTTGACGATGTTGGATCCGATGAAGCCCGCGGCTCCGGTGACGACGACACGCGTCATGTGAAGAGCTCCTCGTAGGAAACGGTGGCGGTGCCGAATTTGCCGACGACGATGCCGCCCGCCTTGTTGGCGATCGGCATGGCGTCGCGCAGGCTCAGGCCGGCGGCGACCATGGCGGCCATGGTGGCGATGACGGTGTCGCCGGCGCCGGTGACGTCGAACACCTCGCGCGCCTGCGCCGTCACGCGCAGCTCGCCTTCGGCGTCGAACAGGCTCATGCCTTCCTCGCTGCGCGTGACCAAGAGGCCGTCGAGCGCCAGCGCCTCGCGCAGGTTCTGCGCCTTGGTGCGCAGCTCCTCGTCGCCGTGCCAGGAACCCACCACCTGCTGCAGCTCGGCGCGGTTCGGCGTGATCAGCGTGGCGCCGCGGTAGCGCGAGTAGTCGGAGCCCTTGGGATCGACCAGCACCGGCTTGCCTGCGGCGCGCGCGCTGCCGATCATGGTGGCGATGTGGGCCAGGCCACCCTTGCCGTAGTCGGAGAACAGGATCGCATCCTGCTCGGGCACCAGGCGCGCGAAGGCCTCGGCCTGCAGCGCCAGCACCTCGTGGTCGGGCTCGTTCTCGAAATCCATGCGCAGCAGCTGCTGCTGGCGGCCGATCACGCGCAGCTTGACGGTGGTGCGCAGCTCCGCATCGCGCTTGAGGTGCGTGGCGATGCCGGTGCCGCGCAGCAGCGCCTCCAGCCGGTGGCCGGGCTCGTCATCGCCGACCACGCCCAAAAAGCCCGCCTGTGCGCCCAGCGTGGCGACGTTGTAGGCCACGTTGGCGGCGCCGCCGATGCGCTCTTCCTCGCGCGACACCTTCACCACCGGCACCGGCGCCTCGGGCGAGATGCGCTCCACCGCGCCGTGCCAGTAGCGGTCGAGCATGGCGTCGCCCACCACCAGCACGCGGGCCTGCGCGAGTCGTTGCTTGCTTGGGTTGTTCATCGTCATAGTTCTTCCACGCGGCGTGCCGGATAGCTGTCCCAGGCCTGGCAGCCGGGGCATTGCCAGAAATGCCGCTTGGCCTCGAAGCCGCAGGCGGCGCAGCGGTAGCGCGTGAGCGGCTTGACCGCGTGCTCCAGCGCACGCTGCACGCGGGGGTGGAACTGCTCGTGTTCCAGCTTTTCGCCGGCGATCCATTTGCTCGCGGCGACCAGCGAGGGCTCGCGCTCCAGGTGGCGCACGTACCACTCGCGCGCGCCTTCCGCGTCGGGCTCCAGCGACACGATGGCGTCAAGCACGTCGAGCGAGGGCGCGGCCGCGTAGCTGTCCTGCAGCAGCTGGGCGGCTTGCGCTTCGCGGCCGCTGGCCTTGGCGGCATCGGCCAGCGCGCGTGCCGCCAGCGGCGCCGCCGCCGGTGCGGTTGCCACCAGCTGGAGCAGGGTGTCGAAACCCGCCGAGGGATCGCCCGCGCGGTGCTGCAGCGCCGCCATGTCGATGCGCGGGCGCGCCGCCGCGGGCGCGAGTTCCACCGCGTCGTGCAGCAGCTGTTCAGCCTCTGCCGGCGCGGCGACGGCCGCCTGCTCGCACAGGTAGTGCGCGAGACGCCCGCCGAAGTCGCCCTGGCCCAGCTCGTCGAGCTTGCGTGCGGTGTCGGATGCCTGCGGCCAGTCGCGCGAGCGCTCGTAGATGGCCAGCAGCGCCAGCAGCGCCTGCTCCTGGTAGGGCGTGCCTTCCAGCTTGCGCAGCGCCTCTTCGGCGCGGTCCAGCAGGCCGGCGCGCAGGAAGTCCAGCGCCAATGCGTGCTGTGCGCGCTGGCGGTCGGCGCGGCTCAGGTCGGCGCGCGACAGCAGGTGTTCGTGCACGCGCACCGCGCGCTCGTACTCGCCGCGCCGGCGGAACAAATTGCCCAGCGCGAAGTGCAGCTCGGAAGTGTCGGGGTCGTTCTGCACCGCCTCGATGAAGGCGTCGATGGCCTGGTCCTGCTGTTCGTTCAGCAGGAAGTTCAGGCCGCGGAAATACGCCTTGGGCGCCTGGCGGTTCTCGATGCGCAGCTGCCGCAGGTCCAGGCGCGAAGCCAGCCAGCCCAGCACGAAGGCGATGGGCAGGCCCCACAGGACCCAGCTCAGGTCAAAGTCCATGCAGTCCGTCTTCCGGTACGGTGCCGGGCAGGGCGGCGGCGGGCGCGGCACGGCGCGCGGCGCTGCGGTGCTTCCACCAGCGCGGCACCATGCCGAGTACGCCGACCGCCACGCCGATGCCGAAGGCGGCCAGCACCACCAGCACCATGGGCGCGCGCCACTGCGTGCCGAAGAAGAAGTGCACGGTGGTGTCCTGCTGGTTGTTCAGCGCGAAGGCCAGCAAGGTAAAAAAAATGGCTGCCTTGAGCAGCCATGTGAGGTATTTCATTGGGCTCCTCGGTGCCTGGATTCTAGGGGCTAGCCCTTGCCTTCCAGTTCCTTGGTGCGTTCGTCCACCGCTTCGCGCAGCGCCTTGCCGGGCTTGAAGTGCGGCACCCGCTTTTCGGGGATGTGCACGCTCTCGCCCGAACGCGGGTTGCGGCCCATGCGCGGCGGCCTGCGGTTGATGGAGAAGCTGCCGAAGCCGCGGATCTCGATGCGGTGCCCCCGCACCAGCGCTTCACCCATCGCGTCGAGAATCGTCTTGACGGCGTACTCCGCATCGCGGTGGGTGAGCTGGCTGAAGCGGGCGGCCAGTTCTTCTACAAGGTCGGAACGTGTCATCCCGCGAGGGCTTTTCTGTTACTTGTCCGAGTTGTCCAGCTTGGCGCGCAGCAGGGCGCCCAGGCTGGTGGTGCCGGCGTTCTCGCGCTGCGACTGCTGCGACAGGGTCGCCATGGCGCCTTGCTCGTCGACCATGTCCTTGGCCTTGATGGACAGCTGGATGTTGCGCGTCTTGCGGTCGACGTTGACGACCACTGCCGTGACTTCGTCGCCTTCCTTGAGCACGTTGCGCGCGTCTTCCACGCGGTCGCGGCTGATTTCGGAGGCACGCAGGTAGCCCATGATGTCCTGGCCCAGGTCGATTTCGGCGCCGCGCGGGTCCACCGTCTTGACTTTGCCGGTGACCACGGCGCCCTTGTCGTACACCGAGGTGAAGGTGGCGAACGGGTCGCCGTCCAGCTGCTTGATGCCCAGGCTGATGCGCTCGCGGTCCACGTCCACGCCCAGCACGATGGCTTCGACTTCCTGGCCCTTCTTGTAGTTGCGAACGGCGGCTTCGCCGGTTTCGTTCCAGGACAGGTCGGACAGGTGCACCAGGCCGTCGATGCCGGCAGCCAGGCCGACGAACACGCCGAAGTCGGTGATCGACTTGATCGGGCCCTTGACGCGGTCGCCGCGCTTGGTGTCCTGCGCGAATTCCTGCCACGGGTTGGCCTTGCACTGCTTCATGCCCAGGCTGATGCGGCGCTTGTCCTCGTCGATCTCCAGCACCATGACTTCCACTTCGTCACCCAGGGAAACGATCTTGGCGGGCGCGACGTTCTTGTTGGTCCAGTCCATTTCGGACACGTGGACCAGGCCTTCGATGCCGGGTTCGAGTTCCACGAACGCGCCGTAGTCGGCGATGTTGGTGATCTTGCCGAACATGCGGGTGCCGTTGGGATAGCGGCGCGAAACGCCCATCCACGGGTCGTCGCCCATTTGCTTGAGACCCAGCGACACGCGGTTTTTCTCGGTGTCGAACTTCAGGATCTTGGCCGTGATTTCCTGGCCGGCCTGCACCACCTCGGACGGGTGGCGCACGCGGCGCCATGCCATGTCGGTGATGTGCAGCAGGCCGTCGATGCCGCCCAGGTCGACGAACGCACCGTATTCGGTGATGTTCTTGACCACGCCACGGACGATGGAGCCTTCCTTCAAAGTTTCCATCAGCTTGGCGCGCTCTTCGCCCATGGAGGCTTCCACCACGGCGCGGCGCGACAGCACCACGTTGTTGCGCTTGCGGTCGAGCTTGATGACCTTGAATTCCAGGGTCTTGTTCTCGTATGGGGTCAGGTCCTTGATCGGACGCGTGTCGATCAGCGATCCGGGCAGGAAGGCGCGGATGCCGTTGACCAGGACGGTCAGGCCGCCCTTGACCTTTCCGGTGGTGGTGCCGGTGACGAACTCGCCGGACTCCAGGGCCTTTTCCAGGCTCATCCAGGAGGCGAGGCGCTTGGCCTTGTCGCGCGACAGGATGGTGTCGCCGTAGCCGTTTTCGATGGCGTCGATGGCGACGGAGACGAAATCGCCTTCCTGCACCTCGACTTCGCCTTGGTCGTTCTTGAATTCGTCGATCGGGATGTACGACTCGGACTTGAGGCCCGCGTTCACCACGACGTGGTTGTGCTCCACGCGCACCACTTCAGCGGTGATGACTTCACCGGCGCGCATTTCGGAGCGCTGCAACGATTCCTCGAACAAGGCGGCAAAAGATTCAGACATTGAGTAGCTTTGTGTGGCCGAGGCCACGGGGTTAAGTTGTCGAACCACACTGCCGGTGCGCTGGCGCGCGAAGGGAGCGGTGTGGACTTCTTTGCGGGAGCGGTCGGCTCCCGTTTACTGCTGGCCGGCAAACGCCTGCTTGCCGTCCCACCACTGGAGCACCTGGGCGACCGACGCGTCGACGGTCTGGCTCGAGTTATCCAATAAGAGGGCGTCCTGCGCTGGTTTCAAGGGCGCGACGGCGCGGGAGGAGTCCCGCAGGTCGCGCGCCTCCAAATCGGCGCGAAGGGTCGCAATTGTAGTCGAAATACCCTTTGAAATCAATTGCTTATGGCGGCGCTCGGCGCGCTGGGCGGCGCTGGCCGTCAGATACACCTTCAGCGGGGCGTCCGGGAAGATCACCGTGCCCATGTCGCGCCCGTCGGCCACCAGGCCGGGCAGGCGCCGGAAGCTGTGCTGTAGCGCCACCAGCGCGGTGCGCACCGCCGGCAGGGCCGACACCCTGGAAGCGTTCATGCCGGCTTCCTCGGTGCGGATGGCATCGGTCACGTCCAGCTCGCTGACCAGCACCCGGCCACCCGCGAAGCGCACCGGCAGGGTTGCGGCCAAGTGGGCGATCTGCTGCTCGTGCGCGGCATCCAGCGCGAAGCCGGCCCGCGTGGCCGCAACGCCGGTGACGCGGTAGAGCGCGCCCGAATCCAGGTAGTGGTAGCCCAACCGGTGCGCCACTTCGGACGCCAGCGTACCCTTGCCGGAGGCGGTGGGCCCATCCAAGCAGAGCACGGGGATGCGCGGCGCCGGCGTGCGGGCCACCGAGAACAGCGCCTCGAAATAGTCCGGGAAGGTCTTGGCCACGCACTTAGGGTCGAGGATGCGCACCGGCAGGCCGGCTGGATTGAAGGCGGCCAGCGAGAAGCACATCGCGATCCGGTGGTCGTCATAGGTGTGGATGGCGGCGGCACGCCATTGCGCGGGCGGCGTGATGCGCAGGAAGTCCGCGCCTTCGTTCACCGAGGCACCCAGCTTGCGCAGCTCCGTGGCCATGGCAGCCAGCCGGTCGGTTTCCTTCACCCGCCAGCTGGCGATGTTGCGCAGCGTGCTCGTGCCGTCGGCATAAAGCGCCATCACGGCCAGCGTCATGGCGGCGTCGGGAATGGCGTTGCAGTCCAGGTCCACGGCCTTCAGCGGCCAGCTGCCGCGCGCAACTTCCAGCCAATTGGCACCGCCTGTAATCCGCGCACCCATCTGCCGGGCGGCATCGACGAAGCGGATGTCGCCCTGGATCGAGGCTTCGCCCACGCCTTCGATGCGCACCGGCGTAGCCGGCTCCGCGGCCAGGGCGCCCAGCGCGATGAAGTAGCTGGCGGACGACGCATCGGCCTCCACGTGCACGTCGCCCGGCGAGGCGTAGCGGCTGCCGGCCGGAATGGTGAAGCGCTGCCAGCCATCGCGCCGCACCGCGATGCCGAAGCGCTGCAGCAGGTTGAGCGTGATGTCGATGTAGGGCCTGGAGATCAGCTCGCCGGTGACCTCGATGACGACGTCGCGCCGGGCGACCAGCGGCAGCGCGAGCAGCAAGGCCGTGAGGAATTGGCTGGACACGTCGCCGCGCACGCGGATCGGCTGGTCCAGCTGCAGTGCCTGGGCCGGGTGGATGCGCAGCGGCGGATAGCCTTCGGTGCCGAGGTAATCGATGCGGCAGCCGAGCGTGCGCAATGCGTCCACCAAGTCGCCGATGGGCCGCTCATGCATGCGCGGCACGCCGCTGAGCTCGAACTCGCCGCCCATCAGGGCCAGCGCGGCGGTGAGCGGACGCATGGCGGTGCCGGCGTTGCCGAGGAAGAGGCGTGTGGCAGCCTCCCGTTCACCCTGAGCCTGTCGAAGGGCCGGCGCAGGCTTCGACAGGCTCAGCCCGAACGGAGAGGCTGGGTTCCGCCCGAACGGACCGATCCCGGTGATCTCGATGCTGCTGCCCGCATGCACCACCCCGCAGCCCAGCGCGCGCAGCGCATCCAGCATCACGCGGGTGTCGTCGGAGTCCAGCAGGTCGTGCACGCGCGTCGTGCCTTCGCACAGGGCGGCCAGCAGCAGCACGCGGTTGGAGATGCTCTTGGAGCCGGGCAGGGCGACAGTGCCGCCTGCGGCTTGCAGCGGCGGAATGTCCAGGAAAACGCTGTCGAACATCGGCGCTATCTCTTGGCGCCCATGCGCCAGTGGGCGCGGGTGTGGCTGGCGCGCTGGATGGCAGCTTCCAGTGCTTCTGCGTCGCCGCCGGCAATCATGGCTTCCATCGCTAGCAGGGCGTTGCGGAATTGCTCGGACTGGGCCAGCAGCTCCTGCCGGTTGGCCAGCAGCACGTCGCGCCACATCTTGGGGTCGCTGGCGGCAATGCGCGTGAAGTCGCGAAACCCGGGGCCGGCGAGCGACAGGAAGTCCTTGCCCTGCGGCTGGCCAATGATGCCGTTGACCAGCGCGAAGGCGATCATGTGCGGCAGGTGGCTCACTGCCGCGAAGGCGGCGTCGTGCGCCTCCGGCGACATCTGCACCACCTTGCAGCCGAGCGCCTCCCACAGCTGCGTGGCACGGTTCAGGTGGCTGACCTGGGTGCGCTCGATTGGAGTGAGAACCACCTGGCGGCCGCTGTAGAGGTCGGGGTCGGCATGTTCCACGCCCGACAGCTCCTTGCCCGCCACCGGATGGCAGGGCACGAAGCCACCCAGGTGGTCGCGCAGCACGCGGCGCGCCGCATCGACAACCTCGCGCTTGGTCGAGCCCACGTCCATGATCAGCATGTCGCGCGTGAGCAGGGGGCGGATCGCCTTGAACGTGGCTTCGGTGGCGGACACCGGCACCGCCAGCAACACCAGGTCGGCGCCCGACACGGCGAGCAGCGCCGACGGCGCCTCCACGTCGATCACGCCCATCTGGCGCGCCCGCTCGGTGGTGGAGGGCGACTTGCTGTAGCCCACCACGCGCTTGACCAGGCCGGCGCGCTTGAGCGCCAGCGCGAAGGACCCGCCCATCAGGCCGCAGCCGATCAGGCCCAGTTGTTCGAACATCAGTCGCCCACGGGGTAAGTGCCCAGGACCTTGTAGAAGGCGCAGAGCGATTGCAAGTCTTTCAGGGCCGCGGCCACGTTCGGCCGCGAGGGATGGCCCTGGAGGTCGATGTAGAAGAAATACTCCCACTGGCCGGAGCGCGCCGGCCGCGATTCGAAGCGCGTCATCGACACGCCGTGCTGCTTGAGCGGCACCAGGATGTCGTGCACCGCGCCGGGCTTGTTGGGCACCGAGACGATCAGGCTCACGCTGTCGCGGCCCGACGATTCCGGCGCCGGCAGCGTCTGCGGCAGGCAAATCACGGCGAAGCGCGTGCGGTTGAAGGCGTCGTCCTGGATGGCGTGCGCGACCACGTGCAGGCCGAACTCGGACGCCGCGCGTTCGGAGGCGATCGCCGCCCAGGCCGCGTCGGTGGCCGCCAGCCGCGCGCCTTCCGCGTTGCTGGCGGCGGCGCGCCGCTCGGCCTTTGGCAGGTGCGCGGACAGCCAGCCCTGGCACTGCGCCAGCGCCTGCGGATGCGCGTAGACCGCCTCGATGCCCTCGGAGGAGGGCGATTGGCGCAGCAGGTGGTGGCGCACCAGCAGGCTGACCTCGCCCACGATGTGCAGCGGCGAATTCAGGAACAGGTCGAGCGAACGCGTCACCACGCCTTCGGTGTTGTTCTCCACCGGCACCACGCCGAAATCGGCGGCGCCGGAGGTGGCGGCATGGAACACCTCGTCGAAATTCGCGCAGGGCAGGTGCTCGATGCTGGCGCCGAAGAACTGCACCGCGGCCTGCTCGCTGAAGGTGCCGGCCGGCCCCAGGTAGGCCACCCGCTGCGGCGCTTCCAGCGCCCGGCAGGCCGACATGATCTCGCGCCAGATGCTGGCGACGTTGCCGCCCTTCAGCGGCCCCTGGTTGGCCGACTGCAGGCCGTGGATCACCTGCGCTTCGCGCTCGGGGCGGAACACCGGCGAGCCTTCGGCGCGCTTGATCTCGCCGACCTCGTTGGCGAACGCGGCGCGGCGGTTCAGCAGCGCCAGCAGCTCGCGGTCGACGGCGTCGATGCCCGTGCGCAGCTCGGCCAGCGTCTTCTTGTCGGGGACTTCGTCGGTCATGGCTCGGCGCGCCCGGGGCTACTCGGCGTCGCCGGCCGGGGGCTCGTCGCCCTCGGATGCGGCAGCCTCGCCGTCCAGCGCGCCGGCGTCGTTCTCGACGATGCGCTGCAACCCGCTGAGCTTGGAGCCCTCGTCCAGGCCGATCAAGGTCACGCCCTGCGTGGCGCGGCCGAGTTCGCGGATCTCGGCCACCCGGGTGCGTACCAGAACGCCGCGGTCGGTGATCAGCATGATCTCGTCGTCGGCGTGCACCAGCGTGGCGGCAACGACCTTGCCGTTGCGCTCGGTCTGCTGGATGGCGATCATGCCCTTGGTGCCGCGGCCGTGGCGCGTGTACTCGGTGATGGAGGTGCGCTTGCCATAGCCGTTCTCGGTGGCGGTCAGCACGCTCTGCTGCTCGTCCTCGGCCACCAGCATGGCGATCACGCTCTGGCTGGCATCGAGCGCCATGCCGCGCACGCCGCGCGCCGCGCGGCCCAGCGGCCGCACGTCTTCCTCGTGGAAGCGCACCGCCTTGCCGCCATCGGAGAACAGCATCACGTCGTGCTGGCCGTCGGTGAGCGCCGCGCCGATCAGGTAGTCGCCCTCGTCCAGGTTGACGGCGATCAGGCCGCCCTTGCGCGGGTTGTTGAACTCGTCCAACGCGGTCTTCTTGACCGTGCCCATGGATGTGGCCATGAACACGAAATGGTCGGCCGGGAAGCTGCGGAATTCACCGGTGAGCGGCAGCACCACGTTGATCTTTTCGCCTTCCTGCAGCGGGAACATGTTGACGATGGGCCGGCCGCGCGAGCCGCGCGAACCCGCCGGCACTTCCCACACCTTGAGCCAGTACATGCGCCCGCGGTTGGAAAAGCACAGGATCCAGTCGTGCGTGTTGGCGATGAAGAGCTGGTCGACCCAGTCGTCTTCCTTGGTCTGGGTGGCCTGCTTGCCGCGGCCGCCGCGCTTCTGCGCACGGTATTCGCCCAGCGGCTGGCTCTTGATGTAGCCGGAATGCGAGAGCGTCACCACCATGTCGGTGGGCGTGATCAGGTCTTCGGTGGCCAGGTCCTGCGCGTTGTGCTCGATCACGCTGCGGCGCGCGCCCAGCTTGGTCTGGCCGAACTCCTGGCGCAGCGCGGCGAGCTCTTCGCCGATGATGGTGGACACGCGCAGCGGACGGGCCAGAATGTCCAGCAGATCCTCGATCACCGACATCACGTCCTTGTATTCGGCGACGATCTTGTCCTGCTCCAGGCCGGTCAGGCGCTGCAGGCGCATCTGCAGGATTTCCTGGGCCTGCGTGTCCGACAGGCGGTAAAGGCCGTCGCCGCTCAGCCCGAACTGGCGGTCCAGCCCCTCGGGGCGGTAGTCGTCGGCATTGATCACGCTGCCGTCTTCCCGGGCGCGGGTGAGCATCTCGCGCACCAGGCTGGAATCCCACGGGTGGTTCATCAGCTCGGCCTTCGCCACCGGCGGCGTGGGCGACTCGCGGATGATGCGGATGAACTCGTCGATGTTGGCCAGCGCGACCGCCAGGCCTTCCAGCACGTGGCCGCGCTCGCGCGCCTTGCGCAGCTCGAACACCGTGCGGCGGGTCACCACCTCGCGGCGGTGCTGCAGGAACACGGCGACCAGCTCCTTCAGGTTGCACAGCTTGGGCTGGCCGTTGATCAGAGCCACCATGTTGATGCCGAAGGTGTCCTGCAGCTGCGTCTGCTTGTACAGGTTGTTGAGCACGACCTCGGGCACCTCGCCGCGCTTGAGCTCGATGACCAGGCGCATGCCGGACTTGTCGCTCTCGTCCTGGATGTGGCTGATGCCCTCGATCTTCTTCTCGTGGACCAGCTCGGCCATGCGCTCCTGCAGGGTCTTCTTGTTGACCTGGTAGGGCAGCTCGTCCACGATGATGGCCTGGCGCTGGCCGCGGTCGATGTCCTCGAAGTGGCACTTGGCGCGCATCACCACCCGGCCACGGCCGGTGCGGTAGCCTTCCTTCACGCCCGACACGCCGTAGATGATGCCGGCCGTGGGAAAGTCGGGCGCTGGCACGATCTCCATCAGCTCGTCGATGGTGGCGTCGGGGTTCTTCAGCAGGTGCAGGCAGGCGTCCACCACCTCGTTGAGGTTGTGCGGCGGGATGTTTGTGGCCATGCCCACGGCGATGCCGCCCGAGCCGTTGATCAGCAGGTTGGGCAGCTTGCTGGGCAGCACGGCAGGCTCGCGCTCGGAGCCGTCGTAGTTGGGCTGGAAGTCGACCGTTTCCTTGTCGATGTCGGTCAGCATCTCCTGGGCGATCTTGGCCAGCCGGATTTCGGTGTAGCGCATCGCTGCGGCGTTGTCGCCGTCGACCGAGCCGAAGTTGCCCTGGCCGTCCACCAGCATGTGGCGCATGGAGAAGTCCTGGGCCAGCCGCACGATGGTGTCGTAGACCGACTGGTCGCCGTGCGGGTGGTATTTGCCAATGACATCGCCGACGATGCGCGCCGATTTCTTGTACGGGCGGTTCCAGTCGTTGTTGAGCTCGTGCATGGCGAACAGCACGCGGCGGTGCACGGGCTTCAGGCCATCGCGCGCGTCCGGCAGCGCCCGCCCCACGATCACGCTCATGGCGTAGTCGAGGTAACTGCGCCGCATCTCCTCTTCAAGGCTGACGGGCAGGGTTTCTTTGGCGAATTGGGTCATGAATGGCCTGGCAGGAAGGCACGTAGGGAAGCGGCGAAACCGTTGATTTTACTTTTGAAAACCCCTGTCGTTAACCCGCAACAAGCAATCCTGAAAGCGGTTTTGTCCTACGGTCTACCGCTGGGCCACACGTTGCTTGTGTAAACACGTGTGGCACAATAGTTTGGACGTACATGGTGAATTGGTCACCGGAAACGTAGATTTCACGCAGCGCGGCTGCGGCTTTTTCCCCCCAAGAGGAGAACTATGAAGAAACTGAACAAGGTAGCGCTGCTGTTCGCTTCCGCTGCGTTGCTGGGCGGGTGCTCCACGATGGGCTCCGCACCGGCTGCTGGTGGCACCCGTGTCACGGCTGCCGATGGCGGCAACCGCATCGACAACTGGCAGAACGGCACTGGCGAATACGTCTGGATGAACGGAACGCGCGAGCTGTGCTGGCGCGATGCCAACTGGACCCCCGCCACCGCTGCCAAGGGTTGCGACGGCGCGCTGGTCCCGCCGCCCCCGCCCCCCCCGCCGGCTCCCGCCCCGGTCGCCGTGCCCGCAGCGCCTGCCGCAGCTCCCGCTGCCGCGCCGCAGCCGCCCGCCGCCACCAAGGTGACCTACGCCGCCGACGCCTTCTTCGACTTCGACAAGTCGGTGCTGAAGGCCGAAGGCAAGGCCAAGCTGGATGACCTGATCGGCAAGATCAAGGGCATCAACCTGGAAGTGATCATCGCCGTTGGCCACACCGACTCGGTGGGTACCGATGCTTACAACCAGCGCCTGTCCGTGCGCCGCGCTGAAGCCGTGAAGGCCTACCTGGTCTCCAAGGGCATCGAAAAGAACCGCGTGTACACCGAAGGCAAGGGCGAGAAGCAGCCTGTGGCCGACAACAAGACCGCCGAAGGCCGCGCGAAGAACCGCCGCGTGGAAATCGAAGTGGTCGGCACGCGCGCCCAGTAATCCTGGCGCTCTGCTCGACGAAAAGCCCCGCTCTGCGGGGCTTTTCTTATTGGCCAAGCGGTTTTCCGCCCCGCCACATCCACGACAATCCCCGCATGACGGACACCGTGAACGCCGACCCGGCCGAGCTGGCCAAGTTCTCCGACCTCGCACACCGCTGGTGGGATCCCGACAGCGAATTCCGCCCACTGCACCAGATTAACCCGCTGCGCCTGGACTGGATCAATGGCCTGGTCCCGCTGGCCGGCCAGCGCGTGGTGGACATCGGGTGTGGTGGCGGCATCCTGGCCGACTCCATGGCCCGCAAGGGCGCCGAGGTGCTGGGCATCGATCTGGCTGGCAAGGCGCTGAAAGTCGCCCAGCTGCACGCACTGGAGGCGGGCACGACCGGCGTGCAGTACCGCGAAGTCAGCGCCGAGGCGCTGGCGCAGGAGCAGCCAGGCAGCTTCGACGTGGTCACCTGCATGGAGATGGTCGAGCACGTGCCGGACCCGTCGTCCGTGGTGCGCGCCTGCGCCGAACTGGCCAAGCCGGGCGGCTGGGTGTTCTTCTCCACCATCAACCGCAACCCGAAGGCCTTCCTGTTCGCCATCGTCGGCGCGGAATACGTGCTCAACATGCTGCCGCGCGGCACGCACGAATACCTCAAATTCATCCGTCCGAGCGAGTTGGCCGGCTGGTGCCGCGCCGCCGGGCTCGACTGGCAGCAGGCGCGCGGCATGGAGTACAACCCGCTCACGCGCCGCTACCGCCTCTCGGGCGATACTGGCGTCAACTACCTGATCGCTTGCCGCAAACCGTGATGTTCCACCAAGCCCGAGCCGTGCTGTTCGACCTGGACGGTACCCTGATCGACAGTGCCCCCGACCTGGGCGCTGCCGCCGACAAGATGCGCGTGGCGCGCGGCATGCCGTCGCTGCCGCTGGACACCTACCGCCACATGGCGGGCGCCGGCGCGCGCGGCATGCTGGGCATTGCCTTTGGCCTGGAGCCCGAGCACCCCGGCTACGACGCCCTGCGGGAGGAATTCTTCGTCATCTACGAGAACGCGATGGCCGAGCGCACCCGCGCCTTCGACGGCGTGCCTGAGCTCATCGCCGCGCTGTGCGCGCAGGGCCTCGCCTGGGGCGTGGTCACCAACAAATCGATGCGCTTCACCGGCCCGCTCACGCGGCAGATGCCGCTGTTCGCCTCGGCCGGCACCATCATCGGCGGCGACAGCACCCCGCACGCCAAGCCGCACCCGGAGCCCTTGTTCGAGGCGGCGCGCCGGCTGGACCTGCCGCCCGCGAGCTGCATCTACGTCGGCGACGACGAGCGCGACGTGAAGGCCGGCCGCGCCGCCGGCATGCCAACGGTGGCGGCATGCTACGGCTACCTCGGCAGCAACGCGGAAATCGCATCGTGGGGCGCAGATGCCCGCATCACGAGCCCGCTCGACCTGCTGGCGCTCTTGCAATCGGCCCAGATGGCCTAAACTACGCACTCCTGGGGCTGTACTGGTTTCGACGTGGGTTCGGACTCGCAGCAGGGCATGCCGAGGTTCAGTCACCTCGTAAAACAGCTGAAACAAACCAACTGCGAACGACGAACGTTTCGCCCTCGCCGCTTAAACACCGGTGAGTCTTGCACCAGCAGGCCGATGGGCTGGGTCCGAAGCGCAAGCTGAGGGCAGCAAGATAATTCACATCGGCTGGCCCGCAACCGTGCACCTTGGCGGCGGGCGAGATCCAAGGGTGCTGGCGGCTTCCGTAGCGTGCGACTGCGCGACGGAAGCAGCGAGACACAAATCAGATCGCTAAGCATGTAGAACTGCACGAAGAAGGCTTGCGGACGCGGGTTCAAATCCCGCCAGCTCCACCATTTAGTCGAAAGCCGTTCACTGGAAACAGTGGACGGCTTTTCTTTTGGGCTCACCCCTGCCGCGCCTTCAACCGCGGCATCGGCACGAACCCCGGCAGCGCGGCGAGCCGCTGGTGCCAGCGCTGCACCGCCGGCCAGGTGCCGCGGTCCAGCCCGGCCTCGTCGGCCACCGACACCAGCGTCGAGCACGCGATGTCCGCCAGCGTCGGCCGGCCGAGTTCCAGCCAGTCGTGTTCCGACAGGCGCTGGTCCAGCACTGCCAGCACCGCCTTGGCACGCGCCAGCGGGATCGCCGGGTCGCCCGGGATCCTGAACGAGATGTGGTTGCGCGCATAGCCGATGCCGTTGTTGATCTCGTTGGCGTTCACGAACAGCCACTGCGCCACGCGGGCGCGCTCGTACGCATCGCCCGGCCACCACTGTGCGGCCGCGCGGCTTTCCGCCAGGTAGACCAGGATCGCCTGGCTGTCGAACAGAGTGCGGTCGCCGTCCACCAGCACCGGCACCTGCGCCAGCGGGTTCAACGCCAGGAATGCCGGCTGGTGGTGCTCTCCCGTCATCAGGTTCACCGTGCGCTCCTCGTACGGAATGGACAGCATGGACAGCAGCAGCCGCACGCGGTGCGTGTTGGCCGAGAGGGGAAATCCGTAGAGGACGAGGGACATGGCGCAGGCTCAAGGGGTGGATGTGGCGTCATCATAAGAAACCGACCGATCGGTAGTCAATTTGGAAATGACGATTTCCAGGTGTTTGACTACCGACCGATCGGTCGTTACCATGCGATCCATGCTCGACTCACCCTTCACCTTTCCCTGCGGCCTCGCGGTGCCCAACCGCATCGCCAAGTCTTCCATGACCGAGCGCATGGCCGATCCGGCCGGCACGCCTTCGCCGCGGCTGGCGCGGCTGTTCCAGCGCTACGCGGAGGGCGGCGCCGGCTTCCTGCTCACCGGCAACGTGGTGGTCGATGGCCAGCACCTGGAAGGCTTCGGCAACGCCATCCTGGAAGACGGCCGCCAGCTGGACGCGTTCCAGGCCTGGGCCGTGGCCGGCCGCTCGCGCGGCGGCGCCATGGTGATGCAGCTGAACCACCCCGGCCGGCAGGCGATGCGCGCGGTGACGCAGCAGCCCGTCGCGCCGTCCGCCGTCGGCCTGCCCAACAGGCGTTTTTTCGCGGTGCCGCAGGCCCTGTCGGACGCCGGCGTGCGCGGCGTGATCGACGCCTTCGTGCGCAGCGCCAGCCTGGCCGAGCGCGCCGGCTTCTCCGGCGTGGAACTGCATGCGGCGCACGGCTACCTGCTCAGCCAATTCCTGTCGCCGCACGTCAACCAGCGCACCGACCGCTGGGGCGGCTCCGTCGAGAACCGTGCCCGCGTGATCGTCGAAATCGTCGAGCGCATCCGCGCGCGCGTGTCCCCGTCGTTCGCGGTCGGCATCAAGCTCAACGCCGGCGACTTCGTCAAGGGCGGCATGTCGCCCGAGGAAGCCACCCAGGTGATGCGCCTGCTGGACCCGCTGGGGCTGGACTTCATCGAGGTGTCCGGCGGCACCTTCGAGCGGCCCGCCTCGTTCGGCCACGGCCTGCCGGAGAGCACGCTCAAGCGCGAAGGCTACTTCCTGGAGATGGCGCGCCGCGCGCGCGACGCCACGCGCGTGCCGCTGATCGTCACCGGCGGACTGCGCTCGGCGGCGGCCATAGAGCAGGCGCTGGCCGACGGCAGCTGCGACCTGGTCGGCCTGGCGCGCCCGCT
>NZ_JACCWG010000204.1 GCF_013697775.1 Ramlibacter sp. | reverse complement strand
CCATCGGCGCGCACGGCCAGACGGTGCGGCACCGGCCGCAGCAGTTCGACGGGACCGGCTACACGGTGCAGCTGTGCCAGCCGGCCCTGCTGGCCGAGCTCACCGGCATCGACGTGGTGGCGGACTTCCGCAGCCGCGACGTCGCCGCCGGCGGCCAGGGCGCGCCGCTGGCGCCGTTCTTCCACCAGGGTGCGTTCGGCCGCAGCGGCGAGAACGTGGCGGTGCTCAACATCGGCGGCATGGCCAACCTCACCGTCCTGCGCGCCGACGGCTCCATGACCGGCTTCGATTGCGGCCCCGGCAACTGCCTGATGGACCTCTGGTGCGCGCGCCACACCGGGCGTGCCTACGACGCCGGCGGTGCCTGGGCGGCCACCGGGCGGCCTGTGGCGTCCCTGCTGGACCTGCTGATGGCCGACCCCTTCTTCGCGCAGATGCCGCCCAAGAGCACCGGCCGGGACCTGTTCAACACGCCCTGGCTGGAAGAGGCGCTGGCCGGCTTCGCCAACACGGCGCCGGCCGACGTGCAATCCACCATGGCCGAGCTGACCGCACGCGCCTGCAGCGAAGACGTGCTGCGCCATGCGCCAGACCTGCAGCGCCTGATCGTCTGCGGCGGCGGTGCGCTCAACCACCACCTGATGGCCAGGCTGCAGGCGCGATTGCCGCAGGTCAAGGTGGAGTCCAGCGACGCCCAAGGCCTGCCCCCGATGCAGGTGGAAGCGATGGCCTTCGCTTGGCTGGCGCGCAAAGCGGTGCTGCGCGAAAAACTGGAGCTCACAAGCAACACGGGCGCCCGAGGCGCCCGTGTTTTAGGTGCGATCTACCCGGCGTAGATTCACTTTGAAATCGCGCCAGCGATTTCAAAGTGCCTGATCAATGCAATCAAAACTCGACGGACTGGGCGAAATAACATGCAGCGCAGTCCCCCATGCAAAAGGGACCGGCTTTGCCGGTCCCTTTTGCACTGATCAGACAACTTTGAAATTGCTGCGCAATTTCAAAGTTAATTTCATGTCGAGAAACTGGAGCCGCAGCCGCAGGTGGTGGTGGCGTTCGGGTTCTTGATGACGAACTGGGCGCCCTGTAGGTCTTCCTTGTAGTCGATCTCGGCGCCGACCAGGTACTGATAGCTCATCGCGTCGATCAGCAGGGAGACGCCGTTCTTGCTCATCACCGTGTCGTCCTCATTGGCGACTTCGTCGAAAGTGAAGCCGTACTGGAAGCCGGAGCAGCCGCCGCCTTGCACGAAGACACGCAGCTTGAGATCGGGGTTGCCCTCTTCTGCGATCAGGTCAGCCACCTTGGCTGCCGCGCTGTCGGTGAAGACCAGCGGATCGGGCATCTGGGTGGAAATGTTTTCAGCGACAGCGCTCATGGGCGGACTCCGGGAAATAACTCGACGTTGACGGATAGTAAGCCAGCCCGCGCTTCGGCACGAACTCAGGCGCTCTTTGAGGCCAGCTTGAGTAAGGGCTTTTCCTCGGCGCCTTCCACCATCAGCGGCTTCATCTGCCCTGAGATGACGGCCCCCTGGTGCATTTCAAGCGCCATGTACGACACATCTCCTTCGATGCGCGCTTTGGGCTGCAGTTCCATCAGTTCGCGGGCAGTCACCGGACCGCGCACCGTCCCGTTGACGATCACGTGGTCGGCAACGACTTCGCCCTGCACCGTGGCGGCCTCCGAAATGACGAGCATGGTCGGCTGCTCGCTGGTGGCGAGGATGTTGCCGAACACTTCACCGTCGATGCGCAGGCCTTCGCTGAATTTGATGTGCCCTTCGATGCGGGTGCCGTGCGCGATCAGGCTCTTGATCGGCGGTTGTGCCTTCTTGCCAAACATGGGTACTCCTCAACGTGATGCGTCATTTTCACAGCGAAATCGTCTGCACGGCGCGGGTTGTTGTTCCCTCCACCACTTTCGCGGAAACATTTTTTACAACGGCCTGGGATGGCAGGTCGACCATTCCTTCCAGCCGGCGGTATTGCCGGAACTGCAGGGGCATGGCGCCACCGGGAAGGCTCATCATCCACGGTTTGCCGTCTAGCACGCCGGAGACGCTGATTTCCACCTTGCCGCGGAATTCGGGCGCGTTCTTTACCGGCTGCATTACCAGCAATTGCCACTTGAGCTGGGTGCCGTTCAGCACTTCGCCTTGCAGGCCGCGAATGGCGACACCTTCAGTCCCGCTGGCCGGGCGTAACTTTTCGAAAAATCCAAGATCATCGCGCAACGCGCGGTTTTCCCCCTCCAGGGTACGGATCTGCGCCACCAGGCGCTCCTGCGTGGCCTTCTCCGCAGTGATGAGGCTGCCCGACGTGTTCAGAATGGACTGCGCCTTGTCGCGCTCCTCGCGCAGCTTGGCGACTTCGGTGCGCAGCTGCGACAGCTCTTCCTTGGCGCCGGTGTCGAGCCCTGCGATGTCCTTGCCTTTCTCGAACGCCCACAGCGCGATCGCGCCGCAAAAGCCCAGCACGATCGCCACCCCAGCCCAGCGCAGCGGCCACGGGAAGGCGCTGCGCACAGCCATGCGCGGCGCACTGATGGTCAGGCGCCTCCTCAACAATTTGAATCTCATCTGCGGCGCATCCTGCCCAAAGAACAAAGCCGCAGCAAGCGTGAACTTGTGCGGCTTTGACCAGCGGTCGCTGGAATCGGATCAGCGCTTGCTGAACTGCTTCCTGCGGCGGGCGCCGTGCAGGCCGACCTTCTTGCGCTCGACCTCGCGGGCGTCGCGGGTGACGAAGCCGGCTTGCGACAGCGCGGGCTTCAAGGTCGCGTCGTAGTCGATCAGCGCGCGGGTGATGCCGTGGCGCACCGCGCCGGCCTGGCCGGATTCGCCACCGCCGTGCACGTTGCACTGAATGTCGAAGGCTTCGACGTTCTCGGTCAGCACCAGCGGCTGCTTGGCGATCATGATCGAGGTTTCGCGGCCGAAGAACTGTTGAATGTCCCTGCCGTTGATCGTGATCTTGCCGGAGCCTTTTTTCAGGAAGACACGGGCCACGCTGCTCTTGCGGCGGCCGGTGCCGTTGTTCCAGTCACCAATCATTTGGACACCCCATTGCCTGTGTTGGCGATTTCCAGCGGCTTGGGCTGCTGGGCGGTATGCGGATGCTCGCCGCCGCCGTACACCTTGAGCTTCTTGATCATGGCGTAGCCGAGCGGGCCCTTGGGCAGCATGCCCTTGACAGCTTTCTCCAGGGCGCGGCCGGGATGCTTGGCCTGCATTTCCTTGAAGGTCGCCTGGCGGATGCCGCCGGGATAGCCGGTGTGCCGGTAATAGATCTTGTCGGTCTCTTTGTTGCCGGTGACACGCAGCTTGGATGCGTTGATGACGACGATGAAGTCGCCGGTGTCGACGTGAGGCGTGTAAATGGCCTTGTGCTTGCCGCGCAGACGGAGGGCAGCTTCGCTGGCTACCCGTCCGAGCACCTTGTCGGTGGCGTCAATCACAAACCACTCGTGCTTCACGTCAGCGGGCTTGGCGCTGACAGTGGTGGTCATAAAGACTCTCGAGTGAAGTTTGGTGGCGGGCTCTATTCCACGGTCGGCGTCCCTCTGAAGGGGACCTCTTAGGTGGGCTGACAGGCCAGTGCGCTTTTGGCGCATCAACGGCACCGCAAGGTGCCTTCCTGTCTTCGCGAGCGGAGCCACTAGGCGCTGCGAAGCCCGCGATTATACGAAGAATCAAAGACTTGGCTCAACCCTACTTGCGCCGCGCTCAAGAAAAAGCCCCGCCGAGGCGGGGCCGAACCATTACTAACCCTGAGAGCATCACTAACCTTGGAGAAACTTCAGTGTGCAGCCGCCCGGCAGCGGCGGCCGTAAGCAGGATGCTTATCCGCACTAGGTGAATCGCTGACGGTCTTGTAGGAAGCTGAGCAGGCGCTGCCACCTGCCCGGCGGTAGTGTCTCAGTTTGAAAGTAAGCTCCCTTGACTCGGGAATGCGCTGCTCGTGGCCCGTGTCAGCGGTGGGAGACGGGGCAGCTCGGAGCACGGAAAGGCGCCTGCGCGGTGGCCGCCACCGTCTGGGCGTCCTGTGCTTCAAGGTACGCCAAGAGTGCCCCCAGCAGGGCGTTTGCGGCCATGACGATGACGACGGCCAGGACTGGCGGCGTCGGCCGCTCTTGTTCTCCCATGCTTGCCTCCACTGTGACAGCGGTCATCCTACCAAAACGGTAGCATCCGTGGGAGCGCAAATCGGGACCATGGCGCCTTTACAGCTGTAGAGGTGCCGGTAGATGTCCGTTTTCGCAAAGCGCTTGAAGGAGGCACGGCTTCAGGCCGGGCTTTCGCAGGAGGCGCTTGGCATTGAAGCGGGCCTTGATCCGGCGTCGGCCAGTACGCGGATGAACCGCTACGAGCTGGGCAAGCGAGCACCCGACTTTGAGCTGGTGGAGCGGATCGCGGAAGTCCTGGAGGTGCCAGCGCCTTACTTCTACGCCACTGACGACACCCTCGCCAGGATCATCCTGGCAGCCGGGAAGCTCTCAGCGCGCGAGCGGGCCAAGCTCGCAGAGTCGGCCGAACTGGCAGCTGCGAAACGGCCCTGAATAATCCTCGGGGATTACTGCCAGGTAATCCCGGGGGATAGACGCGAAAATCCTGGGCGTCATGCCTACCCACCCGCTACCTCGCAGTTCTCGCCTTCCTTGCGCTCTGCCTGCCCGCCCAGGCGGCCGAAAGCTGTTTAATTGTTGGGGTGTCTGACGGCGACACCCTGACTGCACGTTGCGGTGTGGAAGGCACTTTCCGGCAGACCAAGATTCGACTGTCCGAAGTGGACGCGCCTGAGAAACGGCAGCCCTATGGGCAGCGTTCGCGGCAGTCGCTGACGACCCTGTGCTTCGGAACTCTGGCGACCATCCGACCGGAAAAAGACTGACCGATACGGGCGTACCGTTGCAGTGTGGAATGTCGGGGGCAAGATGCCGGCGAAGCCCAAGCCCGCGCAGGCATGGCGTGGTTCTACACGGCCTACGGGAAAAGTTTAACTGTTAAAGCTGCCGAGACGGAAGCGAAGGAGGAGAGGCGCGGGCTGTGGGCTGACACTGAGCCGATAGCGCCTAGGGAATGGAGGCATGCTCAGGGGGAAAAAATAAGGCCCGCAGCAGCGGGCCTTAGTGGGGAGCACCGGGAAGGGCTGCGTTATTTCTTCCAGCCAAATACGTCGCCCAGCACACCCTTCAGCTTTGATTTCTGATCGGCCGTCCACTCCGAGTACATGCCGTCACACGGTGCTGTAGGCGAGAGTTCGCCATTGGCTAATTTCCCCTGCGCCTCCTTCAGCGCCGGATCGTTGGCGGCCGTCACATCCTTTAACTTGAAAGGGGCCTTCTGTTCGTTGGCATTCATTGCAATCTCCATAACCATTCCCCTGTCGTTCAGCGCATCGATCACATCTTGAACCTGGACATCCTTGGTGGGGTTGAACAGGTTGTGGTCACCCGACACGAAATCAAAAAACTTTACGTCGCCGCCGGACGACGAATCGAACGTCTTGGCAGACTCAACGGCGCGTTGGCCATCGCGGTTCTCGTTCCAGCAAACGTATGCGTACCTCGATCCAGAGCCCGCAAAATACCCACCGTCCTTGACGATGTCCTGACGCTCTTTGAAGAGCACCGCCTTGTCCGAGGCACGGGCGATGCACACACACATCTTCTCGCAGTCCGGCATCTGAGAATCATCCCCAGGAGCCGATCTAATCCACGTTTTCCACGCCTGGATGCGGTGACCATCACCCGCAAACATAAACACTGCATCCCCGTAGCGTTCGATTTTGTCGAACCTCGTGTCGTCCACGTAGATCAGGTAATTACCATACTCCACAGACCAACGCGAGTCTGTTGCCATCAGTCCTACATTACTGTCATACACGTTCGTCGTCATCAGGACCTCGCCTGACCAATTCGGCCGGGATTTTAGTTATTTGGTACTAAACACACGATCCAGACGGCGATACTTAGTGGTCACCAGCAGAATGTGTGCCATTCGACACAAGGCGACGGGACTGTACACGAACACTTTCAAATGGCCAACGCGACCGTGTGCAGCACCTCCCGTCCCGGTCAGCAACCAGCGTAGTTCTTCCGCCCGCTTGGCGCCTCCGGTTCGTGTGGCACCCCTGGCCGTCCAAGCCGCCACCGTGGGCATACACAGCCCCGGACCCCAGCAGAGTGCATACCGTGATGATCGTTTTCATGTGACTCCTCCTCGGAGCCACTGTGCTTACAGATCAGCTAGCGCGCATCCTTCGACTGGAGGAGGGCTGCTATTCGATGACCTGATCTGTTGGCCTCTCCGCCGGCACGCAGTACCAGCCGCACGTCCCGGATGACGCGCGCCTGCATGTCCGAGCTGATGGCGTACCCGAGCACCATAAACCCACCGTCATAGGTCTGCACCCGCACGTCGAACAACGGGAACAGCACGGTCACCGGCACGGTGTCCGTTTTGGCCTGCTTCTCCACCGTGGCGCACAGGTAGTGCTTAGCGTTGTGGATCGACAGCTTGCTTGCACGGGTGCGCCCCACTTCTCGCGCGGCAACCTCTCGCCCAACGGCCCACGGCACTCCTGAACTGCACACCAAATGCTGTATGGACATACAGTTGTCAACGCCGATTAAAATCTGACCCACTTTCCTGCAAGGTCGCCGAATTAAATCTGACCCACCCGGGTTCATTCACTTCTGCCTCTCGGTCGCGCAGGGCGAAGCCCGGAGC
>NZ_JACCWG010000200.1 GCF_013697775.1 Ramlibacter sp. | reverse complement strand
GCTTGTTCCACCGCGGCGCGGGCCTGCGACACCTGCGCGCCGGTGGCGCCGGCATTGAAGATGGTCTGTGCCAGCGACGCGCCGAGCGACCACACCAGGGCCGACGCGCTGAACAGGTCGCCGATGCTGGCCGCGCTCAGCCCCGCCGACCCCGACAGGCGAAAGCTCGGGTAGTAGCCGGCCTGCGCGATGCCGATGCGCGTGTTGGCCTGCTCCACGCGCCGCTCGGCCGCCGCGATGTCGGGGCGGCGCTGCAGCAGCGTGGACGGCAGCGCCTCGGGAATGTCGGGCAGGTGCAGCTGCCACTTCGGCTGCGCCGGCAGGCTGAAGTTGGCCGGCGCCTTGCCGACCAGCACCGCGATGGCGTGTTCCAGCTGCGCGCGCTGGCGCTCCAGGGTGAGCATGTCGGCCTGCGTATTGGCCAGCTGCGTCTCGGCCTGCAGCAAATCGGTGCGCGCCACCACGCCGGCGTTGTAGCGGTTGCGCGCGATCTGCAGCGAGCGCTTGTAGCCTTCGAGGGTTTCGGCCAGCAATGCGCGCTGCACGTCGGCTTCGCGCAGGTTGAAGTAGTTCACCGCCAGCTCGCCCTGCGCCGACAGCCGGGCCGACGCCAGGTCTGCCAACGTGGCCTGCTCGGAGGCGCGCGCGCCCTGCACGCCCAGGCGCAGCCGCCCCCACACGTCGGGCTCCCAGCTCGCGCCGATGCTCACCTGGTAGCTGCCGCGCGTGGGCGTGTTGCCGCCTCCGCCGCTGCGGTTGCCGCTGGCGTCCAGCGAGACCACGGGGAACAGCGAGGCGCGCTGTTCGGCCGTGAGCGCCCGCGCCTGCGCATAGGCGGCCACCGCGGCGGCCACGTTCTGGTTGGACACTTCCACCTGCGACGCCAGGCCGTTGAGGACGGGGTCCTGGAACAGCTCCCACCACGGCCCGCGCGCCACCGCGTCGGCCGGCACCGCGCGCTGCCACACGCCCTGGCCTTCCTTGAAGGCGATGGACGTGTCGGTGGCCGGCACTTCGTACCTCGGGCCCAGCGTGGTGCAGCCGGCGGACGCCAGCAGGATGCAGAGCATCAACACCGTTCGGGCTGAGCTTGTCGAAGGCCCTTCGACAGGCTCAGGGCGAACGGGTGGGCAGGGTGAGATCACCGTTCGGGCTGAGCCTGTCGAAGCCCCACGGCGAGCGGGTGGGTGGTTTGGAATCTTCATAGCGGTTGCGGCTCGGCGTTGCGCGCCAGTTGGCGTTCGATGGGGCTGCGGCGGCGCAGCTTGTCCAGCAGCAGGTAGACCACCGGCGTGGTGAGCAGCGTGAGCACCTGGCTGGCCACCAGGCCGCCGATGATGGCGATGCCCAGCGGCCGGCGCAGCTCGGCGCCCTCGCCGAAGCCGATGGCCAGCGGCAGCGCGCCCAGCACCGCGGCCAGCGTGGTCATCAGGATCGGGCGAAAGCGCAGCAGGCAGGCTTCGCGCACCGCCTGCAGCGCCGTGAGGCCGCGCGAACGCTCGGCATCGAGCGCGAAGTCGATGATGAGGATGGCGTTTTTCTTCACGATGCCGATCAGCAGGAACACGCCGATCAGCGCCATGATGGAGAACTCCAGCTTGAACAGCATCAGCGCCAGCACCGCGCCGACGCCGGCCGAAGGCAGCGTGGACAGCACCGTGATCGGGTGCACCAGGCTTTCGTACAGCACGCCCAGCACGATGTAGATCACCACCAGCGCCGCGGCGATCAGGAGCGGCTGCTGGCCCTGCGACTCCTCCGCCGCGCGCGCCGTGCCCTGGAAGGTGCCGCGCACGTTGTTCGGCAGGCTGATGTCGGCTTCGGCCTGGCGCACCGCCGCCTGGCCGTCGGCCATGGTGGAGCCCTCTTCCAGGTTGTAGGAGATGGTGGTGGCCAGCTCCGCGTCCTGGTGGTTGACAGACGCCGCCGTGGACCGCTCGGAGAACTTCGCGATCGCCGCCAGCGGCACCATGGTGGTGGCGCTGCCGCTCACCGCCTGCGCGGTGGAGGCGTCGCGCAGCGACGGATTGGCCGACGACGCGGCGCTGGTCGAGGCGGTGCTGGTGCCGCTGCCGCCCGTGCTGCTGGTCGCCGTGGCTGCCACCGCCGCCGTGGTGCCGGTGGCGTTGCGCGCCGGCACGTAGATGTCCTTCAGCGCCTCGGGGCTGCGCACGTAGCGCGGCGCCACCTGCATGATCACGCGGTACTGGTTCAGCTCCTCGTAGATGGTCGCCACCTGGCGCTGGCCGAAGGCGTTGTACAGCGCGTTGTCCACGTCGCGCGAGGTGATGCCCAGGCGGGAAGCCGTGTCGCGGTCCACCTCCACATAGGTTTCCACGCCGTTTTCCTGCTGGTCGGTGTCCACGTCGGTCAGCGCGGGCTGGCGCTTCATGGCTTCGGACAGCCGCGTGGCCCAGCGCCGCAGGTCCGCCACGTTGTCGCTTTTCAAGGTGTACTGGTAGGTGCTGTTGCTCTGCCGCCCGCCCATGCGCAGGTCCTGCACGGGATTGAGGAACAGGCTGATGCCGGTGACGCGCGCCAGCTGCGGGCGCAGCCGCGCGATCACCGCCTGGCCGCGCACGTCGCCGCGCTCGGAAGCCGGCTTCAGGTTGATCGACATGAAGCCGCCGCCGGCGCGCGAGCCGCCGGTGAAGCCGACCACCGTGTCCACCGCCGGGTCGGCGCGGATGATGTCCACCAGCTCGCGCAGCTTGGACTGCATGGCGGTGAACGAGATGCTCTGGTCGGCGCGCATGCCGCCCTGGATCTGGCCCGTGTCCTGCTGCGGGAAAAAGCCCTTGGGCACCTTCACGAACAGGTAGCCGTTGAGCACCACCACCGCCAGCAGGATCACCATCACCAGCCAGCGCATCTGCAGCGCCCAGTCCAGGCTGTGCTCGTAGGCGCGGTGGGTCCACGAGAACGCACGCTCGAAGCCGCGCGCGATGGGCCCCGGCCGGCGCGCATGCGTGTCGGGGCGCAGCAGCCAGGCGCACATCATGGGCGTGGTGGTCAGCGAGATCACCAGCGAGATCATCACGGCGGCCGACAGGGTCACCGCGAACTCGCGGAACAGCCGGCCGACCTGTCCGCCCATCAGCAGCAGCGGGATGAACACCGCCACCAGCGACAGGCTGATCGACAGCACGGTGAAGCCGACCTCGCGCGCCCCCAGCAGCGCCGCCTCGAAGCGGTCCATGCCGGCCTCGATGTGGCGGGTGGTGTTTTCCAGCACGACGATGGCGTCGTCCACCACGAAGCCGGTGGCCACCGTCAGCGCCATCAGGCTGATGTTGTTGAGCGAAAAGCCCAACAGCCACATCACGCCGAAGGTGCCCAGCAGCGACACGATGGTGGCCGCCGCCGGGATGAAGGTGGCGCGCGCGCTGCGCAGGAAGGCGCTGACCACCAGCACCACCAGCAGCACGGCGATGGCCAGCGTGATCTCCACCTCGTGCAGCGAGGCGCGGATCGACTTGGTGCGGTCGGACGCGACCTGCAGCTTGATGTCGCCGGGCAGCTGCGCCTGCAGCTCGGGCAGCAGCGCGCGCACCGCGTCCACGGTTTCGATGACGTTGGCGCCGGCCTGCAGGGTGATCAGCACGACGACCGACGGCTGGCCGTTGAACAGGCCCAGCGTGTTGATGTTCTCCACCCCGTCGCTCACCTCGGCCACGTCGGCCAGGCGCACCGCGGCGCCGTTGCGCCAGGCGACCACCATGCCGCGGTAGTCGCCAGCAGAAACACGGCCCCCGAGGGCCTGCGGCCCGGCCCCCCCAGGGGGCGCACCCGGCTCGGGGCGGCCCAGCGCCGGGCTGCCGGCCGCACTGCCGGTGTAGATCTGCAGCCGCTGGCCCTGCGAATCGACGTCGCCCTTGGGCCGGTTGGCGGTGCCGGCCTGCAGCGCGGCGCGCACGTTCTCCAGCGAGATGCCGTAGCGGTTGACCGCGAACGGGTTGATCTCCACCCGCACCGCCGGCTGCGAGCCGCCGCCGAGTTCCACGTCGCCCACGCCGGTGACCTGCGCGATCTTCTGCTGCACGGTGTTGGACACCGCGTCGTAGATCTGGCCGGGCGTGCGCGTGTTCGAGGTCATCGCCAGGATCAGCACCGGCGCGGCCGACGGGTTCGCCTTGCGGTAGGTCGGGTTGCTGCGCAGGGTGGAGGGCAGGTCGGCGCGCGAGGCGTTGATGGCCGCCTGCACCTCGCGCGCGGCGGAGTCGATGTTGCGGTTGAGGTCGAACTGCAATGTGACGCGGCTGCTGCCGACACCGCTGCTGGAGGTGACCTCGTTGACCCCCGCGATGGTTCCCAGCCGCCGCTCCAGCGGCGTGGCCACGCTGCTGGCCATGGTCTGCGGGCTGGCGCCCGGCAGGCTGGCCTGCACCGAGATCACCGGGAAATCCACCGCAGGCAGCGAAGCCACCGGCAGCCGGAAGAACGCCGCGATGCCGGCCAGCGCGATCCACACCGTGAGCAGCACGGTGCCGGTGGGGCGGCGGATGAAGGGAGCCGACAGGTTCACGCCGCGCCCTCACCCCTGGGCAATTCACTTCGTTGGGGTGAGGGTGACTTCTTCCACCGCCGCCCCAGCCGGTCGAACCCCAGGTAGATCACCGGCGTCGTGAACAGCGTCAGCAACTGGCTCACGATCAGCCCGCCGAAGATCGCCAGGCCAAGCGGGTGGCGCAGTTCGGCGCCCTCGCCCCAGCTCAGCATCAGCGGCACGGCGGCGAACAGCGCCGCCAGCGTGGTCATCAGGATCGGGCGAAAGCGCAGCAGCGCGGCCTGGTGGATGGCCTCGCGCGGGCTCTTGCCCTGCACGCGCTCGGCGTCGATGGCGAAGTCGATCATCATGATGGCGTTCTTCTTCACGATGCCGATCAGCAGGATGATGCCGATGATGCCGACCACGCCCAGGTCGCTGCCGCTCACCATCAGCGCCAGCAGCGCGCCCACGCCGGCCGAAGGCAGCGTGGACAAAATCGTCAACGGGTGGATGTAGCTCTCGTACAGCACGCCCAGCACGATGTACACGCACACCACCGCCGCCAGGATCAGCCACAGCTGGTTGGACAACGAGGTTTCGTAGGCGCCGGCCGCGCCCAGGAAGGTTGTGGTCAGCGCGCTTGGCACCTTCAGCTCCTTCGCCGCGCCGCGGATCGCGTCCACCGCGCGGCCCAGCGACACGCCCGGCGCGGTGTCGAAGCCGATGGTGGCGGCAGGGTACTGCGCCACGTGCGTCAGCTGCAGCGGCGCGCGCCGTTCGGTGATGCGGGCCACCGCCGACAGCGGCGTCGCATCGCCCGAGGCGGTGCGCAGCTGCACCATGCCCAGCGCCTCCGTCGAGGCCTGCAGGCCGGGCTGCGCCTCCAGGATCACGCGGTACTGGTTGGTCTCGGTGAAGATGGTGGAGACGATGCGCTGGCCGAACGCGCTGTACAGCGCCTCGTCGATGGTGGCCGCGCTGATGTTCAGCCGCGCCGCCGTGTCGCGGTCGATGTCCACCTGGATGGCGGCGCCGGTGGCGCCCGCGTCGGTGGTGGCGTTGCGCACCTGCGGCACCTTCTGCAGCGCCTGCACCAGCCGCGTGGCCCAGTCGGTCACCTGCGCCTGGTCGGCGCCTTCGAGCGCCAGCCGGTACTGCGTGGGCCCGCTTTCCGATTCGATGGTCAGGTCCTGCGTGGGCTGCAGGTACAGGTTCACGCCGGCCACGCCCTGGCCGCGCCGGCGCAGGCCGTTCATCACGTCCTCCAGGCTGCCGCGCGAGGCCTTCAGGTTCACCAGCATGCGGCCGGTGTGCAGCATGGTGTTGTTGGCCGCGTCCACGCCGACGAAGCTGGCGATGCTCTCCACCGCCGGGTCCTCCAGCAGGCGGCGCGCCACGTCCTGCTGCAGCTGCGCCATGCGCGGGTACGAGACCGACTGCGACGCCTCCACCCGCACCTGCAGCTGGCCGGTGTTCTGCGTGGGGAACAGGCCTTTGGGGATCATCACGTACAGCAGCACGGTGAGCGCCAGCGTGCCCAGCGCCACCAGCAGGGTGGCGCGCTCGCGCGCCAGCACCCAGGTGAGCGCGCGGTCGTAGCGGCGGATCACGCCGTCGAAGCGCCGCTGCAGCCGCTCGCCCCAGCCGCCCGGGCGCGGCGCGCCGGAATGCGCCTTCAGCCAGCGGCCCGACATCATCGGCACCAGCGTGAGCGAGACCACCGCGGAGATCAGGATGGTGATGGCCAGCGTGACCGCGAATTCGCGGAACAGCCGCCCGATCACGTCGCCCATGAACAGCAGCGGGATCAGCACCGCGATCAGCGACACGGTCAGCGAGATGATGGTGAAGCCGATCTCGCTGGCGCCCTTGAGCGCGGCCTCCATCGGCGCGTCGCCGTTCTCGATGTGGCGCGCCACGTTCTCGATCATCACGATGGCGTCGTCCACCACGAAGCCGGTGGCGATGGTCAGCGACATCAGGCTCAGGTTGTTCAGGCTGTAGCCCAGCAGGTACATGGCGCCGCAGGTGCCCACCAGCGAGATCGGCACGGCCAGGCTGGCGATCACGGTGGCGCGCAGGCTGTGCAGGAAGGCGAAGATCACCAGCACCACCAGCAACACAGCCAGCACCAGCTCCATCTGCACGTGGTGCACCGAGGCGCGGATGCCGGTGGTGCGGTCGGTCAGCACGTCGATCTTGATGGACGCGGGCAGGCCGGCGGTGCGCTCGGGCAGCCGCGACTTGATGGCGTCCACCGTCTCGATCACGTTGGCGCCGGGCTGGCGCTGCACGTTCAGGATGATGGCCGGCTTGAGGTTGGCCAAGGCGCCCAGTTTCACGTTCTCTGCGCTCTCCACCACCTTGGCCACGTCGCCCAGGCGGATCGGCGCGCCGTTGCGGTACGACAGCACCAGCTTGGCGTAGTCCGCCGCGGTGAGCAGCTGGTCGTTGGCGTTGATGGTGTACGACCGGGTCGGCCCGTCGATGCTGCCCTTGGCGGCATTGGCGTTGGCCGAGCCGATCGCCGTGCGGATGTTGTCCAGCGTGAGGCCCACCGACGCCAGCGCGCGGTTGTCGGCCTGGATGCGCACGGCGGGCCGCTGCCCGCCCGCGAGCGTGACCAGGCCGACGCCGCTGACCTGGCTGATCTTCAGCGCCAGCCGCGTGTCGGCGATGTTGCGCACCTCGGTCAGCGGCAGCGCGTCGGAGGTGAGCGCCAGCGTGAGCACCGGCGCGTCGGCCGGGTTCACCTTGGCGTAGACCGGCGGCGCCGGCAGGTCGGCCGGCAGCAGCGATGCGCCGGCGTTGATGGAGGCCTGCACCTGCTGCTCGGCCACGTCCAGCGCCAGGCCCAGGCCGAACTGCAGCGTGACGATGGACACGCCGGCGGCGCTGGTGGAACTCATGCGCGAAAGGCCGGCCATCTGGCCGAACTGCCGCTCCAGCGGCGCGGTGACGGTCTGCGCCATCACCTCCGGGCTGGCGCCCGGGTACAGGGTCTGCACCTGGATGGTCGGGTAGTCCACCTGCGGCAGCGCCGCCAGCGGCAGGAACTTCAGGCCGACCAGGCCAGCCAGCACGATTGCCACCATCAGCAGCGAGGTGGCGACCGGACGCAGGATGAATGGGCGCGACGGGCTCATCGAAGGCGGTGCCTGCGGTGCGTCACTGGCCGTCGCCGCCGCCGCCGCCAGCGCCGCGTTCGCGGCGGCGCTGCTGCATCTGCTGCCAGCGCTCCAGCGCCTGCGGGTCGCCACGGTCCAGCGCTTCCAGCATCCGCTTGCGCCGCTCCAGCTGCTCGGGGTTGTCCTTGGCCGAATCGAGCATGCGCTTGCGCTGCTCGGGCGTGGGCAAGGCGCTGTTGTTCGCGCCCGCCGCCGGCGGCGGGGACGCGCGCTGGCCGTTGC
>NZ_JACCWG010000183.1 GCF_013697775.1 Ramlibacter sp. | reverse complement strand
GCACCGTGCTGTCCGGCCGCCTGCAGGCCGGCGAAGGTGCGGGCCGCGTGCTGGGCCTGATGCTCAACACCCTGCCCGTGCGCGTGCGCCTGGGCGACGACGGCGCGCGGGATGGCCTGCGCGGCGTTCACCGCCAGCTGGCGCGGCTGACACGGCACGAGCATGCCTCGCTGGTGCTCGCGCAGCGGTGCAGCGCCGTGGCCGCACCGGCGCCGCTGTTCAGCGCGCTGCTGAACTACCGGCAGGGGCAGGCGGCGCCCTTGTCCGAGACCGGCCCCGGCGACGCGAACGGCGCCGAGGGGCGCACCAACTATCCCTTCAGCCTGGACATCGACGACGACGGCAATGACAGCCTGCGCATCATGGCGCTGGTGCCACCGGAGCTCGGTGCGGATCGCATCTGCGGCTTCGTGCAGCGCGCGTTCGAGCAGCTGGCCCACGCGCTGGAGCACGCGCCCGCCGCGCCGCTGCGCAGCCTGGACGTGCTGCCGCCGGCGGAGCGCCAACGCGTGCTGGTCGAGTGGAATGCAGCGCAGGTCGAAGCAGTCCCGGAACAGTGCCTCCACGCGCTATTCGAGGCCCAGGCCGAACGCACGCCGCGGGCCACCGCGCTGGTGCATGGAGACACGCAGCTCGGCTACGCCGCGCTGAATGCACAGGCCAACCGCCTGGCGCACCATCTGCGCAGCCTCGGCATCGCGCCCGACAGCCGCGTGGCTCTGTGCATGCCGCGCGGCATACCGATGGTAGTGGCGATGCTGGCGGTGCTGAAGGCCGGCGGCGCCTATGTGCCGCTGGACCCGGACTATCCCACCGAGCGCCTGCGCGCGCTGCTGCAGGACTGCGGCGCCGCTGCCCTGCTGGTGCAAGGCAGCGCACCGGAGGCGATGCGCCATACCGCCGTGCCGACGCTGGACCTGGACACGGATGCGGCACTGTGGGCCGGCCGGTCCGCATCCAATCCGCCCAACAGCGTGCGACCCGGCCATCTCGCCTACGTGATCTACACCTCGGGCTCCACGGGCATGCCTAAAGGCGTGATGGTGGAGCACCGCCAGGCGGCCCACCTGGTCACGGCGATGGCGCGGCGCTACGGCATCGGCGCCGAAGACCGCGTGCTGCAGTTCGCCTCGATGGCTTTCGACGTGTCGGTCGAGGAGATCTTCTGCAGCCTCGCCTCCGGCGCAACGCTGGTGCTGCGCAGCGAAGACTGGCTGGCCGGCGCCGCGGCATTCTGGCCGCTGTGCGAGACGCACGGCATCACGTTTGCCGACCTGCCGACGCGCTTCTGGGAGCAGCTGGCGCAGGACCGCGATGCGGCCATTCCGCGCACGCTGCGCCAGCTGTTCGTCGGCGGCGAAGCCGTCACCCAAGCGGCGCTGGCACGCTGGTTCGCGCGCCCCGGCCACCGGCCGCGCCTGTCCAACGCCTATGGCCCGACCGAGGCCACCGTCAACGCGACGCTGAACGACCTCAGCGGCGACCCTGCCGGCTGGACCTCGATCGGCCGGCCGATCGCCGGCACGCGCATCTACCTGCTCGATGCGCATGGCCGCCCCGTGCCGGCGGGCGCCGTCGGCGAGCTGTGCATCGCCGGCGCCGGCGTGGCGCGCGGCTACCTGGACCGGCCGCAGCAAACGGCCGAGCGCTTCGTCGCGGACCCGTTCGGCAGCGAACCCGGTGCGCGGATGTACAAAACCGGCGACCTCGCGCGCCACCTGCCCGACGGCAGCATCGCGTTCGTCGGCCGCAACGACTTCCAGGTCAAGCTGCGTGGCTTCCGCATCGAGCTGGGCGAGATCGAGGCCAGGCTGCTGCGCCAGCCCGGCGTGCGCGAGGCCGTGGTGCTGGCGCGCGCCGACCGGCCCGGCCATCCTGAAGACCGGCGGCTGGTGGCCTACTGGGTGGGTGACGCTGGGGCCGATGCGGCAAGCTTGCAGGCAGCGCTTGCCGCCGAACTCCCGGCGCACATGGTGCCCGGCGCCTGGGTGCAACTGGATGCCCTGCCGCGCACGCCCAGCGGCAAGCTCGACCGCCAGGCACTGCGCGCACCCACGGCCGACGCCGATGCCGCCCTTGCCTACGAAGCACCGCAAGGCGAGGTGGAAACCCGCCTCGCGCGGATCTGGGCCGAGGTGCTCGGCGTCGAGCGCGTCAGCCGGCACGACGACTTCTTCTCGCTCGGCGGCCATTCGCTGCTGGCGATCCGGCTGACCGAACGCATGCGGCAGGCCGGCCTGGCGGTCGACGTGCGCACGCTGTTCGGCACGCCCACGCTGTCGGCGCTGGCCGCCGCGGCCCATGGCGGCAGCGGCCTGGTGCGGGTGCCGCCCAACGGCATCGCCGAAGGATGCAAGGCCATCGCGCCTGAAATGCTGCCGCTGGTCGCGCTCGACCAGGCGCAAATCGACCGCATCGCCGCCACGGTGCCCGGCGGCGCCGCCAACGTGCAGGACATCTATCCGCTGGCGCCGCTGCAGGAAGGCATCCTGTTCCATCACCTGATGGGCGACCCCGGCGACGTGTACCTAGAAACCACGCTGTTCGGCACCGACACGCGCGAACGGGTCGAGGCGATCCGCGACGCGCTGCAGGCCGTTCTGGACCGCCACGACATCCTGCGCACCGCGTTCGCCTGGGAAGGGCTGGCCGAGCCGGTGCAGGTGGTGTGGCGGCACGCGCCGCTGCCCTTTTACGAAGTGCGGCTCGATGCGGCCGACGGCGACGTCGGCGACCAGCTGCGCGCGCGCTTCGATCCGCGGCACCACCGCATCGACGTGCGCCGCGCGCCGCTGCTGCAGCTGCATGCCGCCCACGATGCCACGCACGGCCGCTGGATGCTGCTGCTGGTGTTCCATCACCTGGTGGCCGACCACACCACGGTCGGCCTGCTGCAGGACGAAATGCGGCTGCTGCTGGAAGGCCATGCCGATCGGCTGCCCGATCCGCTGCCGTTCCGCAATTTCGTGGCGCAGGCGCGGCTGGGCATTCCGGCCGCCGAGCACGAGGCCTTCTTCAGCCGCATGCTGGGCGACGTGGACGAACCCACCTCGCCGTTCGGCCTGGACGACGTGCGTGGCGACGGCTCGCGGCTGGCCACTGGCTGGCAGCAGCTCGACGGCGCGCTTGCGGCCCGGCTGCGCCGCCAGGCCAGGGCCCTGGGCGTGAGCACGGCGAGCCTGTTCCACCTGGCCTGGGCGCTTGTGCTGGCACGCACCGCCAGCCGCGACGACGTGGTGTTCGGCACCGTGCTGTTCGGCCGCATGCAGGGCGGCGAATGCGCGTATTTTTTTATGTGCCTGTTCCTCAACAAGG
>NZ_JACCWG010000167.1 GCF_013697775.1 Ramlibacter sp. | reverse complement strand
GGCCGACAACGGCCAGCAGCTCGCCGGGCGGCAGCGTGAACGCCACGCCGCGCAGGATCGGCTGGTTGTTGCCGGGCGCGCCGGCCACCAGCGGCTCCACCTGCAGCATGCCGCGCGGGGGCGGCAGCGGCATCGCCTGCTGCTTGGGCGCGATGGCGGCCAGCAGCTTGTCCAGCCGGGTCCAGGCGTCGCGCGCCGTGCCCACCATGCGCCAGTTCACCACGATGGCGGCCAGCGGTGCGAGCACGCGGCCGCCGAGGATGGAGCCGACGATCATCATGCCGCCGCCGCCGGTGAGCGTGTTCTGCAGCAGCAGCCAGGCACCCAGGCCGAGCAGTGCCGAACCCATCAGGGTCTGCACGAACTTGGTGAGCGCCTGGTAGATGCCGGCGTTGTCGGAGGCGACCGCCTGCAGCCGCAGGAACTCCTGCTGCTTTTCCATCCACCGGCGGTGGATGTCGCGCAGCATGCCCATGGATTCGATCACTTCGGCGTTGCGCAGGCTGCCGTCGGCGTATTGCTGCGCGGCGATGGCGTGGCGCGTGGCTTCCTGCAGCGGCGGCTGGCTGCTGCGCTCGTTCAGCCAGGCGACCAGCGTCTGCACCAGCGCGCCGGCCAGCGCCGACCAGCCGAGCAGCGGGTGGATGGCGAACAGCAGCACCAGGCACACCAGCGCCACCGGGGACTCCAGCACCGCCAGCAGCGCGGGCGAGTAGAGGAATTCGCGCACGGTGCGGAAATCGTTCATCGACTGCTGCGCGCCGCCGGCCGAGCCGCGCGCCAGCTGCATGGAGAACACCGCCGTGAAGAGGCGCTTGTTCATCTTGGTGTCGAGCTCGTGGCTGGCCTCCTGCATCACCTCGCTGCGCGCCCACTCCAGCAGTTCCATCACCGCGTACGCCAGCAGCACCATGATGGTCAGCATCAGCAGCGTGAACATGTTGCGGCTGTTGACCACGCGGTCGTACACCTCCAGCATGTAGGCGCTGGGCACCAGCACCAGCAGGCTGGCGAACAGGCTGAACCAGAACGAGCGCACGAAATACGGCTTGAGCGCATACACGGCGGCGCGCAGCTCGGACGAACCGGGTGGGGTCGGGGCGGGGGAACTCATGCGGTCTCCTGGATCAGGACGTATTCGGGAATTTCGGAGGTGCGCTCGTCGTCGAGGTCATCGGCGAGGGGGCCGCCGTCGGACAGCTGGAAGCGCAGCTCGAAGCTGCCGTCGGAGGCGCGGTTGAGCACCACCTCGCGCAGCTTCTTCTCGTGGAAAGCCTGTTCGTGCTCCGCCGGCAGGGCGAGGTCGAAGCGGATGCGGCCGTCCAGCGTGTACATGGACAGCCGCCCGCTCTTCAGGCTGAGGGTGTGGCGGTCGAAGTACACCGGGGCGCTGTCGCTGAACTGCAGCAGCGGCAGGCGCCGGCCCTCGCTGTCCAGCTTGGCGATGTTGAACGGGCTGTCGGGCGACTGGAACAGCTGCCGGCTGGTGCGCGAGACCGAATAGATCGCGTTGCACACCATCTGCGAGCCCACGGCGGGAAAGCGTTCGCGCAACTGACGGTAGGTGAGGTGGTGCAGGGTGACGCGGTTCCAGCAGCGGGTTTCCCGCACCAGCGGCGTCAGCGCATTGCACACTTCGGCGAATGCCCGCTGCAGGTCCAGCAGGCGCTGGCGCTGCTCCGGGCCGGTCTGCAGGCCGATGCGCAGTTCCACGCTGCCGCTGGAAGCCAGTGGCAGCGCGGTCGGCGGGATGGGCATCCGTAGCTCAGCAGAATTCATATAGGAAACGAAGTGTAGCAGCTTCCTATATGAACTTTTCAGGGCATGGACGAGGTGGTGCGCTACACTGCGGCGCCATTCTCCAGGCACCGGCGCCAGCCGCATCGCCCCGTCTTTTCGTTCCTGTTGGCGCATGAACCAGCCCTTTCCCGCCCCCGCGTCCGCTTCGCCCTTCGTGTCCGTGCTGATCCGCACGACCGGGCGGGCCAGCCTGCGAGCGGCCGTCGAGTCGGTGAAGCGCCAGCAGTTCACCGGTTGGGAACTGCTGGTGTTGAACGATGCGGGCCGGCCGATCGAGGGCCTGCCGGCCATGCTCGAAGGCGTTGCCGCCCGCGTGATCGACTTGGGCGGCGGCCTTGGCCGTGCCGGTGCCGCCAACGCGCTGCTCGACGCCGTGCGCACGCCCTGCGCGCTGTTCCTGGACGACGACGACTGGCTGCTGCCCGGCCACCTGCGCAAGCTGGCCGACGTCCTGCGCGGGCGCCCGGAACTGGTCGCCGCCTATGGCGACGTGGCGTGCATGGCGGACGGCGAGCGCGTGCTGCACACGTTCGCCCAGAATTTCGACGTAGCCGCACTGCAGCTGCAGAACTACCTGCCGATCCACGCCGTGCTGTTCCGCATGGACGCGGTGCGCGCCGCGCCGCCCTGCCGCTTCGACCCCACGCTGGACCTGTTCGAGGACTGGGACTTCTGGCTGCAGCTGGCGCGCCGCGGCCCGTTCGAACGCATTCCCGGCGTGTCCGCCGTCTACGCCATCGATGCGCAGCAGGGCTCGGGCCATGCGGCGCAGGGCGCGCAGCGCGACGCCATGCTGCAGGCCATCGCTGAGCGGCAGCTCGCCCGCTGGCAGCCCGGCGACGTGGCGGGCC
>NZ_JACCWG010000163.1 GCF_013697775.1 Ramlibacter sp. | reverse complement strand
GCGCATGGATGCGCTGCAGGCCGTGGCCGCGGAGTCGGGCGCCGGCGAACGCGCGCTGGCTGTCGCCACCGACGTGACCGATCCGGCGTCGGTCGAGGCGCTGTTCGCGCAGACCGCGCGCGCCTTCGGCCGCGTGGACCTGCTGTTCAACAACGCCGGCGTCGGCGCGGCCAGCGTGCCGCTGGAAGACCTGGCGCTGGCCGACTGGAAGCGCGTGGTCGACACCAACCTGAACGGCATGTTCTATTGCCTGCAGCAGGCCTTCCGCGTCATGAAGGCGCAGGACCCGCGCGGCGGTCGCATCATCAACAACGGGTCGATCTCGGCGCATGCGCCGCGGCCGAACTCCATTGCCTACACGGCGACCAAGCACGCGGTGTCCGGCATGACCAAGGCGGCTGCGCTGGATGGCCGCAAGTACGACATCGCCGTGGGCCAGATCGACATTGGCAACGCGCAGACCGATTTGGCCGCGCGCATGGCCAAAGGCGTGCCGCAGGCCAACGGCGACATCGCGGCCGAGCCGCTGATGGACGTGGATATCGTCGGCCAGTCGCTGCTGTACATGGCGAACCTGCCGCTGGAAGCCAACGTGCTGTTCCACACGGTGATGGCGACGAAGATGCCCTTCGTCGGCAGGGGCTAGGGTTCTGCTCCCTCTCCTTCCGGGAGAGGGCCGGGGTGAGGGCCGCCACGCGCGAACACCTGCGCCGTCAACGCAAGCCCCGGCGGCCACACGTCGGCAGTCCGCCCGTGTTCGTACACCGCGGTACAGGCCGCATCGAATGCCGGCATGCCGCGCGCGAGCCGCGCCGCAACCATGCCGGCCAGCACGTCGCCGGTCCCCGCCGTCGCCAGACGCGCATTGCCCGTCGGATTGATGCACGGCGCCATTTGCGGCGCGGCAATCACAGTGCCGGACCCCTTGAGCACGCATACCACGCCGAATTCCCGCACCAGCGCCTGCGCCGCCGCCAGTCGGTCGGCCTGCACCTGCGCCGTGCCGCTGCCCAGGAGCCGCGCCGCTTCGAGCGGATGCGGCGTGAGCACGGTCGCGCGATCGCCGCGCCGGCCGCGCGCCTGCAGTTGCGCGCGCAACTGCGGATCGCTGGCGACAGCGTTCAGCGCGTCGGCGTCCAGCACCAGCGCCCGCGCGGTGGACAGCACCTTCGGCAGCGCTTCGCGCACGGCGTCGCCGCCACCGCAGCCGCACGCGACGGCCATGTTCGCCAGGTCCAGGGAATTCCAGCCGCGGAACATCAATTCGGGCTGCTGCGCGTCCACCATCATGGCGTCTCGGTCCAGCAGACCCACGAACACGCGGCCCGCGCCGCCGTGCAGGGCGGCAGCCGCGGCGAGCAAGGCGGCGCCACCCATGCCTGGCGCGCCGCCGATCACCGCCACGTCGCCATAGCTGCCCTTGTGCGAGGCGTGCAGCCGCGCTGGCGCTGCCGGCGGGCCGGACAGCCAGGCATCGGCTTGCGGCACGAGGGCAGGGGAGACGCCCAGGTCGTGCCACCACACGGCGCCGCAGGCATCGCGGCCCGCACCGGTGAAGAGGCCGGGCTTGAGCGTGAGCAGGCTGAGCGTGTGGGCGGCCCGCACCGATTCGCCTTGCCCGGTGTCGGTGTCCAGGCCGGAGGGCGCATCGACCGCCAGCACCGCATCGGCACGCGCGCTGAGCAAGTCCATCCACACGCGCATGCGGCCGGTCGCGGGACGCGTCGCGCCGATGCCCAGCAACGCGTCGAGCGCGAAATCCCACTGTGCGGGCGGTTCCTCGGTAAAAGCAACGCAGGCATCGCGCGCGCGCCGCAGCGATGCACTCGCATCCACTGGCACCTTGCCTTCTTCGCCCAGCCAGGTGACGACCGGCTGCTTGCCCCATTGCTTTAGATGCATGGCGGCCTGGAGGCCGTCGCCGCCGTTGTTGCCGGGACCGCAGGCGACCCAGACCGTGCGGGCATGCGGGGCCAGTGCCAGCGTGAGCCGCGCCACCGCGAGGCCGGCACGCTGCATCAACGCGTGCGGTGGCAGCTGCGCCGCGGCCGCCTGCTCAATGCCGCGCGTTGCCGCCACGCCGAACAGCGGCCAGGGATGCTCGGGCGTGATGCGGCGAATGGGGCTCACGCCGCGAGGCGCTCGATGCCAAGGCCTTCCATGTCGATCTCCGGCGGGCGGCCTGACATCAGGTCGGCCAGGGCGCGGGCACTGCCGCAGGACAGCGCCCAGCCGCTCGAGCCGTGGCCCAGGTTGATCCACACGCCGGGCGTCCCGCTGGCGCCGATCACGGGCGGTCCGTCGGGCAGCATGGGCCGTGCGCCTTTCCACTCCTGCACCGAGGCGCCGGTGTTCGCCAGCTGCACGGCGCCGGGAAACCAGTCGTGCAGCACCTTGTAGAGCGTCTGGATCGCCCCCGGCCGCTTGCGCCCGGGCACGCCACCGATCTCGGCGCTGCCGGCCACGCGCACGCGGTTGCCCAGGCGCGAGATGGCGACCTTGTAGCGCTCGTCCATCAGGCCGCTGCGCGGCGCGTTCAGCGGCTCGCGAATCGGGGCGCTGATCGAGTAGCCGTGCACCGCCGCCAGCGGCAGCTGCAGGCCCAGCGGCTGCAGCAGCATGGCCGAGTCCACGCCGCCGCACACCACCACGGCGTCGAAGCGGCCTTCCTGCGGCAGCGTCATGCCGGGCTGCACCGCGCGCAGCAGCGTCGGGTTGGCCGGGTTCAGCGGATGCACCGTGGCGTTGAACTCGAAGTGCGCGCCCAGCGCCTGCGCCTCGTTCTTCAGCAGCAGTGCGAACTGGCGGCAGTTGCCGACTTCGTCGCCGGGAAGGTGCACCGCCCCAGCGAACGGCGTGTCGGGATTCAGCGCGGGCTCGAGCACGCGGGCTTCCTCGGGGCCGATCTCCTTGAACGGCACGCCGGCGTCGCGCAGCACCTGCAGGCCGGGCTGCGCCAGCTTCTGTTCCTTGTCGGAGCGCAGCAGCACCATGTAGCCTTCGGCGCGGTCGTATTCCAGCAAGTGGTGCTCGGTCAGCAGGTGCAGGCGTTCGCGGCTGTAGAAGGCCAGGCGCTGCAGGCGCGCGCGGTTGGCGAGGTAGGTATCCAGCTCGCAGGCGCGGCGCCACTGCTGCATCCAGCGCACGTCCGCCTTGCTGAGCGGCCATGACAGCCGCACCGGCGCGTGGCGGCTGAACAGGTAGCGCGCCACCTTGCCGGGCATGCCGGGCGCCGCCCAGGGCGTGACGTAGCCCGGCGCCACCACGCCGGCATTGGCGAAGCTGGTTTCCAGCGCGGCTGCGCCGTGCCGTTCGAAGACGATGACTTCATGGCCGTCGGCGGCCAGCTCATAGGCTGTGGTGACGCCGATGATCCCGGCGCCCACGATCGCGACTTTCATTACTGCTTTGTTTTTCTTCAGGAGAGGAGCACGGCCTCGGCCTGCGCTGCGACATTCAGGATCGTATCGTCGCGAAGCGGACCGTGCCAGATCATCAGGCCGACAGGCAGCTCATCGGGCGCGTGGCAGGGAATGGAAATGGCGCAGCCGTCGAGCATGTTGACCGTGCTGGGGTTGCGCAGCAGCAGCGCATTGGCGCGGAAGAAGTCGGCGTCGTGCTCGGCGCCCGGCGCCACCGGCGCGAACGGTGGCGCCACCACCGGCACGGTGGGCGAGAGCACGGCGTCAAAGCCGGCCAGCTGCCGCTCCATGTCGGAAATCCAGGCGGCGCGCGCGTGGCACAGGTCGATGTACTGGTACGCCGTCATGGCCGCGCCGCGCTCGATGCGCACACGCACCCGCGGGTCGTAGCCGGAGGCTTTCTCGGCCAGCAGTTCGCGGTGCCAGGCGTAGCTTTCGGGGGCAGGAAAGCCGCCGGTGGCTCCCATCGGGCCGAGCTGCGCGATCTCCTGCAGCGCGATCTCCTCGATGTGCGCACCGGCCGCGCGAAGCTTGCGCAGCGTGCGCTCGAACGCGCGCGCGACGGTGGCATCCATGCCGTCCTGCATCTGCGTGCGCGCCACGGCGAAGCGGCGCTGCGCCAGCGGCTTGCCGTCGTGCGCCACCGGGCGCGCCGACAGGATCTCGTGCACCTGCACGGCGTCGCGCACCGAACGGGTCATGGCGCTGATGGTGTCCAGCGTGGTGGACAGCGGCACCGTGCCCTGCGCGGACACCAGCCGCGCGGTGTTCTTGAAGCCGACGATGCCGCACAGCGCGGCCGGCACGCGGATCGAGCCGCCGGTGTCCGAACCCAGGCCGACGAAGGCCGCGCCGGTGGCGACCGACACCGCCGCGCCGCTGGACGAGCCGCCGGGGATGCGCCCCACGGACCTGTCGCAAGGGTTCACCGGCGTGCCGTGGTGCGGGTTGACGCCCATGCCGGAGTAGGCGAACTCGGTCATGTTGGTGCGCCCGATCACCACGCCGCCGGCGGCCTTCAGGCGCGCGACGGCCTGGGCATCGGTGGTGGCCGGGGGCGCATCGGCCAGCACCACGGAGCCGGCGGCGGTGACCTCGCCGGCCACGTCGAACAGGTCCTTGACGGACACCGCCAAGCCGGCCAGCGGCATGCCGCCGGCGGTCCGCGCGGCGGCGCGGGCAGCCTCGAAACTGGTCCTCAGGAAGGTGTTGCGGCAAGCCTCGGAGCGGGCGATGGTTTCGCAGCGCTCCAGCTCGGCGGTGGGAGTGGTCAAGCCCTGGCGGATGCGCTCGCGCACGGCGTGGAGGTCGTCGGCTGGAAGGTAGCTCAAGGGGAGCCCTGTGGTATCATCTTGCGGTTTTGCCGGACGGCCGCCACTGCGCGGAGAAGGTTCGGCAAGGCAAATCGCGAATCCCGCCTCACGAGGTGCCGCGGCCCAAGTCAGACATTCTGTTCAAGGGTTGCGATTCGAGCGGGATTTTAGACCCAACCTTCGGAGATCTCATGACCGTATCCATGCGTGAAATGCTGGAAGCCGGTGTCCATTTCGGACACCAGACCCGCTTCTGGAACCCCAAGATGGCCCCCTTCATCTTCGGCCATCGCAACAAGATCCACATCATCAACCTGGAAAAGACGCTGCCCCTGTTCGAGGGTGCGGCGAAATTCGCCAGGCAGCTCGCCGCCAACCGCGGCACCATCCTGATGGTGGGCACCAAGCGCCAGGCGCGCGACATCGTGTTCACCGAGGCGCAGCGCGCCGGCATGCCTTTCGTCAACCAGCGTTGGCTGGGTGGCATGCTGACCAACTTCAAGACCGTCAAGACCTCGCTCAAGCGCCTGAAGGACATGAAGGCGCAGCAGGAAGGCGGCCTGGAGACCATGTCCAAGAAGGAGCAGCTGATGTTCCAGCGCGAGCTGGACAAGCTGGAGAAGGACATCGGCGGCATCCAGGACATGAACACCCTGCCGGACGCGCTGTTCGTGATCGACGTGGGCTACCACAAGATCGCCATCGCCGAAGCCAAGAAGCTGGGCATCCCGATCATCGGCGTGGTGGACTCCAACCACTCGCCCGAGGGCATCGACTACGTCATCCCCGGCAATGACGACTCCGCCAAGGCCGTGACGCTCTACGCGCGCGGCATGGCCGACGCCGTGCTGGAAGGCCGCCAGAATGCGGCCGGCGACGTGGTGCGCGCCGTCTCCGAAGCCGGCAGCGGCGGCGACGAATTCGTGGAAGTGGCGGCGGAAGGCTCCGCTGCCTGATCCCCGGGCCCGGACATGAGAAAGGGGCTTTCGAGGCCCCTTTTTTACAGCAACGATCGAACTGAACAGAAGACGAGGACAAAGATGGCTGCTATCACCGCAAGCATGGTTGGCGAACTGCGCGCCAAGACCGACGCACCGATGATGGAGTGCAAGAAGGCGCTCTCGGAAGCCGAAGGCAACATGGAGAAGGCCGAGGAGATCCTGCGCGTGAAGCTGGGCAACAAGGCCGGCAAGGCCGCCTCGCGCGTCACGGCCGAAGGCGTGGTCACTGCCTACCGCGACGGCGACGCCGGCGCGCTGCTCGAGGTGAACTGCGAGACCGACTTCGTCACCAAGAACGACAGCTTCCTGGCGATGGCCCAGGCCGCCGCGGAACTGGTGGCCAAGCACAACCCGGCCGACGTGGCCGCGCTGGGCGCGCTGCCCTACAGCCAGGACGGCTTCGGCCCCACGCTGGAAGACGTGCGCAAGGGCCTGATCGGCAAGATCGGCGAGAACATGAGCTTTCGCCGCTTCAAGCGTTTCGGCGGCAGCGCCAAGCTGGCGCACTACCTGCACGGCTCGCGCATCGGCGTGGTGGTGGAGTTCGAGGGCGACGAAACCGCGGCCAAGGACGTCGCCATGCACGTGGCCGCGATGAAGCCGGTGGCGCTGTCCAGCGCCGACGTGCCCCCCGAGCTGATCGACAAGGAACGCTCGATCGCCCAGCAGAAGGCCGCCGAGTCCAACAAGCCGGCCGACATCGTCGCCAAGATGGTCGACGGTTCGGTGCAGAAGTACCTGAAGGAAGTTTCGCTGCTCAACCAGTCGTTCGTGAAGAACGACAAGCAGACCGTGGAGCAGATGCTCAAGGCCGCCGGCACCAGCGTGAAGGGCTTCACCATGTACGTGGTGGGCGAGGGCATCGAGAAGAAGACCGACGACTTCGCCGCCGAAGTGGCGGCGCAGGTCGCGGCCGCCAAAAGCGCCTGAGAAAACATCCGTTCAACCCCCGAAGAAGGAGTCTCCCCCCATGAAAGGCCAGCCAGCCCACAAGCGCATCCTGCTCAAGCTGTCCGGGGAGGCGCTGATGGGGGATGACTCCTTCGGCATCAACCGCACGACCATCGTGCGGATGGTGCAGGAGGTGGCCGAGGTGGTGCACATGGGCGTGCAGGTGGCTATCGTCATTGGCGGGGGCAACATCTTCCGCGGCGTGGCGGGCGGCGCGGTCGGCATGGACCGCGCCACGGCCGACTACATGGGCATGCTGGCCACGGTGATGAACGCGCTGGCGCTGGCCGACGCGATGAACAAGCAGGGCCTCACGGCCCGCGTGATGTCGGCCATCAACATCGAGCAGGTGGTCGAGCCCTACATCCGGCCCAAGGCGCTGCAGTACCTGGAAGAGGGCAAGGTGGTGATCTTCGCCGCCGGTACCGGCAACCCGTTCTTCACCACCGACACCGCTGCCGCGCTGCGCGGCGCGGAGATCGGCGCCGAGCTGGTGCTCAAGGCCACCAAGGTGGACGGCGTGTACACCGCCGATCCGCAGAAGGACCCGTCGGCCGAGCGCTATGCCAAGATCACGTTCGACGAGGCCATGTCGCGCAACCTGGGCATCATGGATGCCACGGCGTTCGCCCTGTGCCGCGACCAGAAGCTGCCGATCAAGGTGTTCTCGATCTTCAAGCACGGCGCGCTCAAGCGCGTGGTCGAAGGCGAGGACGAAGGGACCCTGGTGTACGCCTGAGCCAAGAGGAGAACCGCATGAACACCATTGCCGAGATCAAGAGCAACACGCAGGCCAAGATGGACCAGTCCATCGCCGCGTTCAAGAACACGCTGACCAAGATCCGCACCGGCCGCGCCAACCCGGCCCTGCTGGACACGGTGCAGGTGGATTACTACGGCTCCATGATGCCGATCAGCCAGGTGGCCAACGTGTCCCTGCTGGACGCGCGCACGATCAGCGTGCAGCCCTGGGAAAAGGGCATGGGCGCCAAGATCGAGAAGGCTATCCGCGAGAGCGACCTGGGCCTGAATCCGGCCTCCATGGGCGACCTGATCCGCGTGCCGCTGCCGGCGATGAGCGAGGAGCGCCGCAAGGAGATGACCAAGCTGGTGCGCAACGAAGGCGAGAACGCCAAGATCGCCATTCGCAGCTTGCGCCGCGACGCCAACGAGCACGTGAAGAAGCTGGTGAAGGACAAGGCCGCTTCCGAAGACGAGCAAAAGCGCGCCGAGGCCGACATCCAGAAGGTGACCGACAAGCACATCGCCGACATCGACAGCCTGGTGCACATGAAAGAGCAGGAGATCATGGCGGTCTAGGGCCTGTGCACACGACTTTTGCCAGATGCGTTGCGGATCAAAAAGGTCATGCGCAAGGCGCGAAACGCAGCCGGACTCGATGTCCGGCAAGGCTTCGCAACGCGGCGCATGGCCTTTTTGACCGCAACCCGAAGGGAACGTGATGAAAACCGCACCACTCGTTGTTGCACTCCTAGCCAAGGCGTCCAGCCTTGGCGTCGTCCTGCGCCTAGATTGGTGCGGTTTTCATCGCGTTCGCACTGGCAAAAGTCGTGTGAACAGGCCCTAGGCATGGCCGCCATTCCCCACCACATCGCCATCGTCATGGACGGCAACGGCCGCTGGGCGACGCGGCGTTTCCTGCCGCGGGTGGCGGGGCACAAGAAGGGCCTGGATGCGCTGCGCGTGTGCGTGCGCCACTGCGGCGAGGTCGGCGTCAAGGTGCTGACCGTGTTCGCCTTCTCCTCGGAGAACTGGAACCGCCCGCCCGAGGAAGTCTCGGGCCTGATGGAGCTCCTGGCCGGCGCGCTGTCGCGCGAGGTGCCGCAGCTGCACGGCGAGGGCGTGCGCATCCATTTCATCGGCGACCGCAGCCGCCTGTCCGACAAGGTGCAGGCCGGCCTCGCACAGGCCGAGAAGGCCACCGCCGGCAATACGCGCCTGGTGTTCAACATCTGCTTCAACTACGGCGGCCGCTGGGACGTGGCGCAGGCGGCCGCGTGCCTCGCCGCGCGCGGCGAGCCGATCACCGAACACAGCCTGGACCGCGCCATGGCGCTGGCCCACGTGAGCGACCCCGACCTGCTGATCCGCACCGGCGGCGAGCAGCGCATCAGCAATTTCCTGCTCTGGCAGGCCGCTTACAGCGAGCTGTATTTCAGCGACAAGCTGTGGCCGGACTTCGATCCCGCGGCGCTGGACGCAGCCATCGCCGACTACGGCCGGCGCGAACGCCGCTTCGGCCGCACTTCCGAACAAACCACGCCGGCGCGCCAAGCGGCCTGACACCAGGACACCGCAATGCTCAAGCAGCGCATCATCACCGCCGTCGTGCTGCTCGCCATCCTGCTGCCGGCGCTGTTCTGGCCGTCTCCCGTGCCCTTCATGGCCATCACGCTGGTGATGCTGGCGGCGGGCGGCTGGGAATGGGGGCGGCTCAATGGGCTGGGTGCGGCCGGCAGCATCGCCGCCGGCGTCGTCACGTTGGCGCTGTGCGCCGGCGCCTGGGCGCTGGGCTGGGTGGGGCGGCCGCTGCCCTGGCTGTGGACCATTGCCGCCGCAGCCTGGGTGCTGGGCGGC
>NZ_JACCWG010000122.1 GCF_013697775.1 Ramlibacter sp. | reverse complement strand
CGTCTGCACCGCGCGCGTGTCGCCGTCGGCCACGGCCCGCCAGTGCACCACGCACGGCGGCACCTGGGGCCCGGCGGACTCGCCGGTGCCGCTGTGCCGCTTCGAACCCGTCGCGCAGCGCAAGCCGGCGGTGCGCGCAGCGCCCGACGCCAACCAGCGCTGCGACAGTCAGAAGGACTGCATTTATGGTTGCGTGTACAGCGGACCGGCGGTGGCGCCCGGCGCCGACGTGGTCGGCCGCTGCCGCGCCACCAGCGAAGCGGCGGGCTGCTTTTCCATGGTCGAGAGCGGACGCCTGGCCGGCCGCATTTGCGTGAACTGATTGGACTGATGGCAACGAAGAAGAAAGCCGCCGCGGCGGACACGGCACCGCCGAAGGCGAACGGGCCGGTGGTTCCGCCGATCGAGCCGATGCTGGCGAAGATCGCCGAAACCCTGCCCGAGGAACCCGGCTTCCTGTTCGAGCCCAAGTGGGACGGCTTTCGCGCCCTCGTGTTCCGCGGCAACGACGAGACGCACATCCAGAGCCGCGACCTGAAGCCGCTGAACCGCTACTTCCCCGAGCTGGAAAAGGCGCTGCACGAAATGCTGCCCAAGGGTTGCGTGCTCGATGGCGAGATCGTGGTGGCCGGTGCGCGCGGGCTGGACTTCGACGCGCTGCAGCAGCGCATCCATCCCGCGCCGTCGCGCATCGCCCGGCTGTCGAAAGAAACGCCGGCCGCCTTCGTCGCCTTCGACCTGCTGGCCGCGGGCGGCCGCCCGACCATGGACCTGCCGCAGGCCGAGCGGCGCGTGCGGCTGGAGCGGCTGCTGGGCAAGCCCAAGCCGCCGCTGTACCTCACGCCCGTGACGCGCGACCGCGCGCAGGCCGTGGAGTGGCTGGAGCAGTTCGAAGGCGCCGGGCTCGACGGCGTGATCGCCAAGCTCGACAGCGCCACCTACCAGCCCGGCAAGCGCGCCATGCTGAAGATCAAGCACGCGCGCAGCGCCGACTGCGTGGTGGCGGGTTTCCGCTGGTACAAGGACCGCACCGACGCGGTCGGCTCGCTGCTGCTGGGCCTCTACGACGAGGCGGGCGTGCTGCACCACGTGGGCGTCACCTCGGCCTTCACGCTGGCGATGCGCGAGGAGTTGTTGAAGGAGCTGGAGCCGCTGCGCAAGGACGCGCTGGCCGACCATCCCTGGCGCGAATGGGCCGGCGCCAATGTGGGCGACGCGCAGCGCATGCCCGGCGCGCAGAGCCGCTGGAGCGGCGGCAAGGACCTGGCCTGGGAAGCGCTGCGGCCGGAGCGCGTTGTCGAGGTCAAGTACGACCACCTGCAAGGCAGCCGCTTCCGCCACGCCGCCGTATTCCTGCGCTGGCGCGCCGACAAGCCGGCGGCGGATTGCCGCTACGACCAGCTGGAAGTGACGACGCCGTTCGAACTGGCCAAGGTGTTCGGCGCGTAGCCCCGGCGCTCAGCCCAGCCAGCACGTCCTGCTCGCGCGCGGCGCGGGTCGTGCGCAGGGTGAAGTCGGCCGGCGCGCAGGTGCGCAACTCGTCCCACGCCACCGGCGCCGAGACGCGCGCGTCGGGCTTGGGCCGCACCGAGTAGGCCGAAGCCACGGTGCGGTCCTTGGCATTCTGGTTGTAGTCGACGAACACGCCGTGCCGCTCTTCCTTCCACCACTTGCTGGTGGCGAGCGTGGGCGCGCGGCGCACGGCGTCGAAGCTCCAGCGGCGTTCGATGCGCATCAGCACGTGGATGCCGCGAGAACCCGAGGTCTTGGGCCAACCGGCCAGGCCGAGCTCGGCCTGCACCTCGCGCACCACGTCCGCCACCTGCACGATCTGCGGCCATTCCACGCCGGGCACCGGATCGAGGTCCACGCGCAGTTCGTCGGGGTGATCGAGGTCGTCGGCGCGCACCGGGTACGGATGCAGTTCCAGGCAGGCCAGATTGGCCATCCAGGCCAGCGCCGCCGCATCGCGCGGCACGATCTCCTCGGCTGTGCGGCCGGAGGGAAGGCGGATCTGCGCCGCCTCCAGCCAGTCGGGCCGGTTCGCCGGCGCACGCTTCTGGAAGAGAATTCCTCGCCAATGCCGTTGGGGTAGCGCACCAGCACGCAGGGCCGCCCGCCGGCGCCGCGCAGCGCGCCCTCGGCGACGGCCACGTAGTAGTTCACGAGGTCGAGCTTGGTGATGCCCGCATCGGGATCAGCAGCTTGTCCGGATGCTTGGCGGTGACAGTGCGCCCGCCGGCCTCGATCTCGAGCGGCGGCGCCTCGATCTTCTCTGCGCCATGGCGCCAGCCTACACCGTCAGGGCGCGTCCGTGGCCGTGCGCAGGCCGAATGCAGCGGCAACGCGCGCCAGCTTGTAAGGATTCATCACGTTGTCGATGCGCAGGATGCGCGCGCCGTCGTCCGCGCGCAGCTGCAGCACCGACCAGAGCACACCGGCCGAGCTCAGCAGCGCGGCAGGCCAGCCGTTGACCGTTTCGATGCGCACGGCAAGGTCGGGCGGCGACTGTTTCGAAAGGCCGGCAAACAGGCGCGACACGGCACGCACGCCGGTGATGGGCCGGGCTGCGGCGTTGACGAAGCCGCCGCCGTCGGCGCGCGACTCCACATCGTCGGCCAGCATCTGCGCCAGCTCGTCGACGTCGCCGCGCTGCACCGCCGCGACGAAGGACAGCAGCAGTTTGCGGTGGCGCTCGGCCGGGGCAACGGCGCGCCTGTGCGCGGCCAGGCTCTGCCGCGCGCGGTGCAGCGCCTGACGGCAGGCCTCGGGCGTGCGGCCCAGCATGGCCGCGACTTCGGCATGCGCATAGTCGAACACCTCGACCAGCACGAACACCGCGCGTTCCAGCGGGTTCAGCGCCTCCAGCAGCGATACGAAGGCCAGCGAAATCGATTCCAGCCGTTGCAGGTCGTCCTCCGGCCCGTCCTGCAGCGCGGCCACCGGCTCGGGCAGCCACACGCCGGGATAGTCCTCGTGCCTGCGGCGCGCGCTCTTGAGCTGGTCCAGGCAGATGTTGGCCACAACGGTGGTGAGAAAGCCCGCAGGGTTCTGCACGGCATCGCGCGGCTGCGCGTACCAGCGCGTGAACGCTTCCTGCACCGCGTCCTCCGCCTCGCCCACACTGCCGAGCATGCGGTAGGCCAGCGCGAACAAGCGCCCGCGCTCGCGCTGCAGCAGGAGATCGACCTCGGTGCTCATGCGGGCGCCAGCGACTGCGGCGCGCGGCCGGTGCGCTTCCACACCACCGCCTTGTGGCCGCGCGCTTCCAGCATCAGCCCCCACCAGGTCGAGCGGCAGATCATTTCCTTGAACCATGCCGCACGGCGACCCGTGAGCACGCGGCCGGTGAGCCGGCCTTCGGCGTCGGCCCAGGGCACCAGGCCGTCGCGCCGCCCGAGGCTGACGCAATAGAACAGCAGCGCATAGTCGAAGGCATTGCAGGCTTGGCCCATGAGTTCACCCGCAAGATTGTCTCCCACGTGCACGCCCATCGGCATCGCGGTCTTGCAGCCCATGGGCAGCTCCTGCCCGGGCGGCAGGGCCGGCCCGGCGACGTCGCCGGCCGCGTAGATCCACGGATGCGACACCGAGCGCAGCTGCGGATCGACGAGCACCTGTCCGCGCGCATTGGTGCGCAGCCCGGCTTCGCGCGGCAACGTGGGCAGCGTGAAGCCGGCCGCCCAGACGCACGCATCGAACGCGAGCGGGCCCTGGCCAGTCTCCAGGCGCGTGGCGCCGACCGCATCCACCCGCACGTGTTCGTGCAGCGTGACGCCCAGCCGCTGGGCCAAGGTGTCCAGCACGTGCCGCCGCCCCGCTGGGCCGAAGTCCGGCCCGATGGCGCCGTGCGCCACCAGATGCACCCGCAGACGTGGGAACGCTTCGGCGATCTCGCTGGCCGCCTCGATCCCGGTCAGGCCGCCGCCCACCACGGCCGCGCACGCGCCCTGGGGCAGCGCGGCCAGGCGCGCGTGCAGCGCCGCCACGGCGTCGGTGCCCAAGGTGAACGCATGCGCGGCCACGCCGGGCACGGCGTCAACGTTCGGCGCGGAGCCGAGCGCGAGCACCAGGCGGTCCCAGCCGAGCGCCTGGCCGCCCACCCGCAGCGTTCGCGCCGACGGATCCAGCGCCTCGGCGTAACCGGTGACCAGCTCGACCCCGCAGCGGTCCAGCAGCGTGTCGATGCGGCGCTCGGGCAGCGGCTGGCCGGCGGCCGCCTGGTGCAGGCGGATGCGCTCGATGAGCCGGGGCTGCGGATTGATGAGCCGGATGCGCGCCGGCGTGCGCTGCGCGCGGGCGCGGTGGGCCAGCCGGGCGGCACAGGCCACTCCGGCATAGCCGCCGCCGACGATCACGATGTCCATCATGGGGATTCCTTTTCTTTGGGGTCTTCCTTGCATGACGAGCGGGCCGGCCGGAACGTGACGTGCCCGGCGCGAGGCACAATAGCGGCTGAACGGCGCGGCTGCCGCACGGCACGCGCGCTCGCACGGAGTCCCCCTTGTCCGCATCCCCTTTCGCCGCCGAAACCCGGCGCCGCCGCACCTTCGCCATCATTTCGCACCCCGACGCGGGCAAGACCACGCTGACGGAAAAGCTGCTGCTGTTCTCCGGCGCGATCCAGATCGCGGGCGCGGTGAAGGGCCGCAAGGCCTCGCGCCATGCGACTTCCGACTGGATGGAAATCGAGAAGCAGCGCGGCATCTCGGTCGCCTCGTCGGTGATGCAGATGCTCTACCGCGACCACGTGGTCAACCTGCTGGACACGCCCGGCCACAAGGATTTTTCGGAAGACACCTACCGCGTGCTCACCGCCGTCGACGCGGCGCTGATGGTGATCGACGCGGCCAACGGCGTGGAGGCGCAGACGCGCCGGCTGATCGAGGTCTGCCGCCAGCGCGACACGCCCATCATCACCTTCGTCAACAAGATGGACCGAGAGGTGCGCGAGCCGCTGGACATCCTTGACGAAGTCGAGCGCGAACTCGGCATGCCCTGCGTGCCCATGACCTGGCCGGTCGGCAAGGGCAAGAATTTCGGCGGCATCATGAACCTGCGCAGGCAGGCGATGACGGTGTTCGAATCCGGCAGCGAAAAGCGCCCGCAGGACCTGGACACGGTGCCGCTGTCCGACACCACCGAGTTGCGCAGGCGCTTCGGCGCCGAGTACGACGGCGCGGCCGAAAGCATGGCGCTCGCAGCCGGTGCCTCGCCCACGTGGGACCATGCCGCCTTCCTCGCGGCCAAGCAGACGCCGGTGTTCTTCGGCTCCGCCGTCAACAACTTCGGCGTGATGGAAGTGCTGGACGCGCTGGTCGACCTGGCGCCGGCGCCGCAGCCGCGCAAGAGCATGGTGGTCGTCAACCGCCAGCCGCAGGAAAAAACCATGCAGCCGGACGATGCCGCCTTCTCCGGCGTGGTGTTCAAGGTGCAGGCCAACATGGACCCCTCGCACCGCGACCGCATCGCCTTCGTGCGCATGGCCTCGGGCAAGTACACGCCGGGCATGAAGCTCAAGGTGCAGCGCACCGCCAAGGAGCTGCGACCGACCTCGGTGGTGACCTTCCTGTCGCAGCGGCGCGAAGCCGTGGACGAGGCCTACGCCGGCGACATCATCGGCTTCACCACGCACGGCGGCGTGCAGCTGGGCGACACCATCACCGACGGCTCGCTCAACCTGCAATACACCGGCCTGCCCTTCTTCGCACCCGAGCTGTTCCAGGTGGTGGTGCTGAAGAACCCGCTGCGCACCAAGCAGCTGCAGCAGGGCCTGGCGCAGCTGGGCGAGGAAGGCGCGATCCAGGTGTTCCGTCCCGAGATCGGCGGGCCGATGCTGCTGGGCGCGGTCGGCCAGCTGCAGTTCGAGGTGGTGCAGCACCGCCTGAAGGCCGAGTACGACTGCGACGTGCGGCTGGAGAGCTGCCCCTACACCGGCGCGCGCTGGATCACGGCGGACACGCCGGCCGAGCTGCGCGCGTTCACCGACGCCTACCCGCAGCGCATGGCGCGGGATGCGGCCGACGCGCTGGCCTTCCTGTGCACCTCGCCGTACGACGTGCGGCTGGCGCAGGAGCGCTTTGCGAAGATCCATTTCCATCCGCTGCGCGAGCACGCCGGCTTGAGCCTGCACAACGCCGGCTGAGAAGTCCCGACGCATGCTGCCGCTCGCCGACTGGCCCGCCGCCGACCGCGCCCGCATCGCGGGCGTGTTCACCGACATCGACGACACGCTGACCACCGAAGGCGCGATCACCGGCGACGCGCTGGCCGCGTTGGCCGACCTGCGTGCTACCGGCATCCACGTCATTCCGATCACCGGGCGGCCGGTGGGCTGGAGCATGCCGTTCGCGCTGCAGTGGCCGGTGGATGCGATCGTGGCGGAGAACGGGGCGGTGGCACTCTCGCTGGAAGACCTCCCTCTCCCTGAGGGAGAGGGAGGAGAGAGAACGCTGAGGAAGAGCTACCAGCAGGAAGAAACACTGCGCGCGGCCAACTTCGCGCGCATGCAGCAGGTGGCGCGGCGCATCGTCGCGGAGGTTCCCGGTGCGCAGCTGGCGCACGACAGCGCCGGGCGCGAGACCGACATCGCCATCGACCACAGCGAGTTCACTCACCTGCCGCAAGCGCACATCGCGCGCGTCGTCGCGCTGATGGAGCAGGAAGGCATGAACGCCACCGTCAGCTCGATCCACGTCAACGGCTGGTATGGCGACCACAACAAGCTGTCGGGCGCGCGCTGGGCCGTGCGCGAGCTGCTCGGGCGTGCGCTGGACGCCGAGATTGACCGCTGGGTCTACGTCGGCGACTCCACCAACGACGTGCTGATGTTCGAGCACTTCCCGCACAGCATCGGCGTGGCCAACATCCGCCGCTTCGAAGCGCAGCTCACGCATCCGCCGCGCTACATCACACAAGGCGAGCGCGGCGCGGGGTTCGCCGAAGTGGCGCGCGCCATCCTGGCCGCGCGCTGAACTCGGCGCCGGCGCACCCCGCGCGATCAGGTCGTCGGGGCCTTGCCCAGGCCGAGCTTCTCGATCAGCGCCTTTTCCTTGGCGAAGGTGTCCTGCGCGAACTTCGTGTACTGCGTCGAGCTCATGTAGATCGGCACCATGTCGTAGCGGTCCAGCGACTGCACGTAGCTGGGCTGCTCCATCGCCGTCTTGAAGGCGTCATGCAGGCGCTTCACCACGGCCGGCGGCGTGCCGCGCGGCGCGCCGATGCCGAAGGGCGAGTTCTGCACGATATTCAGGCCCAGCTCCTTCAACGTGGGCACGTCGGGGAACTTGGCCAAGCGCTTGTCGCCCCAGGTGTTGAGCACGCGCAGCTTGCCGGCCTGCACCTGCGGCGCGAAGCCGGTGGAGTCGGCCGCCGCCATGATGTGCCCGCCCAGGATGGCCTGCATCAGGTCGGCGCTGCCCTTGTAGGGCACGTGCTGCAGCTGGATGCCCAGCTGCTGCGCGATCAGCTCGGTGGTCAGGTGCGGGCTGGTCAGCGTGCCGGTGGAGCCGTAGGTGAGCTTGCCCGGGTTGGCCTTGGCCCAGCCGACGAAGTGGGTCCAGGTGGTCAGCGGCGACTCGGTGGGCACCACGATGCCGAAGGCGTAGCCGGTGACGTTGAGGACGTAGGCGATGTCCTTGATCGGGTCCCAGCTGATCTTGGTGGTGTAGGGCAGGCGGAACACGCCCAGCGGAATCTGCGCCAGCGTGTAGCCGTCGGGCGCGGAGCTTTGCAGCTGCTGCGCCGGCAGGCTGCCGGCGGCCCCCGGCTTGTTCTCCACCACCACCGGCTGGCCGAGGATCTTGCCGGCGTTGTCGGCCAGCTGGCGCATGGTGATGTCGGTGGGGCCGCCCGCAGGAAAGGCGATGACCAGCTTGATCGGCTTGGACGGGAAGGCCTGGGCGTGCGAGGCGCCCAGGGTGCCGGCTGCCACGCTTGCAGCGGCGGCCTGGATGAGTTGACGACGGCGCATTGGATTGCTCTCCTGGAAGCCGTCCATTGCAGCGCATGTGCGCTTTGCCGGCATCGGGAATCACCCGGTCCGGCAGTCGCCAAGGCTACAGCGCCGGTGCGCCGATGACAGCTCAGCCGCGCGCCAGCACCGGCGCCAGCGCCACGCCGGTGTGCGTGCCCTGGGCCACCACGTCTTCCGGCGACGCGGCGGCCACGATGCGTCCGCCGGCGCCGCCGCCTTCGGGGCCCAGGTCGACGACCCAGTCGGCTTCGGCAACCACGTCCAGGTCGTGCTCGATCACCACCACGCTGTGGCCGCCGTCCACCAGCCGGTGCAGCACGCGCGCCAGCTTCTCCACGTCGGCCATGTGCAGGCCCACCGTCGGTTCGTCCAGCACGTACAGCGTGTGCGGCGCCTTCTGGCCGCGCCGCGTGACGTCGTCGCGCACCTTGCTGAGTTCGGTCACCAGCTTGATGCGCTGCGCCTCGCCGCCCGACAGCGTGGGTGACGGCTGCCCCAGGGTCAGGTAGCCCAGGCCGACATCGCGCAGCAGCTGCAGCGGGTGGCTGATGTTGGGCATGGAGCCGAAGAACTCCACCGCCTCGTCGGTCTCCATGCGCAGCACGTCGCCGATGCTCTTGCCGCGCCAGGTGACGGCCAGCGTCTCCGGGTTGAAGCGCGCGCCGCGGCAGGCCTCGCACGGGATCTTCACGTCCGGCAGGAAGCTCATGCCGATGGTGCGCACGCCCTGCCCTTCGCACAGCGGGCAGCGGCCCTCTCCGGTGTTGAACGAGAAGCGGCCGGGGCCGTAGCCGCGCGCGCGCGCCTCCAGCGTGTCGGCGAACAGCTTGCGGATGGTGTCCCAGAAGCCGATGTAGGTGGCCGGGCAGGAGCGCGGCGTCTTGCCGATAGGCGTCTGGTCGACTTCCAGCACGCGGTCGATGGTCTGGTAGCCGTCCACCGACTTGCAGCCGCTCCAGCCGATGCGCTTGCCGGCGTCGTCGGCCTCGCGCCCGGCCTTGGTGGAGCGGCGCTGCACGGCCACCTGCACGTTGTGCAGCAGCACGTCGCGCGCCAGCGTGGACTTGCCGGAACCGGAGACGCCGGTGACGGCGACCAGCCGGCGCAGCGGAATGTCCACGTCCACGTCCTGCAGGTTGTGCAGGTTGGCGCCGCGCAGCTTCAGCCAGGTGACGTCTGGCGGGGAGCCCCCGACCGCGCGCCGCGCCTGCACCGGATGCCGCATCGCATGCAGCAGGTACCGCCCCGTGACCGACTCAGGCTCGGCCGAGATCTCCGCGGCCGTGCCCTGCGCCACCACGCGGCCGCCGCGCTTGCCGGCGCTTGGGCCGATGTCGATGATGTGGTCGGCGCGGCGGATGGTGTCCTCGTCGTGCTCCACCACCACCAGAGTGTTGCCCTTGCCGCCCAGCTTGTGCAGCGCATCCAGCAGGATCTGGTTGTCGCGCGCATGCAGGCCGATGGTGGGCTCGTCCAGCACGTAGCACACGCCCTGCAGGTTGGAGCCCAATTGCGCCGCCAGGCGGATGCGCTGCGCCTCGCCGCCCGACAGGGTGGGCGCGCCGCGGTCCAGCGTGAGGTAGCCCAGGCCCACCTCCTCCAGGAATTCGAGCCGGCTTTTGATCTCCGGAATGAGATCGCGCGCGATGCCCTGCTCGCGCACGCTGAGCACGTCTTTCACCTGCAGGCTCTCCACCCAGCGCCGCACGTCGTGCACCGACAGCGCGGCGATCTCGGCGATGCCGGTAGTGTCGAACTGCACGGCGCGCGCCTGCAGGTTCAGCCGCGCGCCGCGGCAGCCCGGGCAGGACTCGTCGGTGAGGTCCTCCACCTCCGGTTCGGCGAAGGTCTGCTCGCGGCCCTTGTCGCCATCGGCCACGACCACCGTGTCGTCGAAGATCTTGCGCTGCTCGCGCGTGAGCTTCACGCCGGTGCCCACGCAGTCGGGACACCAGCCGTGCTTGCTGTTGTAGGAGAACAGGCGCGGGTCCAGCTCGGGGTAGCTGGTGGCGCACACCGGGCAGGCGCGCAAGGTGGAGAACACCTCCACCTTGGCCGTGCCGCTCTGCGCCAGCACGTGCACCACGCCCTTGCCGTGTTCCAGCGCCACCGCCAGCTTTTCGCGCAGCTGCTCCTCGTGGGCCGGCGTGACGTCCAGCGCCCACACCGGAAGTTCGACGGTGTGCTCCTTGAAGCGGTCGATGCGCGGAAAGCCGGTGGTCGGCAGGAACTCGCCGTCGATGCGCAGGTGCGTGTAGCCGCGCGGCCGCGCCCAGTCGGCCAGCTCGGTATAGACGCCCTTGCGGTTCACCACCAGCGGCGCCAGCAGGCCGATGTGCTGGCCGCGGTAGCGCTTCATGATCTGCGCCACGATGCTGTCGGCCGTCTGCGGGCTCACGGCGTGGCCGTCGTGCACGCAGTGCTGCACGCCCAGCTTCACGTACAAGAGGCGCAGAAAGTGCCAGACCTCGGTGGTGGTGCCCACGGTGGACTTGCGCCCGCCGCGCGACAGGCGCTGCTCGATGGCCACGGTGGGCGGAATGCCGTACACCGCGTCCACCTCGGGCCGGCCGGCCGGCTGCACGATGCTGCGCGCATAGGCGTTGAGCGATTCCAGGTAGCGCCGCTGGCCCTCGTTGAACAGGATGTCGAACGCCAGCGTGGACTTGCCCGAGCCCGACACACCGGTGACGACGGTGAAGCGGTTGTGCGGGATGTCCACCGACATCGACTTCAGGTTGTGCTCGCGGGCGTTGACGATCTGGATGGCTTTGACGGGCGGTGCCCGTTCGCCCTGAGCCTGTCGAAGGGCCTGCGAGGGCTTCGACAAGCTCAGCCCGAACGGCTGGGTGTTCTCGCGCGCCTCGTTCCCCGCATGCGCCACGCTGCCGAGCGTGAAGTCGTATTCGCGCAGCGCCTTGGCCGTGTGCGAGGTCGGGTGGTGCTTCATCTCCTCGGGCGGGCCTTCGGCGACCAGCAGGCCGCCGGCGTCGCCGCCTTCGGGGCCCAGGTCGATCAGCCAGTCGGCGGCGCGGATCACGTCGAGGTTGTGCTCGATGATGATCAGCGAATGGCCCGCCTCCAGCAGCTTGCGCAGCGCGCGCATCAGCTTGGCGATGTCGTCGAAGTGCAGGCCGGTGGTGGGTTCGTCGAACAGGAACAGCGTGCCCTTGCGCGCGGTCGGCTGCCGGCTGGCGGTGGCGCTGCGCGCCGCCTCGGCCAGGAAGCCGGCGAGCTTCAGGCGCTGCGATTCGCCGCCCGACAGCGTCGGCACCGGCTGGCCCAGCTTCACGTACTCCAGCCCGACCTCGACGATGGGCTGCAGCGCGCGGATCACGTCGCGGTCGTTGGCGAACAGCGTGGCCGCTTCGCTGACGGTGAGGGCCAGCACGTCGGCCACGTTCAGGCGGCGCAGGTCGCCCGACAGCGGCCGGTCGATCATCACCTCCAGGATCTCGGGGCGGTAGCGCTTGCCGTCGCAGTCGGGGCAGCGCAGGTACACGTCGGACAGGAACTGCATCTCCACGTGCTCGAAGCCCGAGCCGCCGCAGGTCGGGCAGCGGCCGTCGCCGGAGTTGAAGCTGAATTTCGAGGCGGTGTAGCCGCGCTGCTTGGCCAGCGGCGAGGTGGCGAAGATTTCGCGCACCGTGTCCCAGGCGCCGACGTAGCTCACCGGATTGGAGCGCGCCGTCTTGCCGATGGGCGACTGGTCGACAAACACCACCTCGCTCAAATGGTCCGCGCCCAGCATGCGGTCGTGCAGGCCCGGCGTTTCGGTGGCCTTGCCGAAGTGGCGCAGCAGCGCGGGGGCCAGCACGTCCTGGATCAGGCTGGACTTGCCCGAGCCCGACACGCCGGTGACGCACACCAGCCGCTGCAGCGGGAATTCGATCGACAGGTTCTGCAGGTTGTGCTCGCGCGCACCTTCCAGAATCAGCCGCGGCGTCGATGCCGTCACCGCGCGCTTGAAGCCCATGCCCACGTGCTTGCGCGCGCCGAGGTAGGCGCCGGTCAGCGTGTCGGCGGCGCGCAGCTGGTCCACCGTGCCGTCGAACACGATCTCCCCGCCGCGCTCGCCCGGCCCGGGGCCCATGTCGATCACGCGGTCGGCGGCCACCATCACGGCCGGGTCGTGCTCCACCACCACCAGCGTGTTGCCGGCGTCGCGCAGCCGGTGCATGGCCTGCGTGATGCGCCCCATGTCGCGCGGATGCAGGCCGATGCTGGGCTCGTCGAGCACGAACAGCGTGTTGACCAGCGAGGTGCCGAGCGCGGTGGTGAGGTTGATGCGCTGCACCTCGCCGCCGGACAGGGTGCGGCTCTGCCGGTCCAGCGTGAGGTAGCCGATGCCGACGTCGACGAGGTAGCGCAGGCGGGTGTGGATCTCCTCGAACAGCAGCTTGAGCGCCTGGTGCTCCCCCCCCGTGCGGACCGGCTCTGTCGCCGTTCGGGCTGACTCTCCCGTTCGGGCTGAGCTTGTCGGAGCCCCCGCGGGCCCTTCGACAAGCTCAGGGCGAACGGCATCGAAGAACGCCCGCAGCCGCGCGATCGGCATCATCATCAAATCGTGCAGGCACAGCCCTGGCAGCGCTTCCAGCTGTTCGCGCGACCACTTCACGCCCTGCGGCATGAAGCGCTTCGCCGGTGCCAGCACCGCATCGGCCTCTTGCTTGCCGCCGATGCGCCACAGCAGGCTTTCCAACTTCAGCCGCGCGCCGGCGCAGACCTCGCACGGCGTGTAGCTGCGGTACTTGGACAAGAGCACGCGGATGTGCATCTTGTAGGCCTTGCTTTCCAGGTACTGGAAGAAGCGCTTCACGCCGTACCACTGCTTGGTCCACTGGCCGTCCTTGTAGCCGGGCGTGCCCTCGATCACCCAGCGCTGCTGCTCGGGCGTGAGCTTGTACCAGGGCGTGTCGCGCGGGATGCCGGCCGCCTCGGCATGGCGCATCAGGTCGTCCTGGTTCTCGGCCCAGGCCGGCGTCTGGAACACTTTCACCGCGCCGGCACGCAAGGTGAGCTTGTCGTTCGGGAACACCAGCCCGTAATCGACGCCGATCACGCGGCCGAAGCCGCGGCAGGTTTCGCACGCGCCCACCGGCGAGTTGAACGAGAACATCGAAGGCACCGGATCGGCATAGCGGATGTCGCTGTCGGGGCAGTGCAGGCCGGTGGAGAATTTCCAGACGTCGGAGGTTTCCGTTCGGGCTGAGCCTGTCGAAGCCCCGTCCGCGAGCCCTTCGACAGGCTCAGGGCGAACGGCGTAGACCGTCAACCGCCCCGCCCCGCGCTTCAACGCCACCTCGATCGCCTCGATCGCGCGCGCCTTCTCCACGCCCTGGATGCGGAAGCGGTCGGCCACCACGTCCAGCACCTTGCGCGGGCCGGTCGGCGTGGCGACTTCGCGCTCGGCCTGCACGCGGGTGAAGCCGCTGGCGGCCAGCCACTGCGCGAGCTCTTCGGCCGTGGTGCTGCCGGGCAGCTCGACCGGAAAGGTCAGCACCAGCCGCGGGTCGCTGCCGGCGGTGCGCGCCATCAGCTCGGCGTAGATAGTTTCCGGGCTGTCGTGGCGCACCGGCTTGGCGGTCTGCCGGTCGAACAGCTGGGCCGCCCGTGCGAACAGCAGCTTCAGATGGTCGTTCAGCTCCGTCATCGTGCCGACCGTGGAGCGCGAGGAGCGCACCGGGTTAGTCTGGTCGATGGCGATGGCCGGCGGCACGCCTTCCACCCGGTCCACCGCCGGCTTGTCCATGCGGTCCAGGAACTGGCGCGCATAGGCCGAGAAGGTCTCGACGTAGCGGCGCTGCCCCTCCGCATACAGCGTGTCGAACACCAGGCTGGACTTGCCCGAGCCGCTCGGGCCGGTGACGACGGTGAGTTCGCCGGTGCGCAGGTCGAGATCGAGGTTCTTGAGGTTGTGCTGTCTGGCGCCGCGAATGCGGATCAAGCCCTGTGTCATTGCGGCGGTCTTTCGGAGGGAGGCGGAGCATTCTAGGGACAGCGCCGCGGCAGGCCCTGCCATAAGGTCTTTGAGGCAGGCATTTCGGCAAAGAAAAAGCCCGCGGCCGTGAGGCCGCGGGCTTTTCGTTCGGAACCGCCGCGCTCAGTCGCCGGCGTAGATGTCCACGTCCTTGGTCTCGCGCACGAACAGCGTGCCGACCACCAGCGTGATGCCCGCGATGATGATCGGATACCACAGGCCGTTGTACATGTTGCCGGTCTGCGCCACGATGGCGAACGCCGTGGTGGGCAGCAGGCCGCCGAACCAGCCGTTGCCGATGTGGTACGGCAGGCTCATCGACGTGTAGCGGATGCGCGTGGGGAACATCTCCACCAGCATCGCCGCGATCGGGCCGTACACCATGGTCACCAGGAGCACCAGGTAGGCCAGCAAGGCGATCACCATCGGCTTGTTCATCTTGGCCGGATCGGCCTTGGCCGGGTAGCCGTCGGCCTTCAGCGTCTCGGACACGCTCTTCTTGAATTCGGCGTCCTTCTTCTTCACCTCGTCGGCCGCGAGGCCCTTGGCGCTGTAGCCCTGGATGACGGTCTCGCCGATCTTGATGCTGGCGACGGTGCCGGCGGGAGCGGCCACGTTGTCGTAGCTCACCGAACCGGCAGCCAGCACCTGCTTGGCGATGTCGCACGAGCTGGTGAACTTCACGGTGCCGGTCGGGTTGAACTGGAACGAGCACTCGTTCGGGTCGGCAGTCACCACCACCTTGCTCTTGGCCTGCGCGGCGGCGAGGTCGGGGTTGGCGGCCGCGGTCAGCGCCTTGAACACCGGGAAGTAGGTCAGCACGGCCAGCAGGCAGCCCGCCATGATGATGGGCTTGCGGCCGATCTTGTCGGACAGCACACCGAACACGATGAAGAACGGCGTACCGATCAGCAGGCCGGCGGCAATCATCAGGTTGGCCGTGACCGGGTCCACCTTCAGCTGCTGCGTGAGGAAGAACAGCGCGTAGAACTGGCCCGTGTACCAGACCACCGCCTGGCCGGCGGTCAGGCCGACCAGCGCCAGGATCACGATCTTCAGGTTCTTCCACTCGCCGAAGGATTCGGTCAGCGGCGCCTTGGAGGTCTTGCCCTCGGCCTTCATCTTCTGGAAGGCGGGCGATTCGCTCAGGCTCAGCCGGATCCACACTGAAATGGCCAGCAGCAGGATGGACACCAGGAACGGAATGCGCCAGCCCCACACCTCGAAGGCCGGGCCCATCAGTTCGCGGCAGGCCAGGATCACCAGCAGCGACAGGAACAGGCCCATCGTCGCGGTGGTCTGGATCCACGAGGTGTAGGCGCCGCGCTTGCCCTGCGGCGCGTGCTCGGCCACGTAGGTCGCGGCACCGCCGTACTCGCCGCCGAGCGCCAGGCCCTGCAGCAGGCGCAGTGCGATCAGGATCACCGGCGCGGCCACGCCGATGCTGGCGTAGGTCGGCAGGATGCCCACGATGAATGTGGACAGGCCCATGATCAGGATGGTGACCAGGAAGGTGTACTTGCGCCCGATCATGTCGCCCAGGCGGCCGAACACGATGGCGCCGAACGGCCGCACGATGAAGCCGGCGGCGAAGGCCAGCAGCGCGAAGATGAACGCGGAGCCCGCGTCAAGGCCGGAGAAGAACTGCTTGGCGATGATCGCTGCGAGCGAGCCGTACAGGTAGAAGTCGTACCACTCGAACACCGTGCCGAGGGACGAGGCGAAAATGACTTTTCGCTCTTCCGCCGACATTGGCCGAGGTGCGGCTACTGTTGACATAGGGATTGCCTCCAAGATTTGGTTTGCGCGCGCCCAGGTGGACCACGTGCGCGCATTCTTGGGCCGGGCTCTGACCCCCTTCTGACGCCAATCCAACAAATGCTTGCGTGAAACTGAACACGCTCTGACAACTTAAGGTGAAACCCGCGGCAACAGTTTCACCATGCGGATACCACGGCCGGGCTCGCCGGGTTAACCCTTGGCCAGGCGGTCGACGCCCGCGCCGACCTGCGCCGCCGTGTCCCAGCCGCCGCCGCTTTGGAACCACGCGTCGCCCTCCAGGCAGGCGCGCAGCATCGGCAGCGCATCGAGGCCCCAGAACATCTTGCCGTCCACCAGCAGCGCCGGCACGCCGAAGGCACCCTGCGCGATCGCCTGTTCGGTGTTGGATTTCAGCTCCGCCTTCACCGCCTCGTCGGCGATGCCGCGCGCCGGGTTCAGCGCCTGCTGCACCGCCTGCATGCGCGCCGCGTCGGACACATCGGCGCCGCCTTGCCACACGTGGCGAAACAGCGTCTCGCAGGCGAAGCGGTTCGACGCGCCGCCGCTGCCGCAGGCAATGGCCAGGCGCAGCAGCGCCAGCGGATTGAACGGATGCACGGCCGGCATGCGCAGCGGAATGCCCAGGGTGTGGCCCAGCCACTCGGCCTGCCGGTAGGTCCAGTCGCGCTTGGTGGCGATTTCGGCGGGACCGAGCTGGCCATGGTGCTTCAACAGGCCGGCGAACAGCACGGGCCGGTACTCCACCTCGTAGCTCAGGCCTTGCAGCGCTTCGGGCAGGCGCTCGAAGGCCAGGAAGGCGTACGGCGAAATGAAATCGAGGTAGAACGTGATGTGCTTCATGCCAGCTCCCTTGTGTCCCTTGTGGTGTCAGTGGCGAGTGGCCAGGCGCAGCGTGATCTCGTGCCACACCTCGCGCTTGCCTGCGTCGTCCATGCGGCTCCAGGCGGTGATCTCGTCCAGCGTGCGCAGGCACCCTTCGCACAAGCCGGTGTCCGGCTCCATGCGGCACACCGACTGGCAGGGCGAAGGCATGCCGTCGGTCGCCTCCAGCGCCTGGCGTGCGCGCACCGTCAGCAGCTTCAGCACCGATTTCATGGCTTGGGTTCCTCCACCACGTCGGCCACCGGCGCGCCGGTCAGGCGTTCCAGGTCCTGCGGCCTGAGCTTGAACACGCCGTGCGGATGGCCGGCCGCGGCCCAGATCTCCTCGAAACGGAACAGCTCGCGGTCGATCAGCGTCACCGGCGGCTGCGCATGCGCGATCGGCGACACGCCGCCGATGGAAAAGCCGGTGCGGCTCTTGACGAAGTCGGCATCGGCGCGGCCGGTGTCGCCCACCAGCGCGCGCACCTTCTTCTCGTCCACGCGGCGGTCGCCCGAGGTGACTACCAGCACGGCCGCATCGTCGGCCTTGCGGCGAAAGATGATGCTCTTGGCGATCTGCCCGACCGCGACGCCGAGCGCGTCGGCGGCCTGCTGCGCCGTTCGCGCGGCGCCGTCGAGCATCACCGGCGCATCGGGATGGCCGTGGTCCTGCAGGGCGCGCGCGACGCGCTGCACGCCCTCGGGAAGCGAATGGAGTTCGGAGCCGCACATGGCAACGATTATCGGCCAGGCGTTTCGGCCAGCGCTTCCGTGAGGAAATCGAGGAAGGCGCGCGTGCGCGCCGGCAGCAGGCGGGTGGAGGTCACGGCGGAAATCTCGGTGGGCGGCACGCTCCAGGGCGCCAGCACTTGGCGCAGGGCGCCGGCGCGCAGCTCGGCCTGCACGATGCGCCGCGGCAGGATGGCGATGCCCAGGCCGCGCAGCGCGAGCTCGCGGTTCATCGACGCGTTGTTGGCGCTGTAGCTCCCGCGCACCGCCACCTCGACCTGCCTGCCGTCGCGCGCCAGCAGCCAGCGCGCGCCGCCGGTGCCCACGATACACGCGTGCCGCTCCAGCGCCTCGGGCTTCGCCGGCCGCCCCGCCCGCGCGAGATAGTCCGGCGCCGCGTACAGCCCGCGCGGCAGGCTGCAGATGCGGCGCGCCACCATGGCCG
>NZ_JACCWG010000116.1 GCF_013697775.1 Ramlibacter sp. | reverse complement strand
GCTTCGGTGGACGCGGCCGCGGCGGCGGGCTCGGCGGCCGGCGCCTGGGCGAGCGCGCCGCCTCCTGCCAGCAGGCCCAGGGCCAGGCCCAGGGATGCGAAGAAATTCCTCATGGCGATGCCTCTCTTGGGATGAATGGAGCTCACAGGGCTTCCTTGCCGGTCTCGCCGGTGCGGATGCGCACGACCTGCTCGAGGTCGTAGACGAAGATCTTCCCGTCGCCGATCTTTCCGGTGCGGGCGGCGCCTTCGATCGCTTCGATGGCTTGCTCCACCAGCTCTTCGGACAGCGCGATCTCGATCTTCACTTTGGGCAGGAAGTCGACCACGTACTCGGCGCCGCGGTACAGCTCGGTGTGGCCCTTCTGGCGTCCGAAGCCCTTGACTTCGGTCACGGTGATGCCCTGCACGCCGATGGTGGACAGGGCTTCGCGCACCTCGTCGAGCTTGAAGGGCTTGATGATGGCGGTGATGAGTTTCATGTGTGCTCCTTGGTGGGTGCGCGGCGGGGCGTCAGAACGCGTACTTCACGCCCAGCACCACGCCGGCGCGGCCCAGGTTCTTGCCGGTGGGCGACAGGTAGGCGCTGTTGCTGTCGGTGTCCACCAGGGCGGCCGAGGCCGACAGGCCGTTGCCGAAGTCCTTGGCGAGCGTGATGGAGTAGTCGGTATAGGAGGCCGCGCTCCAGTTCCTGACCTTCTGGTGGCCGATGTGCGGCACCACGCTCCAGCCGTTGCCCAGGTCGAAGGTGGCGCTCAGGTCCAGGTACCAGCTGTTCTTGCTGTCGTCGAAGCCGAACAGGTTGCTCACCGCGTGCGAGTACTTCAGCGTGGCGGGGCCCCAGGTGCCGGCCAGGTAGATCTCCTGCGTGTTGGGGCTGACGGCGAGGCTGTGGTCGGGGTAGGTGTAGGTCAGCAGGCCCACGTCGTAGCCGAAGTCGCCCCAGGTGCCCTTGTAGCCGCCGTAGATGTCCAACTCGAGGTCGGCGCTGCCGCCGGCGTCCTTGATCCACTTGATGGTGGAGGCCCAGGTGCCGATGTAGAAGCCGCTCTTGTGCGCGAAATCGATGCCGCCTTGCAGCGCCGGCTTCAGCCGCGTCTGCGAAATGCCGCGGTAGCGGTAGTCGGTGACCGCGCCCACGTTGTAGGAGAGCGTGTAATCGGGCTCCGGCGCCTTGGTCTGGGCCATCGCCGAGCCGCACAGGCCCAGCGCGGCGAGCAGGACCGCTGTGGATGTCGATGTCATGGGGACTCCGTTCAAGTTCGTTGGAAAAGAAGACAGCTCGGCTTGATTAGCAGGAGGCGTGCCATCAGCAGGCGGACTTCTTTTCTCGCCGTAGGACCTTTGCGCGCACCAGGCGGGTGCGAACCGGCGGGTCCCGGCTGCAAGGCGCCACGCGCGCACCGCCTTGGTGAATCCGGGACGCGCGAGCCTGTCTTTGGTGCAACCCGGCATTCCTGTGCGTTTCCACCCGAAACCCGGGGGCAAAGTCACAGCGGCCCGCATCCCGTCGTCGCGGGTGCGCACCCGCCCGTTGTGCGGTGGCGCTTCATGGGAGCGTGAGGAGGACATCGTGAGCTTGTCGCTTGTGCAAAGCCGCGTGCTGGTGGGACTGCGCACGGCCGCGGTGACGGTGGAAGTGCATCTGGCCAACGGCCTGCCCAGCTTCACGCTGGTGGGCTTGGCCGATACCGAGGTGAAGGAGTCGCGCGAGCGCGTGCGCTCGGCGCTGCAGAACTGCGGGCTGGAGTTTCCAAACAACAAGAGGATCACGGTGAACCTCGCGCCGGCCGACTTGCCGAAGGACTCCGGCCGCTTCGACCTGCCGATCGCGCTGGGCATCCTGGCCGCCAGCGGACAGGTGGACGCGGCGCGCCTGGCGGGCCACGAGTTCGCGGGCGAACTCTCGCTGTCGGGCGAGCTGCGCCCGGTGCGCGGGGGGCTGGCCATGAGCCTGGCGCTGCACGCGGACGGCATCGCCACCCGGCTGGTGCTGCCGCCGGCCAGCGCGGAAGAAGCCGCGCTGGTGCCCGGCGCGCACGTGTACCGCGCGCGGCACCTGCTGGACGTGGTGCGCGCGTTCTTGCCCGAAGGCGCCGAGGGTGCGGAAGCGGCGGAGGGTGCGGGCGTACCGGAAGGCTGGTCGCGCGTGGAAGCCGCGCCGCCGTCGGCCAGCCCGCGCTATCCGGACATGGCCGACGTGAAGGGCCAGGCCGGCGCCAAGCGCGCGCTGGAGATCGCCGCGGCCGGCGGGCACAGCCTGCTGCTGGTGGGGCCGCCCGGCGCCGGCAAGTCGATGCTGGCGCAGCGCTTTGCCGGCCTGCTGCCGGCGATGAACGTGCAGGAGGCGCTGGAAAGTGCGGCCATCGCGAGCCTTGCGGGGCAGTTCTCGCTGCAACGCTGGTTCACCCGGCCGACCTGCGCGCCGCATCACTCGGCAAGCGCCGCGGCATTGGTGGGAGGCGGTTCACCGCCGCGGCCAGGAGAAATCTCCATGGCGCACCACGGCGTCCTGTTTCTCGATGAATTTCCAGAATTCGCAAGACCGGCTTTGGAGGCCTTGCGCGAGCCATTGGAGACCGGGCAGATCTCCATCGTACGCGCCGCGCGGCGCGCCGAGTTCCCGGCGCGTTTCCAGCTGATCGCGGCGATGAACCCTTGCCCTTGTGGATGGCTGGGTGCCACGAACAGGAATCAAGCCTGCCGCTGCACACCGGACCAGATCACGCGCTACCAGCGAAAACTGAGCGGCCCCTTGCTCGATCGCATCGACTTGCACATCGAAGTGCCGGCACTGCCGCCCGACGAACTGCTGCAGGCGCCCGCGGGCGAATCCACGCACAGCATCCGCGCGCGCTGCGTCGCCGCGCGCGACCGTGCTCTTGCGCGCCAGGGCAAATCGAACCATGCCCTGCAAGGCAAGGAGATCGACCTGCACGCGGCGCTCGACGACGCGGCGCTGCGCTTCCTGCACACCGCCGCGATCAAGCTCGCGTGGAGCGCACGCGCGATGCACCGCGTGCTGAAAGTCGCGCGCACCATCGCCGACCTTGCTGGCGCGGACGCCATCGGCGTGCCGCATGTGGCCGAGGCAGTGCAGTACCGGCGCAGCCTGTTCGCGGCGAACTGAAGGCCCCGCCGCCTCTCCCCTAACCGGGGGATGACAACGCCGCATGCGCGGGCTAGGGAGATTCTGAACAAGCGTCGATTGCAGATGCTTGTGCGGATTCGACGGCGAATCTAGGCCTGATGAGGTGCGTGCAGAGGCCCCCCGCAGGTGCTGGCGGCCTATGAGCGCCGCTGCGGGCG
>NZ_JACCWG010000115.1 GCF_013697775.1 Ramlibacter sp. | reverse complement strand
GCCGCCCACATCCTGGCGCCGGCCGACGGCACCATCGTCGCGCTGGACCCCGACATTCCGCCCAAGCGGCAGCGCCTGCGCTTCGCCGCCGCCGGCGCCGGGCTGCGCTGGGTGATGGACGGCAAGGAATTCGCGCGCGGCGCGCAGGCGCAATGGCTGCCCTGGCCGGGGCGGCACCGGGTGGAACTGATGGACGACAAGGGCCGCATTCTCGACACGGTGCGCATCGAGGTGCGCGGCGCCGGCGTCCGGCAGCCGGGCTGACATCCGGCACGTCATGTCATGTCAGAAAAGCGACTGCTGCGAGGCGCTACCATGCCGGAATCCAGGAGACAGCCGTGCCAGTGATCACCAACATCGAAGACCTGCGCCTGCTCGCGAAACGGCGCGTGCCGCGCATGTTCTACGACTACGCCGACAGCGGCTCGTGGACCGAGTCCACCTACCGCGCCAACGAGGACGATTTCAACAAAATCCTGTTCCGCCAGCGGGTGGCGGTGAACATCGACGACCGCAGCACCCGCACCACCATGATCGGCCAGGACGTCGCCATGCCGGTGGCGATCGCGCCGACCGGTCTCACCGGCATGCAGCATGCCGACGGCGAGATCCTGGCGGCGCGCGCGGCCAAGAAATTCGGCATCCCGTTCACGCTGTCGACCATGAGCATCTGCTCGATCGAGGACGTGGCCAAGGGCACCGACGGCCACCCGTTCTGGTTCCAGCTGTACGTGATGCGCGACCGTGCCTTCATCGAAAGCCTGATCGAGCGCGCCCGGGCCGCCAACTGCTCGGCGCTGGTGCTCACGCTGGACCTGCAGATCCTGGGCCAGCGCCACAAGGATCTGCGCAACGGCCTGTCGGCGCCGCCGAAGATGACGATTCCGAACATCATCAACCTGATGACCAAGCCGCGCTGGTGCATGGGCATGCTGGGCACGCAGCGTCGGCAGTTCGGCAACATCGTCGGCCACGTCAAGGGCGTGGAGAACATGGGTTCGCTCGCCGAATGGACGGCCAAGCAGTTCGACCCGCGCCTGTCCTGGGCAGACGTGGAATGGATCAAGAAGCGCTGGGGCGGCAAGCTCATCCTCAAGGGCGTGCAGGACATCGAGGACGCGCAGCACGCGGTGGACAGCGGCGCCGACGCGGTGATCGTGTCCAACCACGGCGGCCGCCAGCTCGACGGCGCGCCCTCGTCGATCTCGGCCCTGCCGTCCATTGCCGACTCGGTGGGCAAGCGCATTGAGGTGCACATGGACGGCGGCATCCGCTCCGGCCAGCACGTGCTGAAGGCGGTGGCGCTGGGCGCCAAGGGCACCTACATCGGCCGCGCCTTCCTGTACGGCCTGGGCGCCATGGGCGAGGAAGGCGTGGCGCGCACGCTGGAGATCATCAGGAAGGAACTCGACCTGTCGATGGCTTTTTGCGGCCGCACCGACATCCGCAAGGTCGACCGCGGCATCCTGCTGCCGGGGTCGTACTGAGGCTCGGCCGGACGGGCTACAGGATCTGCTGCCACGGCGGGCGCGCCAGCGCCGCGGCCAGGCAATCGATCAGCACGCGCACCTTGGCGGGCACCCGCCGCCCGCCGGGAAACACAGCGTAGATGCCGGTGGTGCGCGGGCGGTAGGCCGGCATCAGCGCGCGCAGCTGGCCGCTCGCCAGCAGCGGCGCCGCGATGAAGGCGGGCGCGTAGGCGATGCCGTGGCCCGCGATGGCGGCGGCGATCAGCATCAGGCCGTTGTTCGCATGCAGCCGGCCTTCCACGCGCACCGCCTCCAGCCCGTGCGGGCCGTCGAACAGCCAGTCGGCCGGCGCGCCGTCGTACACCAGGCAGTCGTGCCGCGCCAGGTCCGAGGGCGCGTGCGGCGGCTCGCGCGACTGCAGGTAGCCGGGCGCGGCGCACAGCAGGAAACTGTCCTGCGCCAGCTTGCGCGCGGCCAGGCCCGAGTCGGGCAGCTCGCCGATGCGCACCGCCAGGTCGTAGCCCTCGTCGATCAGGTCCACCTTGCGGTCGGTGAGTTCGATCTGCGCGCTGACCTGCGGGTGTGCCTGCAGGAAATCGGCAAACAGCCGTCCCAGGTGCAGCACGCCGAAGGACAGCGGCGCGCTGATGCGCAGGTGGCCGCGTGGCGCCTGCTGCAGCGCGCCAGCTTCGGCTTTCGCCTCCTCCACCGCTTCGCTGATGTGCGCCACGCGCGCCTGGAACGCGACACCGGCTTCGGTCAGGCGCAGCCGCCGCGTTGTGCGCGCGAACAGCCTGACGCCCAGCCACGCCTCCAGGCCGGCGATCTGCTTGCTCACCGCCGCCGGCGTCAGCCGCAGCTCGCGCGCGGCGGCCGAGAACCCGCCGGTGGCGACCACGCGGGCAAACACGTTCATGCTCGACAAGCGGTCCATGGGAGCTCTCCGATTCGATCCGATTGGTTGAAGATGTTGTCCTTGTGCATGGTATTGCCAACGCAAAGTGGCAAAGGCCCAATCGTCCGCATGAAACAACTCGATGGAAAAGTCGCTCTCGTCACCGGCGCGGCGCGCGGCATCGGCGCCGCGGTGGCAAGGCGCCTGGGCGCCGAAGGCGCGCAGGTGGTCGTCAACTACAGCCGCAGCCAGGAGGCAGCGGACGCGGTGGTGCGGGACATCGTGGCCGCGGGCGGACAGGCCGCCGCCATCCAGGCCGACCTGGCGGAACCGGGCGCGGTGGAACGCCTGTTCGCGCAGGTGGACGCGGCCTTCGGCCGGCTGGACATCCTCGTGAACAACGCCGGGCGCTTCGATCGCAAGCCGCTTGCCGAGTGCACCGAGGCCGACTTCGAGGCCATGTTCGGCCTGAACGTGCGCGCCGTGTTCCTCGCCGCGCGCGAAGCGGCCCGGCGCATGGGCCCGGGCGGGCGCATCGTGAACATCGGCAGCAACAACGCCGACCACGTGCCCTACGACGGCGGCGGGCTCTACGTGGCCGGCAAGGCCGCCGTCGCGGGCTTCACGCGCGCCTGGTCGCGCGACCTGGGCCCGCGCGGCATCACCGTCAACTGCGTGCAGCCGGGCTCCACCGACACCGACATGAACCCCGCGGACGGCGAGCGCGCGGCGCTGCGCAAGCAGATGTCGTCGCTCGGGCGCTACGGCGAGCCGCACGAGGTGGCGGCGCTGGTGGCTTTCCTGGCCGGCACCGAGGCGGGCAACATCACCGGCGCCAGCTTCGACATCGACGGCGGCACGAACGCCTGAAGGCATGGACGCGGCCGGCGCATCCGGCCGCTGCAAAATGCGGGTTCATGCCTGCCCCGCTGCGCCGCATCGCCCACCTCGACATGGACGCCTTCTTCGCGTCGGTGGAACTGCTGCGCTATCCGCAGCTCAAGGGCCTGCCGGTGGTGATCGGCGGCGGACACGGCGAGGCCGATGCGCGCATGCGCGAACGCTACGCCGGCCAGCCGCTGTCGCAGATTCCGGTGGCCGCCTTCCCGCTGCTGAAGGACTACGTGGGCCGCGGCGTCATCACCACCGCCACCTACCCGGCGCGCCAGTTCGGCGTGGGCTCCGCCATGGGCATGATGAAGGCGGCCAAGCTGTGCCCGCAGGCACTGGTGCTGCCGGTGGACGGCGACGAGGTCAGGCGCTATTCGCGCGGCTTCAAGGCGGTGATCCGCGAGATCGCGCCGGTGATGGAGGACCGCGGCGTGGACGAGGTCTACATCGACTTCACCGAGGTGCCCGGCGGCCAGCGCGAAGGCGGCCGCGTGCTGGCGCGGCTGATCCAGAAGGCGATCTTCGACAAGACCGGCCTCACCTGCTCGATCGGCGTGGCGCCGAACAAGCTGATCGCCAAGATGGCCAGCGAGTTCGACAAGCCCAACGGCATCTCCACCGTGTTCGACGCCGACGTGCAGGCGCGCATCTGGCCGCTGCCGGTGCGCAAGATCAACGGCATCGGCCCGAAGTCGGAAATCAAGCTGCACAAGCTGCACCTGCACACCATCGGCGACATCGCGCAGCAGCCGCGCGAGTGGCTGGTCGACAATTTCGGCAATGCCTACGGCGCCTGGATGCATGACGCCGCCTGGGGCCGCGACGACCGGCCGGTGGTGACCGAAAGCGAGCCGGTCTCGGTGAGCCGCGAAACCACCTTCGAGCGCGACCTGCATGCGGTGCGCGACCGCGCCGAGCTGGGCGCCATCTTCACCGACCTGTGCGTGCTGCTGGCCGGCGACCTGCAGCGCAAGGGCTACGTCGGCCGCACCATCGGCATCAAGCTGCGCTACGACGACTTCCGCACCGCCACGCGCGACCTCACCATCGACCACTACACGGCCGACGCCAAGGCCATCCGCCGCGCCGCCGGCCAGTGCCTGAAGCGCGTGGACCTCACGCGCCGGCTGCGGCTGCTGGGCGTGCGCGTGGGCAAGCTGGCGAAAACCGGTTCGCCGGAAACGCAGGTGGCCGAGGCCGCCGCCGGCGCGCAGGCCGCAGGCCACCGCGCCGCGGAAGCCATCGCCGACCTGTTCGGCCCCGGCTGAAACAAACCGAAAAGAATCGAAACCGCGCCGCGATGACGGTGCGGCGCCGCGGCGCGACCATCGGTGCCTGTTCAACACACCGAGAGATTCCCATGAAACCCTGGATCCGCCGCGGCCTGTTCGGCATTTTCGGCGCCTCGCTGCGCTGGGCGCGCTCACCGGCTGCGGCCATCGCTACGACCACCACGGCTGGAACGGCGACCCGTCGGCACACGCCGAGATGCGCGGCAAGATGATCGAGCGCATCTCCCGCCGCCTGGACCTGAACGAGGAACAGAAGAAGCGCCTGACCGTGCTGGCCGACCGGATGCAGGAACAGCGCGCCGCATTGCACGGCAGCGGCGGCGAGCCCCGCGAGGAGATGCGCAAGCTGGTGGCCGGCGACAAGTTCGACCGTGCGCGGGCGCAGGCGCTGGTGGGCGAGAAGACCGCCGCCGTCAACACCAAGAGCCCCGAGGTGATCGCGGCGCTGGGCGACTTCTACGACAGCCTGGATGCCAAACAGCAGGCCTAGGGAGATTCTGAACAAGCGTCGATTGCAGATGCTTGTGCGGATTCGACGGCGAATCTAGGCCTGATGAGGTGCGTGCAGAGGCCCCCCGCAGGTGCTGGCGGCCTATGAGCGCCGCTGCGGGCG
>NZ_JACCWG010000093.1 GCF_013697775.1 Ramlibacter sp. | reverse complement strand
CCAGCGCCCCGCCGGCCGCCGCTTCGGGCGAGACGTGGATGGCCGCCGGCACCTTGCCCGAGGCGCCGCTCATGCGGCCGTCGGTCACCAGCGCCACGCAGTAGCCCTTGCCCTGCAGCACGGCCAGCGGCGGCGTGAGCTTGTGCAGCTCGGGCATGCCGTTGGCCTGCGGCCCCTGCCAGCGCACCACGCACACCAGCCCGCGCCCGGCGTCGGCTTCGCAGGCACGCTCCAGCTCACCGCTCTGGAAGGCGGCCATCAGCGCGTCCTGGCTGTCGAAGATGCGCGCCGGCGCCTCGATCACATGCCGGTCCTGCGGCACCGAAGACACCTTGATCACCGCGCGCCCGAGGTTGCCCGTGAGCAGGCGCAGCCCGCCGGTGGGGCTGAACGGGCTGGCCGCCGGCCGCACCACGTCGTCGGCGCGCGAGGCGCCGATGTCGGTCCAGGCCAGGCGCTCGCCCGCCATCGCCGGTTCGCGCGTGTACTCGCGCAGGCCGCCCTCGCGCACGGTGAGCGCGTCCTCGTGCATCAGGCCGGCGTCCAGCAGCTCGCGGATCACGTAGCCCGGCCCGCCCGCGGCCTGGAACTGGTTCACGTCGGCCAGGCCGTTGGGATAGACGCGCGCCAGCAGCGGCACCACCGACGACAGCCGGTCGAAGTCGTCCCAGTCCAGCACCATGCCGGCGGCGCGCGCCACCGCCACCCAGTGGATCAGGTGGTTGGTGGAGCCGCCGGTGGCCAGCAGCGCCGCCAGCGCGTTGACGATGCTGCGCTCGTCCACCAGCTGGCCGATGGGCGTGAAGCGCCTGGCCTTCACGTTGCCGAGCACGGTGCGCACCGCCTCTCGCGTGAGCGCCTCGCGCAGGCCGGTGTGCGGCGGCACGAACGCGGCGCCGGGCACGTGCAGGCCCATGGCCTCCATCAGCATCTGGTTGCTGTTGGCCGTGCCGTAGAAGGTGCAGGTGCCCTGCGTGTGGTAGGCCTTGGACTCGGCTTCCAGCAGTTCCGCGCGGCCGACCAGCCCTTGCGCGGCCTGCTCGCGCACCTTGGCCTTGTCGCTGTTGGACAGGCCGCTGGGCATCGGCCCGCCCGGCACGAACACCATCGGCAGATGGCCGAACTGCAGTGCGCCGATCAGGAGGCCCGGCACGATCTTGTCGCAGATGCCCAGCATCAGCGCGCCGTCGAACACGTCGTGGCTCAGGCCCACGGCGGTGGCCATGGCGATCACGTCGCGCGAGAACAGGCTGAGCTCCATGCCCGCCGTGCCCTGTGTCACGCCGTCGCACATGGCCGGCACGCCGGAGGCCACCTGGGCGTTGGCGCCATTGCGGTGCGCCTCGTCCTTGATGAGGTCGGGATAGGTGCCGAACGGCGCGTGCGCCGACAGCATGTCGTTGTACGAATTGACGATCGCGATGTTGGGCGCGCGCTCGGCCACCACGCGGAACTTGTCGTTGGCGGGCAACGCCGCGAAGGCATGCGCCACGTTCGCGCAGCCCATGCGGTCGGCGCCACGGTCGCGCTGGGCCGCCTGGCCTAACCTTTGCAAGTACGCCGCACGCGAATCCGCGCTGCGTTCGCGGATGCGGTCCGTCACAGCCGCCACCACTGGATGAAGTCTCATGAACAACTACCCTCGTCTGACGCCGCATGGTACTGCGCCCTCGCGAACAGGTGGGCTGGCCGTTACCATCGCTGATCCATGCGAACCGCGGCCGCAACCCGCTAGAGTGGATGCCATGACGGAGGCTTCGAAGCCCTTGCGCGACCCGGCGACGATGCTGGAGAAAGCCCTGCACGAATGGGGCGGACACGAGGACCTGTGGGTGTTCGCCTATGGGTCGCTGATCTGGAAACCTGACTTCGACTATGCCGAGCGGCGCCCGGCCGTGGTGCACGGCTGGCACCGCGCGCTGAAGATGTGGAGCCGCGTGAACCGCGGCACGCCGGAGCGGCCCGGCCTGGTGTTCGGCATGCTCTCGGGCGGATGCTGCCGCGGCATGGTGTTCCGCATCGCGCGGCACGATGGGCGCGACGCGCTGGCGCGGCTGTGGGCGCGCGAGATGATCAGCGCGGTGTACGACCCGAAATGGCTCACCTGCCACACGGCACAGGGCCCGGTGTCGGCGCTGGCGTTCACGCTGTCGCGCAAGAGCCCCAACCACACCGGCGAGCTGAGCGAGGAGCAGTACCGTGCCATCTTCGCCGAGGCGACCGGCATCTACGGCACCACGCTGGACTACGCGGACCGCACGCTGGAAGAGCTCAAGCGCCTGAACATCCGCGACCGGCGGCTGGAGCGATTGCTGAAGCTGGCGCGGCGCTGAAGCGGCCACGGGGCTGCGCGCTTCGTCTACATTTGGCCGCTGCAGACATGACAGGAGACATTCCATGCGCGCTTCCTCTGCCCCCATCCTTTCCACCGGCCTGCTGGCCGCTGCCCTGTTGGCCGGCTGCGCCGGCATGTTGTCCGGCGACCCGGCAGCCGTGGCCACCCTGCAGCCCACAACGGGCAGTACCGTCAGCGGCACGGTGCGCTTCGTGCAGAGCGGCGGCCAGGTGGCGGTGACCGGCGAGGTGCGCGGCCTGAAGCCCAATGCCGAACACGGCTTCCACGTGCACGAAAAAGGCGACTGCTCCAGCGGCGACGGCATGAGCGCCGGCGGACACTTCAACCCGGGCGGCCAGCCGCACGGCCAGCATGCGCAGGGCGCGCACCACGCCGGCGACCTGCTGTCGCTGAAGGCCGACGCGGCGGGCACGGCCAAGATCAGCTTCACCACGCCGGCCGTCACGGTTGGCCAGGACGCCACCGACGTGGTCGGCCGCGGGCTGATCGTGCACCGCGACGCGGACGACTACACCACCCAACCCACCGGCAACGCCGGCCCGCGCCTGGCCTGCGCCGTCATCACGCGCGCCTGAAGCCTTAAGGAGCGCCGCGCAGCCGCTGCGCGGCAGCCGCCAGGTCCTGCACGGTGTCGATGTCGGTGACGATGCCGGCATCGTCCAGGTCCAGCCGCAACGCCCGGCCCTGCGCCGCGCGCGGGCGCACCACCGAAGCGGCACCCTCCACGCCGCTGAGCGCCAGCAGTTCGTCGCGGCACGCCACCCCGAACCCCACCGGGTGGCCGCGCTGTCCCTGGTGGTGCGGCAGCACGATCTCGTGCGCACCGAGCGCCCCGGCCACGCGCCGCAGCGATGCTGGGTCGATCAGCGGCAGGTCGCCCGGCAGCACCAGCCAGCCTACGGCATCGGTCGTCGCGCGCACCGCTGCTGCGATGGAGTCGCCCATGCCGGGATGGCCCGCGTCTTCCAGGTGCCACGGCAGTCCGCTCGCGCGCACGGCATCGAGCGTGCGTTCCAGCACGGTCTTGCCGGCAAGCAGGGCCTGCAGCTTGGAGCCGGTCCCTCCGGAAGCGATGAAGCGCTCGCCACGGCCGGAGGCGAGGACCAGGACGACTGGGCTGTTTTGCATGTCCTGCGGATCGTAGTGGAGTCTCGGGCTCGGGGATTCACGCGGCTGCCTGGGTGGCATCGGGCAGGGGCTGGGGTGCCCGGGCTCCGGGATCACGCTCGCGGGCGTCTGCCCCGGCGCGCCGGCTTCACGTCGTCAACGAGGTGGTGCCGCGCAGTGTCTGTAGCGACCGCGAATGGACCCTGCGCCCGGGCACCCCAGCCCCTGCCCTCCACGTCGCGTGTCACTTTCGCTCCCTTTTCTTCCTCCCTCGCCCCACTGGGGAGAGGGCCGGGGTGAGGGGCGGTCGGGGTGGGCCAGGCGCAGGGTCCATTCGCGGTCGCTACAGAGGATGCGCGGCACAGCGGAATTAACGACGCAGTCTCCGAGCTTCAGGGCAGGCGTCCGCGAGCGTGATCGGAGCCTGGCCCACCCCGGCCGCCGGCCGCTGCCCCCAAGCAACGAGAGAAACCGCGCAGAGTGCGAGAATTTGCAGAATGAGCTCCAACATCTCCTCCCGCATCGCCGACCTGCGCAAGAGCTACGAGCGCGCCGAACTCAGCGAGGACGCTTCCAATGCCGACCCGCTGCAGCAGTTCGACCAATGGCTCAACGAAGCGATCGCGGGCGAGATCCCCGAACCGAACGCGATGACGCTGGCCACGGTGGCGGGCGACCTGCGGCCCAGCACGCGCATCGTGCTGATCAAGGGCTACGACGCGCGCGGCATCGTCTGGTACACCAACTACGACAGCCGCAAGGGCCAGGAGCTGGCCGGCAACCCGTTCGCCGCGCTGCAATTCCACTGGGTGGACCTGGAGCGCGTGGTGCGCATCGAAGGCCGGGTGGAGAAGGTCGGTGCCGAGGAGAGCGACGCCTACTTCGCTAGCCGCCCGCTCGACTCGCGCATCGGCGCCTGGGCCAGCCCGCAAAGCCAGGTGATCCCTGGCCGCTCGGTGCTGGTGACCGCCGCGGCGAAGTACGGCGCGCAGTTCATGCTGAACCCGCCGCGCCCGCCGCACTGGGGCGGCTTCCGCCTGGTGCCGGACCGCTGGGAGTTCTGGCAAGGCCGCAAAAGCCGGCTGCACGACCGGCTGCGCTACCGGCAGGACAGCGGCGCCTGGGTGCGCGAGCGGCTGGCGCCCTAAGGCTCTGCGGCTCTGCCGGCTCACGTCGGCGGCAGTACGCCTGCGGAATTGGTCACCCACAGCACCAGTGACACAGTGCCCATGGCCAGCACGGTGGACACCGCCACCGCGGCGGTGATCAGTTCCTCGTCGACCGCGTAGCGCTGCGAAAACATGAACACGTTGGCGCCGATCGGCAGCGCCGCCGTGAGCGCCATCACCGCCACCGGCAGGCCGCCCGTGCCCAGCATCCAGGCAGCCGCGACCACCAGCAGCGGATGCCCCAGGTTCTTCGCCAGCGCAAGCCCCAGCGCGCCGCGCCACAACACGCCGATGCGGCTGGACGCTAGCGTGGCGCCGACCAGCACCAGCGCGAGCGGGCTGAACGAGCTGCCCAGCAGCTGCATCGGCTTGTCGATCAGCGGCGGGATGGCCCAGCCGGTCTGCCCGAACAGCAGGCCCGCCAGGATGGGCAACGGCACCGGGTGGATGATGGCGTTGCGCACGGCCAGCGCCACCGTGTGCGCCATCGAGCGCTGCGCGTGCAGGCCGGCCGCGCGCTCCTCGCGCGCCACCGACAGCTCCAGCAGTACCGTGGCCAGCGTGAGCATCACCACCGCGTGCATGGAGATCAGCGTGAACAGCGGCACCAGCCCCGCGTCGCCATACGCCAGGCCGACCAGCGGAATGCCGATCATCACCGCGTTGCTGTAGGTGCCGGCCAGCGCCAGCACCACCGCGCGCCGGGTCAGCCCGCGCACCAGGAGCGTGGCCAAAAAGATGACGCCGGCGCCGATGAAGTAGGTGGCGATCGGGCGCAGCTCCATCTGCTCCAGACGCACCGTGGCCATGGTGCGGAACAGAAGCGCCGGCGCGAGCAGCAGGAATGCCAGGTTGGACAGCTCCTTCACGCCCTGCCCGCTGATCCAGCCGCGCCGGCGCGCCAGCACGCCGGCGCCGATCAGGAACACGACGGGAAGCAACGAGGCGAAAACGGGCTGGTCCAAGGCGGGCAGTGGGTGGAAGATGACTCCCGGTTATACGGGAATCAGAAGCTCGCCTGCAGCCCCAGCTTGACGCTGCGTCCCGGCAGCGGTGCCTTGCCGGGCACCGTCTGCGTGAGGATGGAGGTGGCGCTGTAGGCCAAGCGGTCGGTAGCGTTGTCCAACCGCAGGTACCACAGCAGGCTGGACGGCCCGGCCTTCATGCGATAGGTGAGCGCCGCCTGCCACAGCGTGGTGCCGCCGGTCGCCAGCTCGCCTGCCGGCACCCTGTTCTGCCGCGCGTTGTGGTCGAAGCCGACGCGCGCGCCCCAGGCGCCCTGCGCCCAGGCCAGCGTTGCGCCGATGCGCGCCGGTGCGATGCGCGGCAGCGGCTCGCCGGTGTCCAGGTTGGTGGCGCGCACCAGGTCGCCGCGCAGTTCCAGGTCCAGCGTCGACGGCGCATCCACCAGCCGCACCGTGCCGCTGGCCTCCAGCCCGCGAAAACGCGCGCGCACGCCGCGGTAAGCGAACTCGGGCAGGTCCTCGCCACCGGCCGCATGCGTGCCGCCGGTGGACTGCAGCGCGATGTAGTTGCGAAAGCGGCTCTGGAACGCATTGAGCTTGAACTGGTGGTGGCCGCGCTTCCATTGCAGGCCAGCATCCACGTTGTTGGACACCTCCTTGCCCAAATTCGCGTCGCCCAGCTCCCAGGCGCCAGTGGCCAAGTGCGGACCGTTGGCGAACAGCTCGTAGTCCTTGGGCGCGCGCTCGCTGTGCGCGACGTTGGCGCTCAGCTGCCATTCGGGCGAGAGATTCCACATGCCGCCGAGCGCGGCGCTGGCCGGCGAAAAACTGCGTTCGCCGCGTTCGAAGCGCGGCTCGTCCGGATTGCCCAGCGACGCCACCCGCACCCGCTCGGCGCGCGCACCCAAAGTCAGCTTGCCCCAGGACGTGCCCAGTTCCTCATACGCGAACAGCGCCCGCTGCCGGGTGCGGCTGTACGGCGCGAATGCCTCCTCGCCGGCGGCGGAGAAGCGGCCGTTCTCCACCTGCAGGCCGATCACGCCGTCCAGCGCGCCGAACTTCCTGTGGCGCGCCTCCAGCCGCAGGTCGTTGCCCTGGTTGCGGAACACCGTGCCGGGCGCGCCGGCGTCGAATTCGGTGTGGCTGTAATCGCTGTGGCTGAGCTGCGCCTTCACCGACCGCAACGGACCGCCCAGGTCGCGCCATTCGCCTTCCAGCGCGTAGCGGTCCTGCCGCATGCCGATGGTGACGGCGTCCTCGGCCACCGTGCCGTAGTGGCTGCTGTAGCTGCTCACCGAGGCGCCGAGATAGCCGTGGTCGAAGAACAGCGAGCCGCCGACGGCGCCGCCGGACGCATCGGACGCCGAGTTGCAGATGCGCCGCGCGAACGTGGTGGTGCCGTCGCGCGTGCATGGCAGGCTGACGGGCGCGCGCACGTCGCCGGCGCCGCGGTCGAACGCATCGACGTGCAGTCCGATGCGGTCATTGCCGCCTTCCACCAGCACCGCCGCTTGCCTGCCGCGGCTGCCGCTGGACCAGCCCAGGTCGGCCTTGCCGGCCACGCCCTGCACGGACAAGCGCGGGATGCGGTTGTCGATCAGGTTCACCACGCCGCCGATGGCGTTGCCGCCGTACAGCAGCGCGCCCGGCCCGCGCAGCACCTCGATGCGCTCGATGCTGATCGGGTCGGCCGCCACAGCGTGGTCGTAGCTGAGGTTGGAGACGTCGAGCGAGACGCCGCTGTTGCTGAGGATGCGCACGCGGTCGCCGTCCAGGCCGCGCACGATCGGCCGGCTGGCGTTGGGGCCGAAGTAGGTGCTGGAGACACCGGGCAGGTTGTTCAGCGTTTCGCCGAGCGTCGTTTGCGAGCGCAGAAGCAGGCCGGTGCCTGACAGCTGCGTGACCGGTGCGGCCAGGTCGCCGACGCCCAGCGGATTGCCGGTGACGGTGACTTCCTTCAGGGTGCCGCCCGCCTGCGCGAACGCGCCGGTGGAGAACGTGGTCAGGGTGGCGGCCAGGGCCGCGGTCAGGGCGGGCGCGAGTGCGCCGCGGCCCAGGAATGTCTTGTGCATGGTTGCCTTGTTCGTGAAAGCCGGAGCACGGCGCGCGCGGCCATCCAGGCCAGCGCGTGCGCCGCGAAAAAAAGCGGGATCAGCGAACGAAGGAAGGGGGGCCGCGCGCGTCGAACAGCGCGACCCAGCGGGCCAGCGCTTCACCGGCCAGCAGGGGCAGCAGATAGGGCGGGATGCCCATGGGAACCGCCAGCACGGCGCACGAGGGCGGCGCCGTGTGGCTCAGGGAGTCGAACAGCTTGCAGGTGGACGAATCGTCGCTGTGCGCCGAGAACAGCGCATCGACCCAGCCGGAGGGCACGGCGACGGATTGCACGGCGCCAGCCGGGTGCGTGGCCGCCGCGCGCTCCGCGTGGCGCAGCCCGTGCGAGATGCCGTGCATCAGCGCGAGCGCCTGGGCCAGCACCAGCGCGCACACCAGCAGCCAGGCCAGTGCGCGGGCGCGCGACGGCAGGTGCATTTACTTCACCGCGACCGCGTCGGTCACGCGGTAGTACATGCCGTAAGGGTCGTCGCTCAGCAGCGCGAACGTGCCTTCCACGGTCACCGGGTCCAGCGTGTACTTGACCGGCGTTTTCGTCTTCACTTCCACCATGCTCTCCGGGCCGCCCGGCGTGCAGAACGAGCAGGTGAGCGGCACCGAGCTCAGCAGGAAGTGGGTCTGCTTTTCGCCCGGCTCCAGCGGCATCATGAAACCCTGGACGCGCTGCTTGCGCTGGTTCAGAACCATCTGGTCCTTCTTGAAATTCGGCAGCAGGCGGTTCTTGGCATCGGCCTTGGTCTGCACGTCGGTCAGCAGCGACCATGGCACCACGTCCGTGCGCGCGGGCAGCGGCGCGAACGGGCTGTTCGGGCTGTGCACGCCGGCGCCGGTGCCCATGGGCACGGCGGGCATCGGCGGCTGCTGCAGCTGCTGGGCTTGCGCACCCAGGGCCAGCAGGCCGGCGAGGATCAGGATTCTGGATTTCATGTTCGCAACTCCGGCGCGCGCGGCGCCCATGCATGCATGCGGTGACAGCGGGAAGTATTGCCGATCCGTGGACGCTTTGGAACGCACATCGCTTCAGCGCGCATTCAGCAGGCGCCCAACGTCCACGCGCGCGGCGCCGATCGCCGGAATGAGCGCGGCCAGGCCGGCCACCGCCAGCGCCAGCACCGGAATCCAGGCTTCGGCCGGCACCCAGCCCGCGCCCGACACCGGCAGCGACTGCTGCGCGCGCAGCATCGCCGCCACCAGCGCAGTGAGGCCGTGGCCGGCGGCCAGGCCCAGCACCGAGGCCAGCACCGCCAGCCACAGCGCTTCGCACAGCAAGAGCGCGCCGACCTTCGCCGGCGTGGCGCCCAGCATGCGCAGCATGGCGAGGTCGGCGCTGCGCTCGCGCACCGCCGTCCACAGCGCCACGAACACCGACAGCGCACCCGTCAGTAGCAGCACCGCGCCGATGCCCTGCAGCACCTCGGTGCCCACGCCCAGTAGGCGCAGCAGGCGCGAGATCTCCAGCGCCGGCGCCGCCGCCTGCATGCCGGTCTGGCTGTTCACGTAGCGGGGGAAGCTCACTGCCGCAAGCGGGCTGCGGTAGGTGATGAGCGCCATGGTGACTTCGCGCGCCGTGTCGTCATCGTGTTCGTGCGTATCCGCATCGGCGCCGTGGTCCGCATGCGCGGCTGCGCCCTGGCCGGGCATTCCGGACATGCCGTGCGCCGCGTGCACGTGCCACACGGACTCCAGGCTGGTGAGCACCAGCCTGTCCACCACGCAGCCGCAGGGCGCCAGTACACCCGTCACGCGGTACGGCGATTCGGCGTGCGCGCTGCCGCCGCCCAGGCCGTGGCTGCCCGCGAACGCCGCCCCCGGGCGCAGGCCGGCGGCGCTGGCCACCTGCGCGCCCACCACCGCCTCCATCGGCGCGCGCCACAGCGCGCCTTCGGCCATCTGCAGGCGGTAGTGAGTCACGTAATCCGGCGTGGTGCCGACGATGCGAAAACCGCGGAACGCATCGCCCAGGCTGATGGGGATGGCCTGCCTGACCAACGGCAGCTGCGCCAGCTTGCGCACCTCGGCCAGCGGAATGTTGCCGGGCGGCACGTCGATGTGGAACACGCCGGCCAGGATCAGCTGCATCGGGCTGCCCTTGGCGCCGACCACGGCGTCGATGCCGGCCAAGTCGCGCTGGAAGGCGCGGTCGACCTGCTCGCTGGCCAACAGCACGAAGGTGATGGACGCCAGCCCCAAAGTGAGCAGCAGCAGGTTCAGCAGCGCCGCCAGCGGTCGCGACCAGAGGTAGCGGAACGCCAGCGCCGCGGTCTTCATGCGGGCGCGGCGGCCGCCGAGGCGCGGTCCAGCAGGTACAGCTGCGCGCGCGGCAGTGCGGCGCGCACGCGCGCGTCGTGGGTGGCGACCACCAGCGT
>NZ_JACCWG010000061.1 GCF_013697775.1 Ramlibacter sp. | reverse complement strand
GCGCTGTACCGGCGCGCCGGGTTCGGTACCGCGTGGGCGACCGGATACTGGCAACGGCCCTGAGCATCCGCCCGGGGCGAATGCTCAGGCCGCTTGGCCGGTGTCGGCCATCAGTTCTTCCTTGCGTGCTTCCAGTTCCTCGCGAATGGCGATCAGGTCCAGCTTGCGGGCGGCGCGTGCCTTCGGGAACATCTCGTTCTTCTCTTCCTTCACGTGGTGGTCGATGTACTCGCCCAGCACGGTGACCTTGGCATCGAACATCTCGTCGGCCTCGCCCATGCCCTGGATCTGCGCGATCAGGTCCTTGGCGCTCTGGTGCTCGACTTCGGCTTCGGCCAGCATGTCGGTGTCCTTCAACACCGCGCGCAGCGCCGGGTAGAAGATCTCTTCCTCGATCTGCGCGTGCACGGTCAGTTCCTGGCAGATCTGGCGGGCCAGTTCCATCTTCTTCTGGCCAGCACTGCGCGCGCGCGAGCCGGTCAGCTCCTCGTATTGCTTGAACATTTTCTTGACGTTCCTGTGGTCGGCATCGAGCAGGTCGCAGGCGTCTTTGGCAGCACGGGAAGCAGGCATGGTTTCTCCTTGGTTGAATGCGACCAATGATGTTCAGCGGCGCGGCCAAGCCCTGTAGGAGAATGTCGGCAAGCGCGCGAGTGCAGCGCCGACGGACGAGACCACGCGGTATCGTGCATCCGTTCCGGCGCGTGCAATCGCGTGGCACCGACAGCTGAGCCTGCGTACGCTCCCTTAATCTGCTGCATCGCAAGAGAGAGAAGAGGCCCTTCCATGATGGACACGTCCAAGACCTTCGCGCCTCCCGCGCCGCTGGAACAGGCGCGCACCAAAGCCGGCAAAGTCCAGCGCGACCTGGAAATCGCCACCGCGGAACTGGGGCTCGCGCACGACGCGCTGGACCGCCACCTGCCGCCGGACGGCCGCGAGGCCGACGTCTCGTGGGCCATCGACCAGAATGCGGCCGTCGAGCAGAAGCTGGAAGTGGCGACCGAGGAACTGGAAGAAGTCTCCGGGCTGCTGCAGCGCGAGATGGCCGAGCGCGCCCGCCTGGAACGCGCCCTGGCCGCACGGGGCGGCTGAGGCGTTCGTCCCAGGCGCACAAGCGCATCAACGGCGCCATGGCCGGGCTGTGCCGGCCTCACAATCGAGGGCATTGGCCCAGGCCGTTCGCCGCGCCGCCCCTTTCTCTTTGCGTCCCAGGAGACTTTGCACGTGCCCATCCGGGTGTTTCTGGTGGAGGACAGCCGGCACATGCACGGCTTGATGGAGGACCTGCTGTCCGCACTGGGCGACTTCCAGATGGTCGCGACCGCGCCGACCGAGGCCGAGGCCAAGCTGTGGCTGGAAGAGCACCCGGGCGGCTGGGACCTGGCGGTGCTGGACCTCATCCTGGAGCAGGGCAGCGGCATGGGCGTGATCCCGCGCTGCAAGGCGCAGGGCGGCGGCAAGGTGGTCGTGTTCAGCGACTACGCCACGCCCGGCGTCAGCCGGCACTGCCTGAAATTGGGCGCCGACGCGGTGTTCCAGAAATCCGGGGAAATGCAGGCATTCATCGCCTGGTGCGCGGCGCTGGGCGGCGCGGCCGCCGCCAATCCCTGACAATGCGGCCCATGAACATGCGCTTGATTCCCGTGCTGCTGGCCGCCGTGCTGGCAACGGCCGCGTGCAAGGACGCGGGCAACTCCTCTTCCCCCTCCGGCGCCGCTTCGGCCAGTGCGCCCGCTGCCCAGGCGCCGGTGTCGCTGGACGCCATCGCGGCCGAGGCCAAGGGCTTCTCGGTTGGCCCGGCGATGAGCGCGCGGGTGGTCTACGTGTTCTTCGACGCGCAGTGCCCGCACTGCGGCGCGCTGTGGGAAGCGGCCAAGCCGCTGAAGAACCAGGCGCGCTTCGTCTGGATTCCGGTGCGCCTGCTCAACGACAGCAGCCTGTCGCAGGGCGCGGCGCTTCTGGCCGCGTCCGACCCCGTTGCCGCGATGGACGCGCACGAGGCATCGCTGCTCGCCAAGTCCGGCGGCATCGCGGCCGGCGGCGTGGCCGACGCGCAGAAGGCCGCGGTGAAGCACAACACCGAGCTGTTCACGCGCTACAGCTTCGGCTCGGTCCCCACCCTGGTCACCAAGCAGGCGCAGACCGGCGCGGTGGTGACGCAGGAAGGCTCCATGCAGACCGGGCAGCTGGCGGTGTTCCTCGGCGTGCCGGTGCCCGGCGGCTCCTGAACGGCCACCACGCCGGCTCGCTCAGGCGATGCCGTCGCCGCGCAGGTGCAGCACGCGGTCGGCGCGCGCCGCCGCCGCTTCCGAATGCGTGACCAGTACCAGCGCGGCGCCGTGGCGGCGCGCCTGGCCGATCAGCACGTCCATCACGCGCGCGGCCGTGCCCGGGTCCAGGTTGCCGGTGGGTTCGTCGGCCAGCAGCAGGCGCGGGGCATGCACCAGCGCGCGGGCGATTGCCACGCGCTGCAGCTGCCCGCCGCTCAGCTGCTGCGGCAGGCGCAGGCCCAGGTCCTCCAGGCCGACAGCCTGCAGCATCTCGCGCACGCGCGCAGCGTCGGGCCGCCCGAGCAGCAGCAGCGGCAGGCCGACGTTCTGCGCCACGTCCAGGTGCGGCAGCACGTGGAAGGCCTGGAACACGAAGCCGATCTTCTCTCGGCGCAGCAGCGCGCGGCGGTCGTCGTCCATCGTGCCGAGGTCGGCGCCTTCGACGGCGACGCTGCCCTGGTCCCAGTGGTCCAGGCCGGCCAGGCAATTGAGCAGCGTGGATTTGCCCACGCCCGACTCGCCGACGATGGCGACGAATTCACCGGCGGCGACCTCCAGCGAGACGTTGCGGAACACGGCGGCGTCGCCGTAGAACTTGGCGAGGTCGCGGACCTGCACGGCGGCGGTGCTCATCGCAGATGCTCCATCAGGCGCTCCAATGCGTCCGGCGCGTCGCAGGGAACGGCCGTGCGCTGCATGCCGCGCAGCCAGGTCAGCTGGCGTTTGGCGAGCTGGCGCGTGGCGAAGATGCCGCGCTCGCGCAGCGTGTGCAGGGGAAAGGGCGCATCCTGCGTGTCCAAACCGCGCGCCTCGTGCGCGTCCAGAAGCTCCCAGGCCTGCCGGTAGCCCACGCAGCGCATGCTGGGCAGCTGCGCCGACAGATCGCCGCGCGCGCGCAGAGTGCGCACCTCGTCGAGGAAACCGGATTCCAGCATCGCGTCGAAACGCTGCGCGATGCGCGCGTGCAGCCAGGCACGGTCGTCCGGCTCCAGCGACAGGAAAACGTCCGGCTGCACGCCGTTCCTGGCGCCGCCTTGCGCATGGAAGTCCGACAGCGGGCGGCCGGTGAGCCGGAACACCTCCAGCGCGCGCTGGATGCGCTGCGCGTCGTTCGGCCCGAGCCGTGCCGCGGTGGCCGCGTCCACGCGCGCCAGTTCGGCATGCAGCGCCGGCCAGCCCTGCGCCGCGGCCTGCGCCTCGATTTGGGCGCGCAGCGGCGCGTCGGCCGGCGGCATGGCGTCCAGTCCGTCGAACAGCGCCTTGAAGTACAGCATGGTGCCGCCCACCAGCAGCACGGCGCGCCCGCGGCCGTGGATCTCGTCGATCAGCCGCCGCGCGTCGCCAGCGAACTCGGCCGCGCTGTAGGGCTGCGCCGGGTCGCGGATGTCGATCAGGTGGTGCGGCCGCGCCGCGCGCTCGGCCGCGCTCGGCTTGGCGGTGCCGATGTCCATGCCGCGGTACACCAGCGCCGAATCGACGCTGACGATCTCCGCATCCAGCGCGTGCGCGATGGCCAGCGCCGCCGCCGTCTTGCCGGCCGCGGTGGGCCCGGCCAGGGCCACCAGGCGCAGGTCAGGCCGCATGGGGGTGGCTCCAGGAAAGCCGGACAGCCTTCACCGCAGAGACGCAGAGGACACGGAGGGCCGCAGAGGAATCGATTTTTTTCTCGGCGGCCCTCTGCGCTCTCCGCGCCTCTGCGGTGAATGCCCCCGCTTTCATGCGGCAGGCGCCACCCGCCCCAGGCGCTGCACCAGCGTCCAGGCGATGCCGGCAATGCAGACGCTCCAGAACCACACGCCGTTGGCCAGCGCGAACACGCTGCCGTCCAGCCGCGTGCCGACCCAGCGGCCGACGCCGAAGGCGACCAGCGTCAGGATGAAGCCGTTGAGCGCCGACGCCGCGCCGGCCGCCTGCGGAAACGGGCCGACGGCGCCGCTCTGCCCGCAGGGCTGGTGCACGCCGTGGCCCAGCATGAACAGCCAGTACGGCAGCAGGATGGCCCACACCGTGTGCACGCCGGCCAGCGCCAGCACGCCCATGGTGGTGCCGCCCGCCAGCGTGGCCACGGCCGCCAGCGCCACCGTGCGCTGCACGCCGAAGCGCGGGATCAGCCGCCGGCACGCGAAGGTGCCGAGGATGTAGACCAGCGACATCGAGAACATCGCCAGCCCGTACTGCGTGCGCGTGAGCCCCAGTACCTTGATGAACACGAAGGACGACGAAGCCAGGAAGGTGAACAGCCCCGCATAGGCGGCGGTGGACAGCAGGCTGTAGGCGATGAAGGTGGGGTGCCGCACGATGGCCGCCCAGGTGGACGCCAGCATGCGCGGCTGCAGCGCCTGCGGGTTGCGGCGCGGCACCGTCTCCTGGTAGCGCAGCGCCACCAGCGCCAGCGTGCCGGCGCCGAACACGCCGAGCACCGCCAGCGCGGAGCGCCAGCCCGACACGTCGGCCAGCAGGCCGCCGACCGGCGCGCACAGGCAGGCGATCACGCCCAGGCCGCTCAGGCCCTTGGACATCACGCGGGCGCCGGCTTCGGGCGTATAGAGGTCGCGCACGATGGCGCGCGCGCACATCACCGCCGCGCCCATGGCCGCGCCCTGCAGCGTGCGCCAGACGATCAGCAGCGGCATCGACGGCGCCAGCACGCAGCCGATGGACGCCAGCGTGTACGCGGCCAGCCCGGCCAGCAGCACCGGCCGGCGGCCGAAGCGGTCCGACAGCGGTCCCCACACCAGCTGCGAGGTGCCGAAGGCGAGCAGCAGCGCGGTCAGCGTGAGCTGCGCCTGCGACAGGGGCGCGCCGAAGCTTTCGGTGAGGCCGGGCAGGGCCGGCAGGTAGACGTCGGTGGTGATCGGCTGGATGCCCAGCAGAAGGGACAGCAGCAGGACGACGGTGGCGGGCGACATCGTCGCGGCCCGTCCGGCGGCCGGGACGGCGTGTGGCGTGGCGGGCATCGCGCAAGCGTAGCAGATGGACCGCGCTGTAGGACGGCGCCGAATGATGGCGGGCGACGAAGCCGCGCTCGAGGTCGCCACCCATAATGCACATTTGCTGTGCGCTCCGCCTTCGAGCAGACTTGGACAACACACTCGCCGACGATCCTCCCGCCTCCAGCGTCGAACAGCGCCTGCAGCTGCTGATCGATGCCGTGGTCGACTACGGCATCTTCGTGCTGGACACGGAAGGCCGCGTGAACTCCTGGAACAGCGGCGCGCAGAAGCTCAAGGGCTACACCCGCGCGGACATCCTCGGCCAGCACTTCTCCGTTTTCTATCCGCCCGAGGCGGTGGCCTCCGGCTGGCCGCAGGAGGAACTGCGCCGCGCGCGGCAGAACGGCCGCTTCGAGGACGAGGGCTGGCGCCTGCGCAAGGACGGCAGCCGCTTCTGGGCCAACGTCGTCATCACGGCGCTGTACGAGCCCGACGGCCGGCTGGCCGGCTACGCCAAGATCACGCGCGACCTGACCGAGCGTCGCGCCCACGAGGAGCAGCTGCGCGCCAGCGAGGAACGCTTCCGCCTGCTGGTGGGCAGCGTGCGCGACTACGCCATCTTCATGCTCGACCCCGACGGCCTGGTGCGCAGCTGGAACTCCGGCGCGGCGGACATCAAGGGCTACCACGCGGCCGAGGTGATGGGCCGCAGCTTCTCGATGTTCTACACGCCGCAGGACCGCGAGGCCGGCGCGCCCGAGGCGGAACTGGCCACGGCGCGCGCCGAAGGCCGGGTGGAAACCGAAGGCTGGCGCGTGCGCAAGGACGGCAGCCTGTTCTGGGCCAACGCGGTGGTGACCGCGGTGCACGGCCACACCGGCGAGCTGATCGGCTTTGCCAAGGTCACGCGCGACATGACCGAACGCCGCCGGCTGCAGGAGCTGGAGCTGTCCAGCCGGCGCACCAACGAATTCCTGGCGATGCTGGCGCACGAGCTGCGCAACCCCCTGGCGCCGATCCGCAACGCGGTGACCATCATGCAGCTGGAGACCGTCGGCAGCCCGGCGCTGCGCAACTGCCGCGACGTGATCGACCGGCAGCTCACGCACATCACGCGGCTGGTGGACGACCTGCTGGACGTGGGCCGGCTCACCACCGGCAAGATCAAGCTGCGGCGCGAGCTGGTGCGCTTTGCCGACGTGGTGGCGCGCAGCGTGGAAACCGTGCGCCCGGTGGTCGAGGCGCGGCGCCACACGCTGCGGCTGGACCTGCCGCCGGCGCCGGTGTGGGTGAACGGCGACTCCACGCGGCTGTCGCAGGTGCTGCAGAACCTGCTGGTCAACGCCGCGCGGTACACGCCCGACGGCGGGCAGATCGTGCTGCGGGTGCAGCCGGGCGAGCCGTTCTTCCTGGTCACCATCACGGACACCGGCCGCGGCATCGAGCCAGCGGACCTGCAGCGCATCTTCCAGCTGTTCGCGCAGACCGAGAGCGGCACCTCCGCGGCCAGCGAAAGCGGGCTGGGCATCGGCCTCACGCTGGCGCGCTCGCTGGCCGAAATGCACGGCGGCACGCTGGACGCGTCCAGCCCCGGCCTGGGGCAGGGCAGCACCTTCACGCTGCGGCTGCCCACGGCCGCCGGCCTGGCCGACGCGCAGCCCGGGGAGGCGGCGGAAGATGGCCTCGGCGGCGGCCTGAAGGTGCTGGTGGTCGACGACAACCGCGATTCGGCCGACAGCGCCGCCGACATCCTGCGCCTGCTCGGCCACCAGGTGCAGACGGCCTACAACGGCGCGTCGGCGCTGGGCGTCGCGCTGCAACTGCAGCCCACGGTGGTCCTGCTGGACCTGGCCATGCCGGGCATGGACGGCTTCGAGACGCGCCGGCTGCTGCGCGCGCAGCCCGGCCTGGACCAGACTTTCTTCGTGGCGATGACCGGCTTCGGCAACGAGGAGGACCGCGCCCGCACCCGCAGCGCCGGATTCGACGCCCACCTGACCAAGCCGGTGGAGCTGGATGCGCTGATCGCTGTGCTGAACGCCGCGCGCGACGGCGGCGAGGGCGCCCACCGGCCGATCGCGAGCTGAGGCGGGCCATCCGATTCGGAGCAGGTGCTTCGGAGCAGCCGCTTCGTACAATCGCGCGATGCGCGGCATCACCATCGACGGACGGGTTCTCGGTTCACCGGGCGTGCCGGCCATCTGCGCGCCGCTGGTGGCGCGCACCGCCGACGCGCTGCTCGCCGAGGCGCGGGCCGTGGCCGCCCGGCAGCCGGACCTGCTGGAGTGGCGGGTCGATTTCTTCGACGGCATCGCCGACCCGGCCGCAGTCGCCGCGCTCGGCCCGCGCATCCGTGAAGCGGCCGGCGGCCTGCCGCTGCTGTTCACGCGGCGCTCGCAGCGCGAGGGCGGCCAGCCGATCGCGCTGAACGAGGACGGCGTGGTCGCGATGTACCGCGCCGTGTGCGACGCTGGCGGCGTGTCGCTGGTCGACTTCGAGATGGACAACGACGCCGGCCACGTGTGCGAGATACGCGCGATGTCGCGCGAGCGCGGCATCGGCCTGGTGCTGTCGTTCCACGATTTCGAGAAGACGCCGCCGGTGGATGCGCTGGTGGACCGCTTCGCGCAGGCGCACCGCCTGGGTGCCGACGCCGCCAAGCTGGCGGTGATGCCGCGGCGCGAGGAAGACGTGCTGGCGCTGCTGGAGGCGACCCTGCGCGCCAGCCGCGCGCTGCCGATTCCGGTGATCGGCATGTCGATGGGCGGGCTGGGCGCCGCCAGCCGCCTGTGCGGCGGCGCATTCGGCTCGGCGCTGACCTTCGCGGTGGCGGGGGAGGCGTCGGCGCCTGGGCAGATGCCGATCGAAGGGGTGCGGGCGGCGCTGGAGACGCTGTGGCGGGCTGGTTAGCCGCCGTCCAATTCCAGTTGTCAGCGGTGCTGGCCGAACTCCGTCCGGTCATGGACAGATCGCGGCACAGGGTGGCTGTGAAGCCAGACTTCTCTTCGGTCTTCCGGCAGGCAAGCTTTCACCGACCGACCCTTGGGTCGTCTTGCCCCCGAGTCGGGACAAGACGACCAAGGAGAGGTCTAGATGGGCTGGATGGGAGGAGGTGTCACGCAGGGCACCCCTTCCGTCACATACCCGCTGGTGGAGCTTCGTTCGGTGAACCCCAAAGCGAGCGCCTTATCGAGGTCGGCCGGCGCAATACTGAACGAGTACAACAGGGTCAGGGACTCCGGCACACGTCCTCCGGGCATCGGGAGTTGCTCAGGCAACGCGGGAAAGCACCGGGCGGACCGCACGGAAATGCCCGCATGCGCAAGCTGATCTGCGAATCCCGTGGTGTTGCCAGTGATGTCCATTCCCTGCGCCGGCTTGGCGACCCCGACCCATTCGGCCGCGCTACCGCCGCATCCGCAAATCGACATCGCAAACGCTGCCGTAAGGACAAGGCGGAGTTTCATGCTGATGTACTCATTGGTTGCTTGGAAGCGCCGCTAGAAGTTGGGAACCTTGATCCGCCGATATGTCTGTGTGCCAGTGGGAGCGGGAAGCGCGTATGTAACGGGGAAGCTCCCGGTACCAACAATCCAAGCCGTTGCGTCGGCGACGCTCATGATCGGGTTTGTCGCCTTGACCGCGGCGTATAGCCCAGCCACATGGGGCGCGGCTTGTGAGGTGCCCTGAATTTCGAGCGTCTTGGTATTGCCACCGAATCCGTTAATGTCTCGCACGGAGCTCGACCTTATGGTTTGTCCGGGCGCGAGCAGAATGGGCCCGCTGAAGTTGCCGGGAATTCCAATATTAGAAAAGCCCGACAACGAAACGCCACTTGCGTCATTGAGCACCGAGCCCACTTTGGTGACGTTCGGGATGCACGACGGGAAGGCAAGGGACGTCTTGTTGCCCGCATTGCCTGCGGCGGCAATCACGGGGACAGTGCGCGAGATGAGGTCCTGCACGCGATTGCTGATCGCGGTGTCTGCCGCGGGGCAGTTGCCCGCAAACAGAGGTCCATCGAGGCTCATATTAACGGTTACCGGATTGGGGCCCGCCAAGCTGGTGCCGAGTATGAGGGTGTCCCCCAGTGCCGCCAGGAGATCCGCATTGAAGTACCTCAGGTTCGGGTACGAAATCCGTTGGGAGAACACCTGCATTGATACGAGATATGCGTCTGGAGCAACTCCCTGGAGGTTGAGGCTGGAGCTTGCCCGACCAGCCGCGATGCCGGCAACATGCGTGCCGTGCGAGCACTCCTCGCGGATGTTGGCGGCGCACTCGTAGTTGTCCGTAGGCGCACCAGAATTCGGCGTGCCGAAGTTGCTGTCCCCGTTTGGTTGCGCAGATGGGCAAATGCTTTGATAGATGCGGTCGGATGTGTTCGAGCCGTAGCACCCTTCGTGTGTGATCTTGGTCGCCCCGTTCATTTGGAACATCGCGTGATTCTTGTTGATTCCCGTGTCCATCACCACGATGTACTGACCTGCGGCCCTGTATCCGGCATTCCAAGCGGAAGGCATGTTGACGAGAACTGTGCTGTTCGACAGTGCGGGGCCACCTATCGGGCGATTCGCGACCACGCTAAGAATTCTCGGGTCGCGGGTGGCATACAGGCGGCGAATTTCCGGCGCAGTGAGGCGTACGTGTATTGCACCGATATCGGAAAAGTCGCGCATTACTTGCAGCGCAGGATTCGCGCCGGTCAGCAGGCCCTAGAACGCTCTTCGGTTTGCGGTAGCGTGAGTACTCCGCTCCCTCTGCGACATGTAGCCGCTCATCGCTGAAAAACTCGGCCCGCCCTTCAGGGTGATCACCACCTCGGCCGCACCGTACTTGTCCGCGACCGCCAGCGCATCGCCGTCCCACACGGCTTCACGTGTATCTGCATGCCCGATAGGGCGAATCGCCCGTACCTGTGGATTCAGCCGCAGCCCGTAGAAAGCACTCCGATCAATACTGAGTCCGCCCTGAACAATTCCGTTCTCAGCGGCAAGCCTGCTGGCGACGATGGTTGGCGACAATTACCTTGGCTGGTCGACGACAACTATCTTGGCCGGTTGAAGGCCTACGCCGGGCGGGTCCGGGAGGCGGGGCTACTGTGAGCTTTTCGACGACAGATCGAAGGCGAACGGAAT
>NZ_JACCWG010000038.1 GCF_013697775.1 Ramlibacter sp. | reverse complement strand
AGTTCGAGCTCGACCCCGTTTTCGGCGAGCACCGCAGGTTGCCCGCAGCGAAGCGAAGGGACCCGGACCATCGGGTCGCCTTTTTCTTTGCTTACTTTCTTTTTGGCGACGCAAAAAGAAAGTGAGTAGCCGCCGGGCTACCCCCGGCAAGTTGGCGTGCCCGCCCGTCGGAAATAGTGGAGGCGGTCAACCAACCTTGCCAAGCAACAAAAACTCCATCAGTGCCTTCTGCGCATGCAATCTGTTTTGGCTACGGCACGCGGCTTGATGCCGCTTCACGTGTGCTGCGCACACATGAGCCTGCGCCGAAACAGATCGCCGGCACTGGCGGGCCGCGTGTTGAATGTTATTCGACCCGTCCGAGCAGAAGGAACTCCATCAGTGCCTTCTGCGCATGCAATCTGTTTTCTGCCTCGTCCCAGACCACGGACTGCGGCCCGTCGATCACATCAGCTTCAACTTCTTCCCCGCGGTGCGCCGGCAGGCAGTGCATGAAAAGCGCGTCGGGTTTGGCGGCTTTCATCATGTCGGTGTCCACACACCAGTCGGCAAAGGCTTTTTTGCGCTCTTCGTTTTCGGCTTCATAGCCCATGCTGGTCCAGACGTCGGTGGTCACCAGGTCAGCGCCGGCGCAGGCCTGCATCGGGTCCTTGAAGACCTTGTAGCTGTCGGCTGAGCGAATGCCAGCCACCGACTGGTCCACCTCGTAGCCGGACGGCGTGCTCAGATGTACCTTGAAGCCGAGGATTTCGCTGGCCTGCAGCCAGGTGTTGGCCATGTTATTGCCGTCGCCGACCCAGGCCACGGTTTTGCCCTTGATGCTGCCGCGGTGCTCGATATAGGTGAAGATGTCGGCCAGGATCTGGCAGGGGTGGAACTCGTTGGTCAGGCCGTTGATCACGGGCACGCGTGAATGCTCGGCAAACAGCTCGATCTTGGTCTGCTCGTAGGTGCGGATCATCACCAAGTCGACCATGCGACTGATCACCTTGGCGCTGTCTTCAATTGGCTCGGCGCGGCCGAGCTGGCTGTCGCCGGTGGTCAGGTTCACCACCGAGCCGCCCAGCTGGTACATGCCGGCCTCGAAGCTCACGCGGGTGCGCGTGGAGGCCTTCTCGAAGATCATCGCCAGCGTGCGGTCGGCCAGCGGGTGGTAGGTCTCGTAGCTCTTGAACTTCTTCTTGATGGCGGCCGCGCGGCGGAACAGCCACTCGTGCTCCTGCGCGGTGAAGTCGCTGAACTGCAGGAAGTGCTTGATCGGTGCGTGCGCGTTCATTCTTTGAGGAAGGTCTTGACCAGCGGCGCCAGGATCGCCACGACTTCGTCGGCCTGCGCCTGGGTCATGATCAGCGCCGGCACGATCCGGATCACGTTGCCGGCCGTCACGTTGGTGAGCAGGCCCGCATCCAGTGCGCGCTGCGTCAGCACGCCGCAGGACTTGGCCAGCTCGATGCCGATCATCATGCCCTGGCCGCGGATTTCCGTCACCCCCGGCAGCTCGCCCAGTTCGCGCACCAGTGCGTCCTTCAGGTAGGTGCCCACGCGCGCCGCGTTCTCCACCACGCCGTCTTCTTCCATGATGCGGATGGTTTCCACCCCGGCGCGCATGGCCAGCGGGTTGCCGCCGAAGGTGCTGCCGTGGTTGCCGGGCTGGAAGATGCCGGCCGCCTTCGGGCCCGCCACCACCGCGCCGACCGGCACGCCGGAGCCCAGGCCCTTGGCCAGCGGCATCACGTCGGGCACGATGCCCGCCCACTGGTGGGCGAACCACTTGCCGGTGCGGCCCATGCCGCACTGCACCTCGTCGATCATCATCAGCCAGTCGCGCTTATCGCACAGCGCGCGCACCTGGCGCAGGTACTCGTTGCGCATCGGGTTGATGCCGCCTTCGCCCTGGATGGCCTCGAAGAACACCGCCACCACGTTGGGGTTGCCCTCGGTGGCCTTTTTCAGCGCCTCGATGTCGTTCAGCGGCACGCGCACGAAGCCTTCCACAAGCGGGCCGAAGCCGCTGTACACCTTGGCGTTGCCGGTGGCCGCCATGGTGGCCATGCTGCGGCCGTGGAAAGCCTTCTCGTAGACCACGATCTCCGGGCGCTCGATGCCGCGGTCCACGCCGTATTTGCGCGCCAGCTTGATCGCGCACTCGTTGGCTTCCAGGCCGGTCGAGCAGAAGAACACGTTGGTCATGCCCGACAGTTCCACCAGTTTGGCCGCCAGCACCTCCTGGTTGGGCACGTGGTAGTAATTGGAGCTGTGGATCATCTTGGCCACCTGGTCCTGCAGCGCGGGCACCAGCTTCGGGTGGTTGTGGCCCAGCGTGCTGACCGCGATGCCGGAGAACGCGTCGAGATAGCGCCTGCCGTTCACGTCCCAGACGTGCACGCCGTCGCCGTGCGTGAGCGCGATCGGCAACCGGCCGTACGTGTTCATGAGGTGCGGAGAAGCCGCTTCGACGAATGCCATCTGGGTATCCTTGGGGAAGAGTCGCGGCCCAAAAAGGCGGGCCGCCGATGCGTGCAATTCTAGGCACACGGCCCGCCGCCGCGGGTTGAGAATTCCGCATCACTGCGATGCGCCCCGGCTTCCTGCCGGATGTTTCAAGTCTTATATAAGATACAATAGTTGTTGCGCCGCAGCAAACGCCTTATCGATGGTCCCCAGCTCCTACAAGGAAGTGTTCATCCAGGGCATCACCCGGGACGGGCGCACCTTTCGCCCGAGCGACTGGGCCGAACGCCTGGCCGGCGTGATGAGCTCGTTTCGCCCCGGCGGCGCCCAGCCCGGCGACCACATCAGCTATTCGCCCTGGTGCGTGCCCACGGTGATCGGCGGCATCAAGTGCGTGATCGTCAACAGCGCGCTGCGCACGCTCGAACCCATGGCCTGGGACTTCGTGATGAACTTCGCCAAGGACAACGACCTGCGGACCAGCGAAACCGCTCCGCCGGCGAGCGAGGCGTCACCGTCCGCATCCTCCGAATGACAATCGCCTGAAGGCCGCGTCCCAAGAAAAAACCGCCCGAAGGCGGTTTTTCTTTTTTGCTTTGCTGGCAGCGCACCGGGATCAAACGGCGCAGGCGGTGGGCCTGCGGGCTGGACCTGAGTGACTTGGAGTCTGGCTCAGGCGGTGGCAGGGGCGGCGGTGGCCAGGGCTTTCACCTTGGCCGACAGGCGGCTCTTGTCGCGAGCGGCCTTGTTCTTGTGGAAGATGTGTTTGTCGGCGACCGTGTCCACGATGCTCTGCGCTTTGGCGAACAGTTCGGTGGCCTTGGTCTTGTCGCCCGCGAGGACCGCCTTCTCGACGTTCTTCACAGCGGTACGGTACTTGGAGCGCAGCGAAGTGTTGGCTGCGTTGAGCTTCACGTCCTGGCGCGCGCGCTTGCGGCCCGACGCGAGGCGGGGGTTCTTTTTCTTCGGCTTGGTGGATGCCATGGGGAAATTCCTTGGAAGGGTTTGAGGATGATGCCAGCAAAGCCCTCCATTATAGCCGCGCGCCAAAGGCCCTTTGCGGCCGCCGCTCGCGCCGCAAACCCGCGGCTACACTCGCGCCGGTGAGCCTGTTCAAAGCCGCTTCCACCGTCTCGCTGCTGACCCTGGCGTCGCGCATCACCGGGCTCGTGCGCGACGTGCTGTTCGCCGCGTTCTTCGGCGTCAGCGCGCTGACCGACGCGTTCTACGTCGCCTTCCGCATCCCCAACCTGTTTCGCCGCGTGTTCGGCGAGGGCGCCTTCAGCCAGGCCTTCGTGCCGGTGCTGGCGAGCTGCCGCACGAAGGAGGGCGACGAGGGCGCCAGGCGCATGGTGGACCATGTCTCCACGATTCTGTTCTGGGCGCTGCTGCTGCTGTGCGTGGCCGGCGTGGCGGGCGCGCCGCTGCTGGTCTGGGCGCTGGCCAGCGGCATGAAGAAGACGCCGCACGCCTACGACGCGGCCGTGCTGATGACGCGCTGGATGTTCCCCTACATCGGCTTCATGTCGCTGGTGGCGCTGGCCGGCGGCGTCCTCAACACCTGGAAGCGCTTCGCCGTGCCGGCCGCCTCGCCGGTGCTGCTGAACGTCACGCTGATCGGCTCCATCGTGCTGGCCGCGCCCTGGTTCCAGCGCATGGGAATCGAGCCGATCTACTCGCAATGCATCGGCGTCATGCTGGGCGGCGTGCTGCAGCTGGCGATCCAGGTGCCGGCGCTGCGCCGCATCGGCATGTGGCCGCGCATCGGCCTGGCTTTCTCGGGCCTGCGCGCGGCGTGGCAGGACGAATCCACTCGCACCGTGCTGCGGCTGATGCTGCCGGCGCTGGTCGGCGTCAGCGTGGCGCAGATATCGCTGCTGATCAACACGCAGATCGCCTCGTACCTGCCGGCTGGCAGCGTGAGCTGGCTCAACAATGCGGACCGGCTGATGGAGTTCCCGACCGCGCTGCTCGGCGTGGCGCTGGGCGTGGTGCTGATGCCGCAACTGGCCGCCGCGCGCGCCAGCGGCGACGACGCGCGCTACTCCGGCATGCTCGACTGGGGCCTGCGGCTGGTCGTGCTGCTGGCCATCCCGAGTTCGGTGGCGCTGCTGGTGTTCGCCGCACCGCTGGTCGCGACGCTGTTCCACTACGGCGCGTTCAAGGACAGCGACATCCCGCAGGTGGCGCTCGCGCTGGCCGGCTACGGCTGCGGCCTGCTGGGGCTGGTGGCGATCAAGGTGCTGGCGCCGGGCTACTACGCCAGCCACGACATGAAGACGCCGATGCGCATCGCCATCGCGGCGCTGGTCGTCACGCAGCTGCTGAACGCGGCGCTGGTGCCGTTCCTGCACCACGTGGGGCTCGCGCTGTCCATCGGGCTGGGCGCGCTGGTGAACGCGGGCGCGCTGCTGGTTGGTTTGCTGCGCCGCGGCAAATACCGCCCTAGTCCGGGCTGGCCGATGTTCGCGCTGCGCGTGCTGCTGGCGAGCGCCTTGCTCGGCGGGTTCCTGTGGTGGGTGGCGGGGCAGTTTCCCTGGATCGGCTGGCGTACCGAGCCGCTCAAGCGGATCGGCGCAATGGCGGCGGTGCTGGTGGGCGCCGGCGTGCTGTACTTCGGCGCGCTCGCGGCGACCGGTGTTCGCCTGCGGCAATTTGTCACGCGATGATGCAGGGACCTCGACCGCGGCTTGACGGGTCCGGGCGCCTCCATTACAAAGAATCCATGCTCAACTTCCTGTCGCCAAGCTCGCTCGATTACTTCGGCTCGCTGGTGCACAGCGATGAGCATTTCCCGCTGCTGGAATCCGCCGCCTGCCTGGCGCAGGACGAGTACCCCGACCTCGACTTGCAGCAGGTGCTGGGCGACGTGGACCAGCTGCTCGCGCGCCTGAAACGCCGGATTCCGGCCGACGCCGCTCCCTTGCAGAAGCTGCGCACGCTCAATCAGTTTTTCTTTCGCGACCTCAGCTTCGGCGGCAACGTCAACGACTACTGCGACCCCGACAACAGCTACCTGAACGTGGTGCTGCGCACGCGGCGCGGCAACCAGATCTCGCTGGCGGTGCTGTGGATGGAGCTGGCGCAGGGCATCGGCCTGCACGCGCGCGGCGTGTGCTTTCCCGGCCACTTCATGATCAAGGTCAACCTGCCGCGCGGGCAGGTGGTGATCGACCCGTTCAGCGGCCAGTCGCTGTCGCGCGAAGAACTGTCCGAGCGGCTGGAGCCCTACAAGCGGCGCAGCGGGCTGATCGACGAGTTCGAGGTCCCGCTGGGCCTGTACCTGCAGGCCGCGCCGCCGCGCGACATCGTCGCGCGCATGCTGCGCAACTTGAAGGAAATCCACCACGCACAGGAAGACTGGCAGCGCGCCATCGCCGTGCAGGACCGCCTGCTGGTGCTGCTGCCCGACGCCTGGGCCGAGTATCGCGACCGAGGGCTGGCCCACGCGGAGCAGGGCCACACCAGCCTGGCGGTGGACGACCTGGAAACCTATCTCGTGCACGCGCAGGACGCGCTGGACATCGACGTGATCGCCGACCGCGTGGCCGACCTGCGCCGCGCCAAGCAGTAGGCGCGCCGGCTGCCCCGTTTTACCGTTTGAGGAATTGCGGAATCTGCCGCGCCTCGCGCGGCGTGGTGGCGCGCGGCCGCGCCGGCTGCGCTGCCGGCTCCTCCACCCGTGACCTGCCACCGGCAAGAACGGCCAGCCGCGCGCCGTGGATCAGCGACTCCTGCGCCGGCATCAGGCTGGCCGGGCGCGAGCCGCCGACGCGTTGGCCAGCGGCCGGCGCGGGGTCGTTTGCCGCCGGCTGCGGCGCCTGCATCAGCGGCTGCAGCCACGCAAGGATCGGCTCCCATTGCGCGAGGTCGATAGTGGCCTTGCCAGACGGCAGGTCAAACACCGTGAGGCCGCGCTCCAGCGCACGCACGTAGAGCTGCGTTTCGCGCAGCACGCCGAGGAACGGAACGCCCAGGCCGTCGGACCATTGGCGCAGCACCTCGCCGTGGCGGGTGCGCCCGTCCACCCGCATGCCCACGACGGCTACCTTGCAGCGCCCGGACGCGATGCGCGGCAGCGTGGCCAGTTCCGCGTGGCAGGCCGCCGCCGATTCGCGGTCGAACACCGAAGGGCACACCGGCATGACGATGGCGTCGGCGAACATCACGATGCGCGCCAGCTCGAAGCCGTGCAGGCCGCCCGGCGTGTCCAGCACCACGTGGGTGATGCTGGGCGGCACGCGCAGCATCTGCTTGTGGTCCATGGCCCAGGGCGCGATGGCGGGCAATTCCGCCGGCCGGCGCCGCAGCCAGCCCCGGCTGGACTGCTGGCGGTCCACGTCGCCCAGCATCACGGCGTGTCCCTGGCGCGCGGACCACGCCGCCATGTGCGCGGCGAACGTGCTTTTGCCGCTGCCACCTTTGCGGTTGACGACTGCGATGACGGGCATGGTGACTTTTTCTCGTTGCGGGAAAGAAACAGTTTGGTACGACTCGGCTTTGGAGTCCAGTGGGTCTTGGGTTTGTGCTAGAAATTTTGTAGCTAAAACAACGGTTCTGGCGGGGCTTGGGTGGAGGTGCGCCGCGTCAGGCGGTGCCCGCCGGGGCTCATGCTGTGGCGGTCGGCGCTGCGCGCCGACTTCGCTGGTCTGTTCGGTCCGCAGCCGGTGCGGGGGAACTCACTTCGCGCTCTGCGAGCGCTCCGTTCCGACAGCCCCCGCAAGTCAGTTCACAAAGCGCGCAAGCGCGCCCGGCTCCGGACCGAACAGACCAGCCGCCCCAGAAATCGCCCCCGCCGGGCACCGGCTGCCGCGGCGCGTGGCATGGGGGCGCTCAACCGGCGGCGCGCCTGCATCGTGCCTGCAAGTCGCGCGCGGGCGGGCCGTGGCGCGCAGTTGGGCATTGCGCCTGCGGTGGATGGGAGCGGGGCTGGCGCGCTTCAGCGCGCTCGTGAACTGACTCGCGGTAGCTGTCTGAGCGGAGCACCGCTTGCGGTGCGCAGCGAGTTCTACCGCTCAGACCCGCTCCCATCCGCCGCAGGTCTGCCCGCGCGAAGCGCGGGACGCCATGTCCGCGCGCTGCGGCCCGCCCGCGCGCGACTTGCCGCGAGGTCTACGCATGAAAAGGGCCGATTACGGCACCAACGTATGTGTCGCACCAGTGAATCCGCGCTCCTCGGCGAACCACCGCAGCACCGGCACCGTGCCGGGCAGCACCGGCTTCACCGCCACCGGCAGCGCCTCCCACGCGAAGTGCTGGCCTTCGCGCATGTGCATCGCGCCGGACCATTCATGGACTTTGCAGAAGTTCAGCCGCACCAGCGCATGCGGATAGTCGACAAGCTCCACGCGCCAGGGGTGTACCGCGCCGATGGTGACGCCGATTTCTTCCTGCAGTTCGCGGCGCAGCGCCTGCTCCACCGTCTCGCCGGCTTCGACCTTGCCGCCGGGGAATTCCCAATAGCCTTCGTACACCTTGCCGGCCGGGCGGCTGGTGAGCAGGAAGCAGCCGTCACCGCGGATCAGCACGCCGACCGCGACTTCCACTTCCTTGCGGTCCGGGCCGCCCTCGCGGGGTCGGTCTCCATCCGCAACGAGCACCTGGTTCATCCGCCCTGCCGCCCCGCGTAGTCGCGGGCGAACTGGTAGGCCACGCGGCCGCTGCGCGAGCCGCGCTCCAGCGCCCACACCAGCGCCTCGGGCCGCGCGGCGTCGACGCGCTCGGGCACCACACCGAAGTGCGACAGCCACTGCGCGGTGATCGCCAGGTACTCGTCCTGGCTGAAGGGATAGAAGCTGACCCACAGGCCGAAGCGCTCGGACAGAGAGATCTTTTCCTCCACCACCTCGCCCGGATGGATCTCGCCGTCGTCGGTGTGCTTGTAGGTGAGGTTGTCCTTCATGTGCTCGGGCAGCAGGTGGCGCCGGTTGCTGGTGGCGTACACCAGCAGGTTCGGCGTGGCCGCAGCCACCGAACCGTCGAGGGTGGACTTCAGCGCCTTGTAGCCAGGCTCGCCCTCCTCGAAGCTCAGGTCGTCGCAGAACACGATGAACTTCTCGTCGCGCGCCGCCACCACCTCCACGATGTCGGGCAGGTCCACCATGTCTGTCTTGTCGACCTCGATCAGGCGCAGGCCGCGCGGGGCGTATTCGTTCAGGCAGGCCCGCACCAGCGACGACTTGCCGGTGCCACGCGCGCCGGTCAGCAGCACGTTGTTGGCGGGCAGGCCCTCCACGAACTGCAGCGTATTGCGCTGAATCTTCTCCTTCTGCGGCTCGACTTCATTCAGGTCGTCCAGCCGCATCGCGCCGACGTGGCGCACCGGCTCCAGCACGCCATGGCCCGAAGCGCGCTTGCGGTAGCGCCACGCAATTGCCGCGTTCCAGTCGGGGGCGGTCAGCGGCTGCGGCAGGACGGCTTCGATGCGGTCCACCAGCGCCATCGCGCGCGCGATCAGTTGCTCGAACTTGTCGTTCATCATCGGATGGAGCCTGCCGGATTCAGCTCTGCCGCCACGGCAGGCCGCGCAGGCGCCAGCCGCCCTTGCGGCCGCGCTGTCCCTGTTCGTCGGGATCGCCTTCGAAGCCTTCGAGGATGTTGTAGGCCTCGATGCCCAATTCGGTGGCGCGCTTGGCGGCGGCGACGGAGCGCACGCCGCTGCGGCACAGCAGCAGCACCTTCTTGCCGGCGGGCGCCGCGGCCTGCAAGCCTGTATCGAAGCCGGCGTTCATCGCCATGCCGGGCCACTGCTTCCAGGCCAGCGGCACCGCGCCCGGCACGAAGCCGACCCATTCGCGCTCGGCATCGCTGCGCACGTCCACCAGGACGGCGTCGCCCGACTGCAACCACTGGTGGGCCAGTTCGGGCGTGACGTCGCCGGCATAGCCCTCGGCCGGGCGCGGCGACAGGTGGTCGGGGGAGATAGTGGCAGCGGGTGTGGTGCTCATGGCTGGATTTTGCCAGCCGCGCGCACGGGCGGGCCCGCCATCGGCTTCAGTGGCTGCCGCCCAGGTAGGCGGCCTTCACGGCCGGGTCGTCGCGCAGCTTGGCGGCTTCGCCGTGCACCGAGATGCGCCCGTTCTCCAGCACGTAAGCGTAGTCGGCGACGTTCAGCGCCGCGGCGGCGAACTGCTCGACCAGCAGCATGGTCATGCCCTCGCTGCGCAGCCGCTCGATGATGCGGAACACTTCCTGCACCAGGATCGGCGCCAGGCCCATCGACGGCTCGTCCAGCAGCACGACCTCGGGGTTGAGCATCATCGCGCGCGCCATCGCCAGCATCTGCTGCTCGCCGCCCGACAAGGTGCCGGCCAGCTGCTGGCGCCGCTCCTTCAGCCGCGGAAAATACTCCATCGCCCGCTCCAGGTCGGCCTGCACGTCGCCCTTGGGGCGCGCGCCGGTGAAGCGCGGAAAGGCGCCCAGCAGCAGGTTGTCGGTGACGCTCATGGTGGAGAACACGCGCCGGCCCTCGGGCGAGTGCGCGAGCCCCAGCTTGGCCACGCGGTAGGGCTCCTGGCCGGTCACGTCGCGCCCGCCCAGCATGACCGTGCCCTGGCTGGGCGCGATCATGCCGCTGATGGCGCGCATGGTGGTGGTCTTGCCGGCGCCGTTGCTGCCGATCAGCGTCACCACCTTGCCCTTGGGCACCTCCAGCGAAATGCCGTGCAGCACCTCGACCTTGCCGTAGCCGGCGTGCAGGTTGGAAATCGAAAGCATGTCGCTCCTCCCTGCCTCAGGCGTTCGCCACCTCGGCACTGCCGAGGTAGGCTTCGATGACCTTTGGATCGGCCTGCACGTCGGCCGGCCGGCCCTCGGCGATCTTCTGGCCGAAATCGAGCACGGTGACGGTGTCGCAGATCGACATCACCACGTCCATGTGGTGTTCGATCAGGATCACCGTGATGCCGTGTTCGCGGATCTTGCGCACGATGCCAACCAGCTCGCGGATGTCCGGCGCCGTGAGGCCGGCGGCGGGCTCGTCCAGCAGCAGCAGCTGCGGGCTGAGCGCCAGCGCGCGGGCGATCTCCAGCAGCCGCTGCTTGCCGTACGGCAGGTTGCGCGCCTCCTCGCCGGCCAGCGTGTCCAGCCCCACGAACTGCAGCAGCGCATGCGCGTGGGCCGCCGACGCGCTGTTCTCGCGGTTGTAGCGCGGCGTGTGCAGCGCCACGTCCAGCAGATTGCTGCGAAAGCTGTGGTGCAGGCCGACCAGCACATTCTGCAGCGCCGTCATCTCCCCGAACAGCTGCACGTTCTGGAACGTGCGCGCGATGCCCGACAGCGCGATCGACGACGAGGTGCGGCCGATGACGGTATTGCCCTTGAAGTCGATGCGGCCCGCCGTGGGCACGTAGATTCCGGTGAGCACGTTCATCATCGTGCTCTTGCCCGAGCCGTTGGGCCCGATCAGGCCGTGGATGGTGCCGCGCGCCACCTTCAGGTCGACGTTGTTGAGCGCCTTCAGGCCGCCGAACTGCATCAGCACGCCGCTCGCGTCCAGCATCACAGGCGGCGCGTCGGCGCCGGCCGCCGACACCGCGTCCTTCACCACCGGCAGGTCGCGCGCCGCCTCGGCGTCGGCCCGGGCGTGGCCCCGGAGGTTGAACATCGCGCGCACGAAGCCGACGATGCCGTCCTGCAGGTAGTAGACGACGAACAGCGTGATCACGCCGAAGACCGACAGCCGCCAGTCGGTCATGGTCTCCAGCACGAAGGACACGGCGGCCAGCGCGACGCTGCCGGCCACGGGAATCGCCACGCGCGCCAGGGTCGCCTTGCGCCGCTGCAGCAGCACCGCCGCGCCGATGGTCACCACCACGGCCAGGGCGACCGCCGCATAGCGGAAGGTCTCGATGTCGTCCAGCAGCTTGGGCAGCATCACGATGATGGTCGCGCCCAGCAGCGCGCCGGTGCGCGTCTTGCGCCCGCCCATGATGATGGCCAGCAGGAACAGCACCGTGAGCTCGAAGTTGTAGGTGTTGGGCGAGATGTACTGCTCGGAGATGGCGTACAGCGATCCCGCCAGGCCGGCCAGGCCGGCGCTGATGACGAAGGCGTAGACCTTGTAGCGGTACACCGACACGCCCATGCAGTCCGATGCGATCGGGCTGCCGCGCAGCGCCTCGAAGGCGCGGCCCAGCTGCGAGCGCAGGATGCGGTCCACCACGATCAGCGAGGCCATCAGCAGCACCGCCACCAGCCAGAAGAACTCGCGCTCGTCCAGCCGGTGCCCCAGCAGCAGCGGCTTGGCCAGCTTGATGCCCAGCGGTCCTTCGGTGAGGAAGGTCATCTCGTTGATCAGGATTTGCACGATGGTGCCGAAGGCCAGCGTCACCATCGCCAGGTAGGGGCCGGTGACGCGCAGCGCCGGCAGCGCCAGCACCGCGCCGAACAGCGCGGTGATGCCGATCGAGGCGATGCCGGTGACCAGCAGCGGCGTGCCCAGCTTGGTGACGAAGATGCCGCAGACGTAGGCGCCGATACCGAACAGGCCGGCGTGGCCGAGCGACACCTGGCCGGTGTAGCCCACCACGATGTCCAGCCCGAAGAGCAGGATCGCGTAGATCATGATCGTCTCGAGCAGGTGGATGTAGTACGGGTTGGTCACCGCCAGCGGGAAGGCGATCAGCAGCGCCAGGCCGACGGCGGCCGCCAGCAGGGTGGAGCGCGACGAAGACGCGATCTTCATCTCAGACTTTCTTGATGGTGGTCTTGCCGAACAGGCCCGCGGGCTTGAACGCCAGCACCAGCAGCAGCAGCACAAGGCCCGGCACGTCCTTGTAGCCGGTGGAAAGATAGAAGCCGGTGGTGGTCTCGGCCACGCCGAGGATGATGCCGCCCACGATGATGCCCATGCCGCTGGTCAGCCCGCCGATGATGGCCACCGCGAAGGCCTTCAGGCCCAGCACCGCGCCCATGGTGGCGCCGGTCAGCGTGAGCGGCGCGATCATCACGCCGGCGAAGGCCGCCGACAGCGACGACAGCGCGTAGGAAAACGTGATCACCAGGCCGGTGTTGATGCCCATCAGCTTGGCGGCATCGCGGTCGTTGAAGGTCGCCACCACCGCCTTGCCGTAGATCGACTTGCGGTTGAACACCTCCACCGCCGCCATCATGGCGATGGCGCCGACCACCACCAGGATTTCCATCGGCAGCACGTTCGCGCCGAACAGCGGGATCGGCGACTCGGGCAGCGGCGACGGGAATTTCAGGTCGTCGTGGCCCCAGACGTTCTCGGCCACGTTCTTGAAGATGATGCCCAGCGCGATGGTGGACATGATCCAGCCGAACTCGCTCTTGATCTTGATCGCGGGGCGCACGCCGATGCGCTCGACCACCGCGCCCTGCACCGCGCCGAACACGCACACGATGGGGATCATCAGCCAGTAGTTGACGCCGGCGCCCACCAGGGTCAACCCCACCAGCGCGCCCAGCATGAGCGCGTCGCCCTGGCCGAAGTTCAGCGTGTCGGACGTGGCGAAGGTCAGCTGGTAGCCGAAGGCGATGACCGCGTAGATCATGCCCAGGGCGATGCCGCTGTAGACGAGTTGCAAGAGGATCTGCATGACCACCCCTCCGGGAAATGGGCCGCTGCGATGTGCAAGCGCCGCCGCGGGACGGGGCCCGGGCGGCGCGCGCGGCGATTGCGTTTACTTCTTCTTGGCCGGTGCCAGGGCACCCTTGGCGTTGGCGTCCTTCAGGCGCACTTCGGCGGCCTTCTTCTGGTCGTCGGCGTAGGCGTAGACCACGCGCTGGCCCTTGACTTCGCCGAACACCGGGATGTTGGCGGTGATGGCGTCGTGGTCGGCCTTGGCGAACGGCTTGTTGTAGATCGTCACCACGCCTTCCACCGGCGCCTTCAGGTCCTCCAACGCTTCCTTGACCTTGGGGCCTTCGGTGGAGCCGGCCTGCTTGATGGCCGCGGCCAGCAGGTAGATCGAGTCGTAGCCCTGCGCGGCCGACACCGGCGAATCGATGCGGTTGTTCTTCGGCTTGAAGGTCTTCAGGTAGTTGTCGATGAAGGCCTTGCGCTTGGGCGTGGTGGCTTCCTGGATGAAGGTCTGCGGCATGCGCGCGCCCTCACCGCCGGGGCCGGCGTTGTCGATGAAGTTGGCCATCGACAGCGTCCAGCTGCCGACGATCGGCACCTTCCAGCCCAGCTTGGTCATGCCGTTGGCGATCTGCGCCAACTCGGGGCCGATGCCGTAGGTCAGCACCGCTTCGGCGCCGGCTTCCTTGGCCTTGAGCAGCTGGGGCGTCATGTCGACGTCCTTGATGTTGAACTTCTCGACCGCCACCGGCTTCACGCCCTTCTGCTCCAGCGCCTTCTCCAGGTCGGCGCGGCCCAGCTGGCCGTAGTTGGTGGAGTCCGCCAGGATTGCGACCTTCTTGAAGCCGCGGCGGGAAATCGCCTCTTCCACGATCATCGGCGCCTGGATGGAATCATGCGCGGAGTTGCGGAAGATGTAGTTCTCCGGCTGGTCGTCGAACTGGTGGGTGACCAGCGAGCCGGTGGCCACGTTGTTCATCACCGGGATCTTGGCTTCCTGGAAGAAGCGCTGCGAGGCGAGCGCCACGCCGGTGTTGATGTAGCCGACCACCGCGGTGACCTTCTCCTTGTTGATCAGCTCCTGCGCGATCTGCACGCCGCGCTCGTTCTTGGCTTCGTCGTCGCGCTCGACCAGCGCGATCTTGCGGCCGAGCACGCCGCCGGCCTTGTTGATCTCTTCCACGGCGAGGCGCACGCCGTCGCGCATGCTGACCCCCATCGAGGAGGAGCCGCCGGTGAACGGTCCGTCGACGCCGATCTTGATCGGGTCCGCTGCGAAGGCCATGCCGGCCGACAGCGCGAGCGCGGCAACGGCGGTGAGTTTGATCGAGGGCATCATGTGTTGTCTCCGAGTCTTGTGAAAATCGATGCAATCGGCATCCGGCATGACGCAGGGGCCTTCGGTCCATGCTAACCCAGCGGCCCCGCTGCATGCCCTGACGGCTGGCTGTCATCCCACCCCGGACAAACCCGCATCTGCACCGTGGCGGTGCACCGGGTTGACATTGACGTTGACGTAAACGTCAAGTAAGGTAGCGATCATTCCCGGGAGCCCCATTCCATGACCGACCTGTCCGCCGAATACAAGGCGCTCGCCAGCTACCGTCCCACGCACAAGGTGCGTTTCGTCACCGCCGCCAGCCTGTTCGACGGGCACGACGCGGCCATCAACATCATGCGGCGCATCCTGCAGGGCATGGGCGCCGAGGTCATCCACCTGGGCCACAACCGCAGCGTGGACGAGGTGGTCACCGCGGCTCTGCAGGAAGACGTGCAGGGCATCGCCATCAGTTCCTACCAGGGCGGCCACGTCGAGTACTTCAAGTACATGGTCGATCTGCTCAAGCAGCGCGGCGGCGAGCACATCCAGGTGTTCGGCGGCGGCGGCGGCGTGATCGTGCCCTCGGAAATCCGCGAACTGCAGGACTACGGCGTCACGCGCATCTACAGTCCCGAAGACGGCCAGAAGATGGGCCTGCAGGGAATGATCGGCGAGATGGTGATGCGCTGCGACAAGGACCTCACCTCCTTCGCGCCGCGCCGCGCCGAGGCCATCCAGGGCCAGGACGACGCCAGCTGGCGCGCGCTGGCCCAGCTCATCACCGCGCTGGAGAACGGCAACGCCGACGCCGAACTGGTCAACACGGTGCGCAAGCACGCCGACACGCGCCACGTTCCCGTGCTGGGCGTCACCGGTACCGGCGGCGCCGGCAAGTCCTCGCTCACCGACGAACTGATCCGGCGGCTGCGCCTGGACCAGGACGACAGCCTGCGCATCGCCGTCATCTCCATCGACCCGTCGCGCCGCAAGAGCGGCGGTGCCCTGCTGGGCGACCGCATCCGTATGAACGCCATCAACCCGTGGCCCAAGCCCGTCGGCCAGGCGGCTTCTCCCGATTCCGGGCAGCGCGTCTTCATGCGCTCGCTGGCCACGCGCGACTTCGGCAGCGAGATCTCCCCGGCCCTGCCCGACGTGGTGGCCGCCTGCAAGGCCGCCGGCTTCGACCTGGTGATCGTCGAGACCTCCGGCATCGGCCAGGGCGACGCCGCCATCGTGCCGCACGTGGACGTGCCGCTGTACGTGATGACGCCCGAGTTCGGCGCCGCCAGCCAGCTGGAAAAGATCGACATGCTGGACTTCGCCGAGTTCGTGGCGATCAACAAGTTCGACCGCAAAGGCGCGGCCGACGCGCTGCGCGACGTGAGCAAGCAGGTCCAGCGCAACAAGGAAGCGTGGACCAAGCGGACCGAGGAGATGCCGGTGTTCGGCACCATGGCCGCCCGCTTCAACGACGACGGCGTGACCGCGCTGTTCCAGGCGCTCAAGCCGCGCCTGGGCGAGCTGGGCCTGAAGCTGCAGGACGGCCGCCTGCCCTCGGTCGACGTGCGCCACAGCACCAACCAGACGCCGATCGTGCCGCCGCAGCGCACCCGCTACCTGGCCGAGATTTCCGAAACCGTGCGCGCCTACAAGAAGAAGGTGCGCGCCCAGGCCAAGCTCGCGCGCGAAGTCCAGCAGCTGCGCGCATCGGCGGCCATGCTGCGCGCCGACAAGCCCGACCGCGCCCAGGCCGCGGAAGCCGCGGACGACCTGGCGGTGCAGCGCGAGCAGCACTTGGAAGCGCCCGCGCGCCACCTGCTGGCCCAGTGGCCCGACATGCAGAAGGCCTACGCCGGCGACGAGTACGTGGTGAAGATCCGCGACAAGGAAATCCGCACCCGGCTGACCACCAAGTCGCTCTCGGGCACCACCATCCGCAAGGTCGCCCTGCCCCAGTACGAGGACAGCGGCGAAATCCTCAAGTGGCTGATGCTGGAGAACGCGCCGGGCAGCTTCCCCTACACCGCCGGCACCTTCGCTTTCAAGCGCGAGGGCGAGGACCCCACGCGCATGTTCGCCGGCGAAGGCGACCCGTTCCGCACCAACCGCCGCTTCAAGCTGCTGTCGGCCGGCACGCCGGCCAAGCGCCTGTCCACCGCCTTCGATTCGGTCACGCTGTACGGCAACGACCCCGACCTGCGCCCGGACATCTACGGCAAGGTCGGCAACTCCGGCGTGTCCATCGCCACGCTGGAGGACATGAAGGTGCTGTATTCGGGCTTTGACCTGTGCGAGCCCAGCACCTCGGTGTCGATGACCATCAACGGCCCGGCGCCCAGCATCCTGGCGATGTTCATGAACACCGCCATCGACCAGCAGATGGAGAAGTTCAAGGCCGACAACGGCCGCGAGCCCACGCCCACCGAAACCGCCAAGATCCGCGAATGGGTGCAGGCCAACGTGCGTGGCACGGTGCAGGCCGACATCCTGAAGGAAGACCAGGGCCAGAACACCTGCATCTTCTCCACCGAGTTCAGCCTGAAGGTGATGGGCGACATTCAGCAGTACTTCGTGCAGCACAACGTGCGCAACTTCTACTCGGTGTCGATCTCGGGCTACCACATCGCCGAAGCCGGCGCCAACCCGATCAGCCAGCTGGCGTTCACCCTGTCGAACGGCTTCACCTTCGTCGAGGCCTATCTCGCACGCGGGATGCACATCGACGACTTCGCGCCCAACCTGTCGTTCTTCTTCTCCAACGGCATGGACCCGGAGTACACGGTCATGGGCCGGGTGGCGCGCCGCATCTGGGCGGTGGCCATGAAGGAGAAGTACGGCGCCAACGAACGCAGCCAGAAGCTCAAGTACCACGTCCAGACCTCCGGGCGCAGCCTGCACGCGCAGGAGATCCAGTTCAACGACATCCGCACCACGCTGCAGGCGCTGATCGCGATCTACGACAACTGCAACTCGCTGCACACCAACGCCTTCGACGAGGCGATCACCACGCCGACCGAGGAGTCCGTGCGGCGCGCCATGGCGATCCAGCTGATCATCAACCGCGAGTGGGGGCTGGCGAAGAACGAGAACCCCAGCCAGGGCTCGTTCATCATCGACGATCTGACCGAGCTGGTGGAAGAGGCCGTGCTGAGCGAGTTCGAGCGCATCTCCGAGCGCGGCGGCGTGCTGGGCGCGATGGAAACCGGCTACCAGCGCGGCCGCATCCAGGACGAGAGCATGCATTACGAGATGCTCAAGCACACCGGCGAGCTGCCCATCGTCGGCGTCAACACCTTCCGCAACCCGCACGGCGACACCGTCATGGACAAGCTGGAGCTGGCCCGCTCGACCGAAGAAGAAAAGCAGAACCAGCTCACGCGCCTGCAGGACTTCCACGCCCGCAACGCTGTCGAGGCGCCCGCCATGCTGCAGCGCCTGCGCCAGGCGGTGATGGACAACGGCAACGTGTTCGAGGTGCTGATGGACGCGGTGCGCGTGTGCTCGCTGGGCCAGATCACCGCCACGCTGTTCGAAGTCGGCGGCCAGTACCGCCGCAACATGTGAGCGCGCGGCCGGCGTCCGATGCCCCCGCCGGCATCGCGCCGGCCAGTTGGTGAAAACCCGACCCGCCCCTTAGCTACAAAAAGTGTAGCATCCGGGCCTCCCCGCGCGGGCTTCGCCGCGAGGCCTCGCCTGGCCGGCGGTGAACCAAGCAAAACTACTTAAGGTTTACCCCCCTTACTGCGGTGCGGCATGCTTTTTACAGTTGCTTGCTTCGCGGGAGTTTTTTTGACCCCCGCACCTGGAGCAGGAGTGCGATTTGCCGGCTGAGTACATTCTGGAGACGAAGGGCCTGACGAAGGAGTTCAAGGGCTTCGTCGCGGTCAACAACGTGGACCTGCGGGTGCGCCGCGGCGACATCCACGCCCTGATCGGCCCCAACGGGGCCGGCAAGACCACCTTCTTCAACCTGCTGACCAAGTTCCTGCCGCCCACCCGCGGCACCATCACCTACCTGGGCCACGACATCACCCACGAGAAGCCGGCGCAGATCGCGCGGCGCGGCATCGTGCGCTCGTTCCAGATCTCCGCGGTGTTCCCGCACATGACGGTGCTGGAGAACGTGCGCGCCGCACTGCAGCGCAACCTGGGCACCTCGTTCCATTTCTGGAAGCCGGAGAAGTCGCTGTTCCACCTGCACGACCGCGCGCTGGAGCTGCTGCACACGGTGGACCTGCAGGATTTCGCGCGCGAAATGACGGTGAACCTGCCCTACGGCCGCAAGCGCGCGCTGGAGCTGGCCACCACCATGGCGCTGGAGCCCGACCTGATGCTGCTGGACGAGCCCACCCAGGGCATGGGCCACGAGGACGTGAACCGCGTCACCCAGCTGATCAAGAAGGTGTCCGAGGGCCGCACCATCCTGATGGTGGAACACAACATGAACGTGGTCTCCAGCATCGCCGACCGCATCACGGTGCTGCAGCGTGGCGCGGTGATCGCCGACGGCCCGTATTCCGAGGTGGCGCGCAACCCGCTGGTGGTCGAGGCCTACATGGGCAGCGCCGACGCGGCGCTGCAGGGCGCCCACTGAGCACCGCCATGGCACGACAAGAACTCCTGCGCATCGACAACCTCCACGCCTGGTACGGCGAATCGCACGTCCTGCACGGCGTGAACATGACCGTCAACGAGGGCGAGGTGGTTTCCATCCTGGGCCGCAACGGCGCCGGGCGCACCACCACGCTGCGCGCCATCGTCGGCCTGACCGGCGCGCGCACCGGCTCCATCCGCATCGCCGGCCAGGAAGCGATCAAGCTGCCGCCGCACAAGGTGGCGCGCCTGGGCGTGGGCTACTGCCCGGAGGAGCGCGGCATCTTCGCCAGCCTCTCGGCCGAGGAAAACCTGCTGCTGCCGCCGGCGGTGGCCGCGGGCGGCATGAGCGTGGCCGAGATCTACGACATGTTCCCCAACCTGAAGGAGCGCGCCGCCAGCCCGGGAACGCGCCTGTCGGGCGGCGAGCAGCAGATGCTGGCGGTGGCGCGCATCCTGCGCACCGGCGCGCGGCTGCTGCTGCTGGACGAAATCTCCGAGGGCCTGGCGCCGGTCATCGTCCAGAAGCTGGGCGAAACCATTGGCACGCTCAAAGCCAGGGGCTACACGGTGGTGCTGGTGGAACAGAACTTCCGCTTTGCCGCCCCGCTGGCCGACCGCTTCTACGTGATGGAGCACGGCAAGCTGGTGCGGGAATTCGCGCAGCACGAGCTGCAGGACAACATGGCGATGCTGCAGGAATACCTGGGCGTCTAGGCACAGCTTTTCACACGAAGGAGACCCCACATGAAACTTACAACCCTGGTCGCGGCGATGGCCGCCGGCCTCGCCAGCTTCGGCGCGATGGCGCAGTCCCAGACCGGGCCGGTCCGCATCGGCTTCATCACCGACATGGCCAGCCTGTACGCCGACATCGACGGGCCCGCCGGCGCCGAGATGATCAGGTGGGCGGTGGAAGACTTCGGCGGCAAGGTGCTGAACCGCCCGGTTGAAGTGATGGTGGCCGACCACCAGAACAAGGCCGACGTCGCCGCCTCCAAGGCCCGCGAATGGATCGACAGCCAGAACCTGTCCATGCTGATGGGCGGCACCAACTCGGGCGCCAACATCGCCATGGCCGGCGTGGCCAACGAGAAGAAGCGCCCGTTCCTCACCATCGGCGCCGGCTCCGCCCGCCTGACCAACGAGAACTGCACGCCCTATACCGTGCACTACGCCTACGACACCGTGTCGCTGGCCAAGGTGGCGGGCAACGCGCTGATCAAGGCCGGCAACAAGAGCTGGTTCTTCCTGACGGCGGACTACGCCTTCGGCCATTCGCTCGAGGGCGACGCGTCCAACGTCGTCAAGTCCAACGGCGGCACGGTGGTCGGCGCGGTGCGCCATCCGCTGAATGCTTCCGACTTCTCGTCGTTCCTGCTGCAGGCGCAAGGCTCAAAGGCGCAGATCCTGGGCCTGGCCAACGCCGCCGCCGACTTCACCAACGCGATGAAGGCGGCCAAGGAATTCGGCATCACCAAGACCATGAAGGTCGCCGGCCTGCTGGTGTTCATCAACGACGTCCACTCGCTGGGCCTGGCCAACACCGAAGGCCTGCAGCTGGCCGACAGCTGGTACTGGAACCAGGACGACGAGTCGCGCAAGTTCGCCAAGCGCTTCTTCGACAAGTTCAAGCGCATGCCCTCGTCGCTCCACGCTGCCGACTATTCGGCGGCCACGAGCTACCTGAAGGCCGTGCAGCAGGCCGGCACGACCGACGCCGACAAGGTGATGAGCACGCTGAAGTCCATGAAGTACAACGACTTCTACCAGAAGAACGGCACCCTGCGCGCCGACGGCCGCATGCTCCACGACATGTACCTGTACCAGGTGAAGAGCCCGAAGGAATCGACCACGCCGTGGGACTACTACAAGCTCGTGACCAAGGTGCCGGGCGAGCAGGCGTTCACCACGGTTGCCGAGAGCAAGTGTTCGCTGCTCAAGAAGTGATCGGCGCACGGCGCTGATCCCAGACGCGGGGCCTGGCCCCGCGTCCCGCTTTCCCTGTCCCTTGTCCCCGCCCCGAGCTGCCGCCCTAGCCTCTAGCCATTCATGGAAATCTTCGGAATCCCTCTCCAGGCCTTTCTCGGCCAGCTGATGCTGGGCCTGGTCAACGGCGCGTTCTACGCCATGCTCAGCCTCGGCCTGGCGGTCATCTTCGGCCTGCTGGACATCGTGAACTTCGCCCACGGGGCGCTCTACATGGTCGGCGCCTTCTTCGCCTGGATCATGCTGGACCGCTGGGGCGTGAACTACTGGGCCGCGCTGGTCGTCGCCCCGCTGCTGGTCGGCATGCTCGGCGTCGTCATCGAGCGCCTTTTCCTCAAGCGGCTGTACGGGCTGGACCCGCTGTACGGCCTGCTGCTCACCTTTGGCCTGTCGCTGGTGCTGGAAGGCATCTTCCGCGACCAGTACGGCGTGTCCGGCCAGTCGTATCCGGTGCCCGAGCTGCTGTCGGGCGCCACCAACCTGGGCTTCATGGTGCTGCCGAACTACCGCGCCTGGGTGATCTTCGCCTCGCTGGTGGTCTGCCTGGGCACCTGGTTCCTGATCGAGCGCACGCGGCTGGGCGCCTACCTGCGCGCCGGCACCGAGAATTCCAAGCTGGTCCAGGCGTTCGGCGTGAACGTGCCGCTGATGGTCATGCTGACCTACGGCGGCGGCGCCGCGCTGGCCGCACTGGCCGGCGTGCTGGCGGCTCCGGTGATCCAGGTGGCGCCGCTCATGGGCTCCAACATCATCATCGTCGTGTTCGCCGTCGTCGTGATCGGCGGCATGGGTTCCATCCTGGGTTCGGTGATCACCGGCCTCGGGCTGGGCGTGATCGAAGGACTGACCCGCGTGTTCTACCCCGAGGCCTCCAACGTCGTGGTGTTCGTCATCATGGCCATCGTGCTGGTGCTGCGGCCCGCCGGCCTGTTCGGCAAGGAAGCCTGACATGACAACCACAGTCACCTCCGCCGCGCCGGACGCTCCTGCCGCGGCGAAAGAAACTCCCGCCGCGGCGAACACCGCAGCCAGCGTCGTCGCCGACAGCGCGCCCACCGGGCAGGCGCAGTCGGGCATCGGCGGCGGCGTGCGGATCGTCTACCTTGCGCTGCTGGTGCTGGCGCTGGTGGCGCCGCTGATCGGCCTGTACCCGGTGTTCGTGATGAAGCTGCTGTGCTTCGCGCTGTTCGCCTGCGCGTTCAATCTGCTGCTGGGCTTCACTGGACTGCTGTCGTTCGGGCATGCCGCCTTCTTCGGCTTCTCCGCCTACGTCTGCGGCTACACCATCAAGTCGCTCGGCTGGTCGCCCGAACTGGGGCTGCTGGCCGGCACCGGCACTGCTGTCCTGCTCGGGCTGGCATTCGGCCTGATCGCCATCCGCCGCCAGGGCATCTACTTCGCCATGGTCACGCTGGCGCTGGCGCAGATGGTGTATTTCTTCTGCGTGCAGGCGCCGTTCACCGGCGGCGAGGACGGGCTGCAGGGCGTGCCGCGCGGCAACCTGTTCGGCTTGCTGCCGCTGGGCAACGACACGGTGATGTACTACGTGGTGCTGGCGATCTTCGTCGCCTGCTTCGTGGCCATCCTGCGCATCGTCACCTCGCCGTTCGGCCAGGTGCTGAAGATGATCCGCGAGAACGAGCCGCGCGCCGTGTCGCTGGGCTACCAGGTGGACCGCTACAAGCTGCTCGCCTTCGTGCTGTCTGCCGGGCTCGCCGGGCTGGCCGGCTCCCTGAAGACCGTGGTCATGAAGTTCGCCACCCTGTCGGACGTGCACTGGTCGATGTCCGGCGAGGTCATCCTCATGAGCCTGCTGGGCGGCGTGGGCACCTTCTTCGGCCCGGTGCTGGGCGCGGGTACCGTCATCGGCCTGCAGAACCTGCTGGCCGACAAGGTGGGCGCCTGGGTCACGGTGATCATCGGCGCCATCTTCGTGGTGTGCGTGCTGGCCTTCCGCAAGGGCGTGGTGGGCGAGCTCATCGCCTGGCGCGAGCGCCGCGCCGCCCGCGCCTGAACCAATCAGCGGCTACAGGCCTTCGAGCGTGTAGTTCTGCGGGCCGCGGCTGGCCACCTTGATGGCGCCCACCTTGTTGCCCAGTTCGGCGCAGCGCGCCAGCGGCCAGCCCTGCTCCAGCCCGTGCAGCAGCGCGCCGCGCCAGGCGTCGCCGCAGCCGGTGGGGTCCACCACCTCGCGCGGCCGCACCGGCGCCACCACCGTCTTCTCGCCGCCGACCCACACTTCGCAGCCCTGCGCGCCCAGGGTCACCACCAGTCCCTGCGTGCGGCGCGAGATTTCGGCGTTGGACAGGCCGGTGCGATCGCACAGCATCTTGCCTTCGTAGTCGTTGACGGTGACCCAGCTCGCCTGGCCGATGAAGCCAGCGAGCTCCTTGCCGTCGAACATCGGCAGGCCCTGGCCCGGGTCGAACACGAAGGGGATGTCCGCGGCCTGGAACTGCGCGGCGTGCTGCAGCATGGCGTCGCGCCCGTCCGGCGAAATGATGCCCAGCTTGACGTCCGCGCGCTTGTCGATGCGGGTGACGTGCGCCTGCATCATGGCGCCCGGGTGGAAGGCGGTGATCTGGTTGTTGTCCCGGTCGGTCATGATCATTGCCTGCGCCGTGTAGGTGCCTTCCACCTGCCGCACGAATTCGCCGGAGATGCCCAGCTCGCGCAGCCGCGCCATGTAGGTGTCGCCGTCGGTGCCCAGCGTGGCCATCGGCAGCGGCGTGCCGCCCAGCAGCTTCAGGCTGTAGGCGATGTTGCCGGCGCAGCCGCCGAAGTCGCGCCGCAGCGAAGGCACCAGGAACGACACGTTCAGGATGTGCAGCTGCTCGGCCAGGATCTGGTCGGCGAAGCGGCCCTCGAACGTCATGATGGTGTCGAAGGCCAGTGAACCGCAGATGATGGCTGCCATGGTGTGTGTCTCGAAAAGAAGGGGAATTGTTCAGGGATAGAAGGCGAGCAGCCGGTAGCCGGCAATGCGTCCGGCCTGGCCATCGGCCGCGATGGCCAGCGTCACGGCGCCGGACCATTCGGCGCCCGCGCCCAGCGTGGCCACCGGGGCGCCCATTTCGGCCGGCGTGAGCACGCGGCGCAGCACCGGCTGGTCCTGCGTGTCGGTGAGCGTGAGCTCCATCGCCGGCACGGCGATCGGGAACACGGCGCCGTTCTTCAGCGTGAACGCCAGGCGGTAGGTGTCGCCGCGCAGCTTGTTGAAGGCGGAGCTGTCGATCGCCACCGCATCGATCTGCCGCGGCGGCCCGACGCGGCAGGCCAGCGGTGCGCACAGCGCTTCCAGCAGCGGCTTGAGCCCGGGCTGCGCGGCGGCGATGCGGTCGCGGTCGTGCACGGCGAACTGCGCCGCGAGCAGCGCGCCCAGCAGCAGGCCCAGGACCACCAGCAGCCCGCGCATGCGGGGCGTGTGCCAGAGCGCGCGGCTGCGCGCGGCGCGCAGGAACGACACGCCCTGCGGCTGCTCGGCCTCCCAGCCGCTTTCGCTTTCGCCCGGCCGCGACAGCCCGAAACCGCTCTCGGCGATCGGCGGCGACACCGAGGGCGCGCCCTCGCTCTCGGCCAGGTCGGATCGCCGGAACACGAAGGGCTGGTCGAGCGGCGACTCCTCCAGCTCGCTGTCGGGCGGTGCGTCCCGCGCGTCCTGGGGTCCGTCTTCCCGCGCCAGCGCCGCGGGCTGGGTGTTCGCCTCGCCGGCGAGCACTTGCGCCACCAGTTCGGCGGGTGGTTCGGTGATCGGGGGTTCCGCGTCCGCAGGCGCCACTGCGGCGTGGGGTTCGACCGGGGGCTGCAACAGCGCAGGGATCTGCGGCTGCAGGGCCGGCGGGTGCAGCACCTGCGGGTGCAGCACCTGCGGCTGCGGAACCGGCGGCGCGGGAGCCGGCGCGGTGACGGCATCGGCCTGCTCCACCAGCGTGGCCGAGGCGTCGAACACCTCGGAACAATGCCCGCAACGCACCCAGCCCTCGGAGATCTTCAGCTGGTCGGGGACCACTCTGAACATCGTCCCGCAGGCAGGGCAGCAGGTGATCAGGCTCATGAGCCCGGGATTGTAAGAGCCGGTGTGCGGTGCGCGGCGTTCACAGCCGCGCCGTCATCAGGATCCAGCCGTCCTCGGTGTCGCTGACCTCCAGCGCGCAGTACGGCGCGTAGGCGGCCTTCAGCTCCCCGGCCTGGCGCTCCAGGATGCCGGCCAGCACCAGGTGGCCGCCCGCCTCCACGTGCGCGCACAGCAGCGGCGCAAGCACCTTCAGCGGCGTGGCGAGGATGTTGGCCAGCACGGTCCGGTACTTGCCCTGCGCGCGGTCCGGCAGGCCGGCTTCCAGCACAACGCCGTTGGCGGCTGCGTTATCGCGCGTGGACTGCACGGCCGCCGTGTCGATGTCCACCGCATCCACCCGCGCCGCGCCGTGCTTGGCCGCGCCGATGGCCAGGATGCCGGAGCCGCAGCCGTAGTCCAGCACACGCTGGCCGGCCGGCGGGTTGCGGGCGATCCAGCGCAGGCACATGCGCGTGGTCGGGTGCGTGCCGGTGCCGAATGCCAGGCCCGGGTCCAGCCGGATCACCAGCTTGGCGCTGGCGGGCGGCTCGTGCCAGGTCGGCACGATCCAGAACTCGGGCGTGATGTCCACCGGTGCGAACTGCGACTGCGTGAGCCGCACCCAGTCCTGGTCGGCCACTGCGGCGACCTCCAACACGGCGCAGCCTTCGAAGAAGTCCTGCACCGCGAGCAGCCGCGCCGCGTCCTGCGCGGCGTTTTCGTCGGGGAACAGCGCCAGGATGCGCGAGCGTTGCCAGCCGTCCTTGGGCGCCGGCATGCCGGGCTCGCCGAACAGGGCGCGCTCGGCCGGCGTCTGCGCATCGGCGTCCTCCACCGACACGCTCAGCGCGTCCAGCGCTTCGAGCGCGTCGCTCAGCGCTTCGACGCGCTCCTCGGGGCACAGCAGGCGCAGCTCGAACATCAGCCCCGCTCCCGGCCGGCGCGCGCCATCAGCGCTTGTGGTGCGACAGCCACTCTTCCAGATAGTGGATGTTGGTGCCGCCGCTCATGAATTTGGCGTCCACCATCAGCTCGCGGTGCAGCGGGATGTTGGTGTTGATGCCTTCGACGACCGTCTCGGCCAGCGCCGTGCGCATGCGCGCCAGGGCCTGGTCGCGCGTGTCGCCGTGCACGATGATCTTGCCGATCATCGAGTCGTAGTTCGGCGGCACGAAGTAGTTGGTGTAGACGTGCGAGTCCACCCGCACGCCCGGGCCGCCCGGCGCGTGCCACATGGTGATGCGCCCGGGCGAGGGAACGAAGTTGTACGGATGCTCGGCGTTCACGCGGATTTCCAGCGCGTGGCCGCGCAGCACGATGTCGCGCTGCGCGAACGGCAGCTTCTCGCCGGCCGCCACCATGATCTGCGTCTTGACGATGTCGATGCCGGTGATGAGCTCGGTCACCGGGTGCTCCACCTGCACCCGCGTGTTCATCTCGATGAAATAGAACTCGCCGTTCTCGTACAGGAACTCGAAGGTGCCGGCGCCGCGGTAGCCGATGCGCTTGCAGGCGGCGGCGCAGCGGTCGCCGATCTTCTCGATCAGCTTGCGCGGAATGCCGGGCGCGGGCGCCTCCTCGATGATCTTCTGGTGGCGCCGCTGCATGGAGCAGTCGCGCTCGCCCAGGTAGACCGCGTTCTTGTACTTGTCGGCCAGGATCTGGATTTCGATGTGGCGCGGGTTCTGCAGGAATTTCTCCATGTAGACCGCCGGGTTGCCGAACGCCGCCTGGGCCTCGGCCTTGGTCATCTGCACCGCGTTGACCAGCGCCGCCTCGGTGTGCACCACGCGCATGCCGCGCCCGCCGCCGCCGCCGGCCGCCTTGATGATCACCGGGTAGCCGATCGACTTGGCAATGCGCCGGATCTCCGCCGGATTGTCCGGAAGCTCGCCTTCCGAGCCGGGCACGCAGGGCACGCCGGCCTTGATCATGGCCTGCTTGGCCGACACCTTGTCGCCCATCAGGCGGATGGATTCGGGCGTGGGGCCGATGAACTGGAAGCCGCTCTTCTCCACCCGCTCGGCGAAGTCCGCGTTTTCGGAAAGGAACCCGTAACCCGGGTGGATCGCTTCGGCGTCGGTGACTTCGGCCGCCGAAATGATGGCCGGCATGTTGAGATAACTCAGCGCCGACGGCGGCGGGCCGATGCACACCGCTTCGTCGGCCAACTTGACGTATTTGGCCTCGCGGTCGGCCTCCGAATACACCATCACGGCCTTCACGCCCAGCTCTTGGCAGGCGCGCTGGATTCGCAGGGCAATCTCGCCGCGGTTGGCGACCAGGATCTTCTTGAACATGCGGTGCGCCGCTTACTCGATGATGAACAGCGGTTGGCCGTATTCCACCGGCTGGCCGTTTTCGCAGAGGATCTGGGCGACGGTGCCGCTCTTGTCGGCTTCGATCTCGTTGAGGATCTTCATCGCCTCGATGATGCAGAGCGTCTCGCCTTCCTTGATCTGTGAGCCGATTTCCACGAACGACTTGGCGCCGGGCGACGAGGCGCGGTAGAAGGTGCCGACCATCGGCGACTTCACGGTGTGGCCGGTGGGTGCGGCAGGTGCCGGGGCAGGCGCGGCCGGCGCGGGCGCGGCAACGGAGGTCACTCCGCCTTGCTGTTGCCCCGGGGCCAGCATCATCGGCTGCATCTGCGCGCCCGCCATGCCCTTGACGATGCGCACCTTGCCTTCCGCTTCGGTGATTTCGAGTTCCGAGACATTGGACTCGGAGACCAGATCGATCAGGGTCTTGAGCTTGCGCAGGTCCATGACTTGTTCACCTTGAAAACACGCGAATCTACAGGAAAACTCGACTTTTTCTCCCTTTTGCAGGGATTTTTATTTTAATTTCATAGCTTCAATGTCGCCTTATTAGTTTGATGGCGACAAATCCTATCAAGCCAGAGAGGCCCATTTTATTAACTCTTCGTTGCGAATTTTTCCCATTCTACGTTGCAGCAGTGTACCGTCGGCCCCCAGAACGACAGTGAACGGCAGTCCGCCATTCAAGTTTCCCAGATCGCGCGTGAGTTGCGGGCCGTCCAGGCCTGCCAAGCCAATCGGAAAACCGACCGGCGTGCGTTGCAGGAAACTGCGCACCGCGCTCGGCTGGTCGATGGCCAAACCGACGACTTGCCAGCCTTTTGCCGACTGTTGGCGGTAAAAGGCATCCAGCATCGGCAATTCTTCTACGCAAGGCGGGCACCAGGTGGCCCAGAAATTCACCAGCAGCGGGCGGCCACGCAATGACGCCATCGCCAGCGCGCTGCCCTGCGGCGTCTGGAAATTCAGGGGCCAGAGCAGCTTCGCGGCGTTATCCGGCGGCGGGGCCAGCCGCGTGCGCCACAGGGCCACACCCGCGCCAACGGCGGCAGCCCCGATGCCGATGCCCGCCATCAGCAGCCCGCGCCGACGCACCGGCTTGATCGGCAGGCTGTCGTTTGCGGCTTCATTCATGCGAGGCCTCCTCCACCAACGCCCGCACCGCCGCCAGGTCGCCGCGCGGCGACCGGCCCTTGGCGTCCTTGCGCAGCGCGCCGCGCACGTCGTCGTGGTCGTAGACCATCAGGTGCACGCCGACCGGCTCGCCCAGTTCGGGACTCATGCTGCTCAGGCTCAGCGCTTCGACCGATTCGCCGTGGAAGCCGGTCACGGTGCGCGCTTCGTAGTCCACGCCATGGTCGATCAGCGCGATCTCCGTCGATTTGGGGTCGTCGCAGAACAGCTGGATATAGATGTCCGACAGCCGCGTGGCCGTGCCGTGCCAGACCGCGCCGCCCAGGTAGGGCCGGAATTCGGGCAGCCGCTCCATCCAGGTGATGGCGAGTTTGCGCAGCGCCGCCAGCTCCGCCGGCTGGGTCTCGGCACAGAACAGGGCGATGTATTCGCGCACCGAATCTTCCACTGCATCGTTGTCCGGCAGCGCGGTGCGGGTGTTCAGGCCGAGCTGCTTGACCGCGCGGCGCTTGGCCGGGCCGTATTCCAGACCTTCCTCGACCACCATGCGCGCGGCGGTCGCCGCGATTTCGAAGGCGATGCTGTCCATCCGGAGCATTGTGCATCGCCGGATAATCGCGCGATGCATATCCATATTCTCGGCATCTGCGGCACCTTCATGGGCGGCGTGGCCGCGCTCGCGCGCGAGGCCGGCCACAAGGTGACCGGCTGCGACGCCGGCGTCTACCCGCCGATGAGCGACCAGCTGCGCGCGCTCGGCATCGACCTGATCGAAGGCTTCGGCGCCGACCAACTGGCGTTGAAGCCCGACGCCTGGGTGGTCGGCAACGTTGTCTCCCGCGCCCGCCTGCCTGACGGCACGCCGCGCTATCCCTTGATGGAAGCCATCCTGGACCAGGGCCTGCCATACACCAGCGGACCGCAATGGCTGGCCGAACACGTGCTGCGGGGCCGGCACGTGCTGGCCGTGGCCGGCACCCATGGCAAGACCACCACCACCTCGATGCTGGCCTGGATCCTGGAACACGCCGGGCTGCAGCCTGGTTTCCTGGTGGGCGGCGTGCCGATGAATTTCCAAGCCTCGGCCAGAATTGGCGCCCCCACGCTCCCCGCTGTGCGAGGTTCGCTGCCCCCCGAGGGGGCTGTTCCGCCTTGGGGAGGCCCGGCGGCGGAACGGCCCGGCGTGTTCGTCATCGAGGCCGACGAATACGACACCGCCTTCTTCGACAAGCGCAGCAAGTTCGTCCACTACCGCCCGCGCACGGCCGTGCTGAACAACCTGGAGTTCGACCACGCTGACATCTTCGACGACCTGGCGGCCATCGAGCGGCAGTTCCACCACCTGGTGCGCACCGTGCCGGCCAGCGGCCGCGTGGTGAGCAACGGGCTGGAGGAAAGCCTGGCGCGCGTGCTGCACACGGGTTGCTGGAGCGAGGTGCGCAGTTTCGGCGCGACCGACAGCGACTTCACGGCCGAGGGCGAACCCCACTGCTTCGCCGTGCTGGAGCGTGGCCGGCGCGTTGCCGAGGTCGCCTGGGAGCTGACCGGCGTGCACAACCAGCTGAACGCGCTGGCGGCCATTGCCGCGGCGGACCACGTCGGCGTGCGACCGGAGGTGGCCGCGGCGGCGCTGGGCAGTTTTCGCAACGTCAAGCGCCGCATGGAAGTGCGCGGCACCGCGGGCGGCGTCACGGTCTACGACGATTTCGCGCATCACCCCACTGCCATCCGCACCACGCTGGACGGGCTGCGCCGCAAGATCGGCGGCGCGCGCATCCTGGCGGCGTTCGAGCCGCGCAGCAACACCATGAAGCTGGGCACGATGAAGGCGCAGCTGCCCTGGAGCCTGGAGCCGGCCGACCTGTCCTTCTGCCACGCCGGCGGGCTGGGCTGGGATCCGCGCGAGGCGCTGCAGCCGATGGGCACGCGCGCGCAGGTGGCCGACACGGTGGACGAACTGCTGGCGCAGCTGCGGCAGGCGGCGCGGCCGGGCGACCATATCGTGTGCATGAGCAACGGCGCCTTCGGCGGCGTGCACGACAAGCTGCTGCAGGCGCTGGGCAGCGCGGCGGCAGGCCGCTGATTCAGTAGGGCGTCAGCGAAACGGGCGCGGTCATGTCCGGCCCGGCAAGCCGGCGGCGCGGCGGGGCGATTCCCACCGGCACCTGCTCGCCGGTGGTCAGGTTCGGGCGGCTGAGCAGCGAGTCGTCATCCCGCAGCGCCGCGGCGCGCTTGGCGTTGGAGGTGATGGTGCCCACCAGGTACAGCGCGGCCAGGCCATGCGCGGCAACCGTCTCGTCCATGCCGGTTCGCTTGGCCAGCTCGCGCAGGGTGGCGGGGGCGCTGGCCAGTTCGCGCATCAGCAGCAGGTGCGAGTCCTTCAGCAGCCGGTGCGCCAGCCGCGGCGGCCGGCGGAAATAGAGGGTGGCGGTGCGGTAGCGCGGCGGCAGCATGTCGCGGCGGGTGCGCATCGCGAACTGCCACATCAGCTGCGACAGGCTGAGGCGCACATAACCTGAGGGAATCTCCGCCGGCTCGCTCACCCGGCGCCACAGCGCATCCTCGAAGTCGAGCAGCGCGGCCGACGGCAGCACGCCGACATCGCCACGCATGTTCACCACCGCGATCAGCCGGCCGTTGAAGATCACCTGGAAGCTGCCGCCGCCGAGCGCGGCATATTGGTCGATCACCACCGAGGCCAGCGCGAACTGCGAAATCGCGGGCTGCAGCCAGCCGGCGAAACGTTCCAGCACCGCATTCTGCTGGGCGCGCTCGGCAAGGTCGAAGGCGTAGGCAGGCGAGAAGCCGGCGCCGGGCAGCGGCCGGGCGAAAGCCACGGGCCGGTCCACGTCCGCAAGGTCGAGCTGCAGAGAGCGGCCGGACGGCGTGCCCGGTCCGACCCGCAGCGTGCCGTCGGGCAGCAGCTGGGTGCGCTGGCCGCTGATCCACCAGGCGTCGGCGTCGGTGAAGGAGCTCACCTCCCAGGTCGCGCCGAAGGCCACCACGCTGCCCACCACCGCACGCGCGGCATCCTGCTGCTCGGCCGAGAAGCCGGCCAATCCCAAGCGCAAAACGGGAAGCTCGAGGGTCATTGCGGGAAGCCTCAAAGGGCGGTGGACGTTCTCGGCAATATAACAGTTATGTTACTTTGTGTAAATTAAAGCCGACGCGAATGTCAGCGGGCGCGGCGCACCTGGACGGCTTCGGCCAGTACCTCCAGGAGGCCCAACGATTCCTCCCAGCCCAGGCAGGCATCGGTGATGCTCTTGCCGTATTCAAGTTGCGTCGCGTCGTCCTTGCCGGGGGTGAACTTCTGCGCGCCGGGCTGCAGGTGGCTTTCCACCATCACGCCGAACACGCGCCGCGAGCCGCGCGCGATCTGCTCGGCGATGCTGCGCGCCACGTCGACTTGCCTGCCGTGCTGCTTGCTGCTGTTGGCGTGGCTGCAGTCCACCATCAGCGCGGGCGCGAGTTGCGCCGCCTCCAGCTCCTTGCAGGCGGCCTCGACGCTGGCCGCGTCGTAGTTGGGTTCCTTGCCGCCGCGCAGGATGACGTGGCAGTCGCGGTTGCCGTTGGTCTGCACGATGGCCACCTGGCCGTTCTTGTGCACCGACAGGAAGTGGTGGCCGCGCGCGGCCGCCTGGATGGCGTCGGTGGCGATCTTGATGTTGCCGTCGGTGCCGTTCTTGAAGCCGATCGGCGCCGACAGGCCCGAGGCGAGTTCGCGGTGCACCTGGCTTTCGGTGGTGCGCGCGCCGATGGCGCCCCAGGAGATCAGGTCGCCGATGTACTGCGGCGAGATCACGTCCAGGAACTCGCTGCCGGCCGGCAGCCCCAGCCGGTTGATCTCGATCAGCAGCTGCCGCGCGATGCGCAGGCCCTCGTCGATGCGGAAGCTCTCGTCCAGGTAGGGGTCGTTGATCAGCCCTTTCCAGCCGACCGTGGTGCGCGGCTTTTCGAAGTAAACGCGCATCACGATCTCCAGCCGGTCGCGGTACTTGGCGCGGACTTCCTTCAGGCGGCGCGCGTATTCCAGAGCGGCGCCGGGGTCGTGGATCGAACAGGGGCCGATCACGGCCAGCAGCCGGTCGTCCTTGCCGTGCAGGATGTTGTGGACCGCGCGGCGCGTGTCGGTGATGAGGCTTTCCACGGCCGTGCCCTGGATGGGGAAGAAGCGGATGAGATGTTCGGGAGGAGGCAACACGGTGATGTCCTTGATGCGTGCGTCGTCGGTCTGGCTGGTTTTGTCGACGGGGCGCGCATGCCAGGCATCGCTGGCGGCGGGGGACGTGGTGTTCATGTGCTGGTTCCTCTCGGTGGATTGGGGCCCCAAAAAAAAAAACCGCCGGGGGTACCGGCGGTTTGTCGAGGGGTCTGTTTGCGTTTGTTGCGCGTACGCTCAGATCTCTCTTCCGCCGGGGGCGTTGGAGAACCAGAAGTAGCCAAAAAAGAAGGGGCGGACGAAACGCATGACGGCCAATGTAGCACAGGGCCATGTCAGCGCAGCCGGCGTGCGGGCGCCCTGTCTCACAGCCGCAACTTCTTCCACCAGGCCACGGCGCGCTGCACCTGCGGCTCGCGCAGCTCGCCCAGCGCCGAGGCGGGGGGCTCGGCAGGGTCGCGCGACAGCCACTGCTCGTACATGTCGATCAGCAGCGTGCCGTCGCCCAGGGTTCGCCAGGCGATCAGCTCGAAATCCTCGGCGCCCAGCATCAGCTCCCGGCTGGCCGGCCCGCCCTCCAGCAGCCACTGGCCGATCAGCACGCGGAAGTTGTTCAGCGCCTGCAGGTACATGGCGTACTCGTACAGGCCACGCCACGGCAGTCCCAGGTTTACCACCAGTTGGCGGTGGCCACGCCGCACGGTCAGCAGGTCCACCAGCTGCGGCGCGACGATGCTGCGCTGGCGGTTCAGCCGCAGCGCTGCCACGATGGCTTCGATGTGCACGGCCAGCTGGGCCAGGCTTTCCGACAGCTGGCGGCTTTCCTCGTCAGCCACCGCGCCTCGCAGGAAATGGCTGAGCCCGCCGAAAGTGTTGATGCTGGGTGCGTTGCTGCCCCGATCGAGGGGCAGGCGGGAGGGGCGGGTGGTCATGCACGCCCCTCGCTGCGCTCAGGCCGTGCCGCCGACGGTCAGCCCGTCGATGCGCAGGGTGGGCTGGCCCACGCCCACCGGCACGCTTTGGCCTTCCTTGCCGCAGGTGCCCACGCCGGTGTCGAGCTTCATGTCGTTGCCGATCATGGTCACGCGGGTCAGCGCGTCCGGGCCGTTGCCCACGATGGTGGCGCCCTTCACCGGATACTGGATCTTGCCGTTCTCCACCCAGTAGGCCTCGCTGGCGGAGAACACGAACTTGCCGGAGGTGATGTCCACCTGGCCGCCGCCGAAGTTGGTGGCGTACAGGCCCTTCTTGATGCTGGCGACGATTTCCGCCGGGTCCCGGTCGCCGCCCAGCATGTAGGTGTTGGTCATGCGCGGCATCGGGATGTGCGCGTAGCTCTCGCGCCGGCCGTTGCCTGTGGGCGCCACGCCCATCAGGCGCGCGTTGAGCGCGTCCTGGATGTAGCCGCGCAGGATGCCGTCTTCGATCAGCACGTTGCGCTGGCTGGGGTTGCCTTCGTCGTCCACGTTCAGCGAACCGCGGCGGTCGGTGATGGTGCCGTCGTCCAGCACCGTCACGCCCTTGGCCGCCACGCGTTGGCCGATGCGCCCGGAGAACGCACTGGATTCCTTGCGGTTGAAGTCGCCTTCCAGGCCGTGGCCCACCGCCTCGTGCAGCAGGATGCCGGGCCAGCCCGGACCGAGCACCACGGTCATTTCGCCGGCCGGCGCGGGGCGCGATTCCAGGTTGGTCAGCGCCGCATGCACCGCGTCGTCCACATAGGACTGGATGTGCTCGTCGTCGAAATACGCCAGGCCGAAGCGCCCGCCGCCGCCGCCCGAACCCATTTCGCGCCGGCCGTTCTGCTCGGCAATGACGGTCACCGACAGCCGCACCAGCGGCCGCACATCGGCGGCGATGGTGCCGTCGGCGCGCGCCACCAGCACCACGTCGTATTCACTGGCCAGCCCGGCCATCACCTGCACCACGCGCGGGTCCTTGGCGCGGGCGGCCTGCTCGGCCTTTTCCAGCAGCTTGACCTTGGCCGTGCTGTCCAGCGTGGCGATGGGGTCCAGGCCGCCATAGAGCGAGCGGCTCTCGGCGATGCGCTGGCGGGGCACCTTGGCGCGGCCGCCGCGCGACGCCTGCGCGATGGAGCGCACGGTGCGCGCCGCATCCAGCAGCGAGGCTTCGGAGATGTCGTCGGAATAGGCGAAGGCGGTCTTCTCGCCGGCCACGGCGCGCACGCCCACGCCCTGGTCGATGCTGAAGCTGCCGGTCTTGACGATGCCCTCTTCCAGGCTCCAGCCTTCGCTGCGCGTGTACTGGAAATACAGGTCGGCGTCGTCCACGCGGTGCGTGCGGATCTCGGCCAGCGCGCGCGCGAGGTGCGTTTCGTCCAGGCCGAAGGGTTCGAGCAGCAGAGCGCGGGCCGTGGCCAGGCGCTCAATCGTGGGTTCGCGGGAGATCATCGGTCCATTGTAGGACCGCACTCAGCTCTGCGAGAGCAGCTTGAACAAGGCCGCATCGTCGAGCTGGGCCAGCCCGGCGTCGCCAGCGCGCTGGAACAGGTCGCGCGCGGCCGGGCCCAGCGGCCCCTCGAAGCCGGCGGCACGCGCCGCCTCCACCGCCAGGCGCGAGTCCTTTTGCAGCAGCGACACGTGCGCGCGCGGCACGTAGTCGCCCTCGATGGCGCGGCTCATGCGGTCGGTGCCGATCCAGCTCTGCCCGCTGGACTGCTGGATCACCGCCAGCGTGGTGGGCAAGTCCAGGCCCATGCGCTGGGCCATCGCCAGCACCTCGGCCGCGCCGCCCAGGTTGATGGCGGCCAGCAGGTTGTTGACCAGCTTGGTGCGTGCACCGTCGCCCGGCCGCTGGCTGATGCGGAACACCTTGCCGCTCAGCATTTCGACCAGCGCGCGGTGCTGCTCGAACACCGCGTCCTCACAGGCCACCATCAGGCTCATCGACCCGTCGCGCGCCCGCGCCGGGCCGCCGGACATCGGCGTGTCGATGGCCGCGAAGCCGCGTTCGGCGAGCTCGCGCGCGAACGCTTCCACGTCCTGCGGCGCGATGGTGGGGCACAGCAGCACGCCAGCGCCGGCCGCCAGGCCATGCACGGCGCCATTGGCGCCGAACAGCACCTCGCGGGCCTGTGCGGCGTCGACCACGCAGATCACCAGCGCCGATGCGCCGGTTGCCGCCTCGGCCGGCGTCGCGCAGGGCCGGGCACCAAGCGCCTGCAGGGCTTGGACCTTCACCGTGTCGATGTCGCACACCTGCACGGCCCAGCCGTGCTTCAGCAGGCGGGCGGCCATGGCGCCGCCCATGTTGCCCACGCCCACGGCGCCGACGGTGCGTGGAGCTTCCATCGTCAGCTCTGCACCAGCCGCCTGGCCTTGGCGATGGACATCAGGATGCCCAGCCCCAGCCCCAGCGTGACCATGGCCGTGCCGCCATAGCTGATGAAGGGCAGCGGCACGCCCACCACCGGCAGGATGCCGCTGACCATGCCCATGTTCACGAAGGCATAGGTGAAGAAGATCATGGTGACCGAACCGGCCAGCAGGCGCGAGAACAGCGTGGACGCGTCCAGCGCGATCGCCAGGCCGCGCAACACCAGGAACAGGAACGCCAGGATCAGGCAGGCGTTGCCGACGAGGCCGAACTCCTCGGAGAACGCGGCGAAGATGAAGTCGGTGGTGCGCTCGGGAATGAATTCCAGGTGGGTCTGCGTGCCCTGCATGAAGCCCTTGCCGAACATGCCGCCCGAGCCGATGGCGATCATCCCCTGGATGATGTGGAAACCCTTGCCCAGCGGGTCCTTGCTCGGGTCCAGCAGGGTGCAGATGCGCTGCTGCTGGTAGTCGTGCAGGATCGGCCAGCGCACGCCCTCGGCGCAGATGCGCGGCTCGAACATCACCACCAGCACCACCACGCCCAGGCCCAGCACCAGCGGCGGCACGATCAGCTTCCACGACAGGCCGGCAAAGAAGATCACCGAAATGCCGGCCGACAGCACCAGCAGCGCGGTGCCCAGGTCGGGCTGCTTCATGATCAGGCCCACCGGCACCGCCAGCAGCAGCGCGGCCACCACGAAGTCCAGCGGCCGCAGCTGGCCCTCGCGCTTCTGGAACCACCAGGACAGCATCAGCGGCATGGCGATCTTCAGGATCTCGCTGGGCTGGATGACCACGCCGACGTTCACCCAGCGCTTGGCGCCCTTCTTGGTGACACCCATGACGGCCACCGCGATCAGCAGCGCCACGCCCACCGTGTAGAGCGGCACGGCGAACACCATCAGCCGCTGCGGCGGAATCTGCGCCACCACGAACAGGATCACGCCGGCCAGCACCATGTTGCGGCCGTGGTCCGCGAAGCGCGTGCCGTGGTCGAAGCCGGACGAATACATGGTCAGCAGGCCGGCGCAGGCCAGCAGGAACACGGCAAAGGCCAGCGGCCCGTCGAAACCCTGCAGCACGGGCAGGAGGCGATTCCTTAACGGGGGTTTGTCGAATACGGCGGCCATCTGCAAATTATCTCCTGCGCACGCGCACGTGCGGCTGTCATCATCGCCCGCATGCAGCCATTGCCGCCCGCCACCCACCTTCTTTACCTGCACGGCTTCCGCTCTTCGCCGCAATCCATGAAGGCGCAAAAAGTCGCGGCGCGCGTGCAGGAACGCCATCCGGCGGTGCACTGGTGGTGCCCGCAGCTGCCGCCCTCGCCGCGCGAGGCGATGGCGCTGGTCGAGGACGGCATCGCCGGCTGGCCGCGCGACCGCATGGCGGTGGTCGGCTCCTCGCTGGGCGGCTTCTACGCGACGCACGTGGCCGAGGCCACCGGCTGCCGCGCGGTGCTGCTCAATCCGGCGGTGGATCCGGCGCGCGACCTTTCCAACTACATCGGCGAGCAGACCGCCTGGCACGACCCGCAGCAGCGTTTCTACTTCGCGCCGAGCTTCGTCGATGAGCTGCGCGTGCTGGAACACGGCGCGGCAGCCCATCCCGAGAATTATTTCGCGGTCATTGCCAAGGGCGACGAGGTGCTCGACTGGCGGGAGATGACCGGGCGCTACCCCGGCGCGCGCATCAAGCTGCTGGAAGCGGGCGACCACGCGCTGTCGGACTTCGACGCGCACATCGGCGAGGTGTTCGCGTTCCTGCACCTCGCCTGACCCGCGCGGGGCGCATGGGAGAATCGATCCCATGTTCCTGTTATTCGAAGAAGCCGGGAAGTTCCTGGCGGGCCGTGTGCTGTCCGAAGCCGATGCCTCCGCGCAGGTCGAGCTCGACAGCGGCAAGCGCGTGAAGGTCAAGGCTGCCAACGTGCTGCTGAAGTTCGACAAGCCGCAGCCGGCCGACCTGCTGCGCGAGGCCGCGGACGTCGCCTCCTCCATCGAGCTCGACCTGGCCTGGGAGTTCGCGCCCGACGAGGAATTCGGCTTTGCCGATCTGGCGCGCGACTACTTCAGCGCCAACGCCACCCTGGTCCAGCAGGCCGGCGCGCTGCTGCGCCTGTTCGAGGCGCCGCATTACTTCCGCCGATCCGGCAAGGGGCGTTTTCGCAAGGCGCCGGCCGAGACCGTGCAGCTGGCGCTGGCCGCCATCGAGAAGAAAAAGCAGGTGCAGGCGCAGATCGTCCACTGGGCCGAGGAGCTGGCCGCCGGCCGCTGCCCGCAGCCGGTGCGCGAGCAGCTGTACAAGCTGCTGTTCAAGCCGGACAAGAACGCGCCCGAATACAAGGCGGTGGTGGACGCCTCGCGCGCCACCCAGACCGCGCCGCTGGTGCTGCTGCAGCGCGCCGGCGCCATCGACTCGCCCTATCAGTTCCACTGGAAACGTTTCCTGCTGGAATATTTCCCGAAAGGCACGGGCTTTCCCGCGCTGGCCGCGCCGCAGATCAAGGACGACCTGCCGCTGGCGCCGGTGGCCGCCTTCTCCATCGACGACTCCGCCACCACCGAAATCGACGATGCGCTGTCGGTGCAGGGCCTGGGCACCGGCACGGTTACCGTGGGCGTGCACATCGCCGCGCCCGGCCTGGCGCTGCAGCCCGGCGACGCGCTGGACCAGATTGCGCGCAACCGGCTCTCCACCGTGTACATGCCGGGCTACAAGATCACCATGCTGCCCGACGCGGTGGTGCAGGCCTACACCCTGCAGGAAGGCCGCGACTGCCCCGCCGTGTCGCTGTACGTGACGCTGGACGAAGCCACGCTGGAACCCAAGGGGTCCGAAACGCGCCTGGAGCGGGTGCCGATTTCCGCCAACCTGCGCCACGACCAGCTGGATGCGCACGTCACCGAAGGCTGGCTGGAAGGCGCGGCCTCGCCCGAGGGCGTGCCCGCCGCAGCGGCGCAGCTGCGCGGGGAAATGTCCTTCCTGTTCCGGCTGGCCAAGCACCTGAAGGCGCAGCGCGAAATCGTGCGCGGGCGGCCCGAGAACTTCAACCGGCCCGACTACAACTTCCGCCTGGCCGGCCACGACGGCAGCGAACCCCGGGGCGACGAGACGGTGGAGATCAGCGTGCGCCGCCGCGGCGCGCCGCTGGACCTGATCGTCGCCGAGGCCATGATCCTGGCCAACAGCAGCTGGGGCCAGTGGCTGGCCGAACTGGGCGTGCCCGCCATCTACCGCAGCCAGGCCAGCATGGCGCCGGGCGTGAAGGTGCGCATGGGCACCAAGGCGATGCCGCACGCCGGCATCGGCGTGAAAAGCTATGCCTGGAGCACCTCGCCGCTGCGCCGCTACACCGACCTGGTGAACCAGTGGCAGATCATCGCCGCCGCCCGCCACGGCCGCACCGCGGCGCTGGCCGCGCCGTTCAAGCCGAAGGACGCGGAGCTGTTCTCGGTGATTTCCGCCTTCGACGCCGCCTACAGCGCGTACAACGGCCACCAGGCGACCATGGAGCGGTTCTGGACGCTCCAGTACGTCGCACAGCACGGCCTGCACGAACTCACGGGCAGCGTGTTCAAGGAAGGCCTGGTGCGCGCCGACGACCTGCCGCTGGTGCTGCCGGTGATGGGCGCCAACGGCCTGCCGCGCGGCGCCCACCTGCGGGTGAAGCTGGGCGAGGTGGACCCGATCACCCTGGACCTCGCCGGCACCCTGCTGGAGCGCCTGGACAGCGTGCCCGAGGCAGCGCCGTCGGAAGAAGACGACAGCGACGACCAACCGGTGGCCGGCCCGATTGCCATTGCCGTCGATGTCAACGACACTGGGGAAACCGCCACCGCCGGCGGCGATAATCCCCCACCGTGAACTGGAAGTCCCTCAGCACCCTGCAGATCGCACTGGGCGTCTCGTTTCTCGTGCACGCAGTGTTGCTGACGGTGCGCATCGTCGATCCGGAAGGCTTCAACCGGGTGTTCCAGGACACCCCGCTCGAAGTGATCCTGGTCAACACCAAGACCAACGAGCGCCCGGAAAAAGCGCAGGCGATCGCGCAAAGCAGCCTGGCCGGCGGGGGCGAGGCCGCCCAGGGCCGCGCCACCTCGCCGCTGCCGCCGTCGGCGCTCAGCGAATTGGGCGACGCCGCCGAGGACGCGCAAAAGAAGATCGAGGCCATGCAGGAGCAGCAGATGCTGCTGCTGTCGCAGCTGAAGCGCCAATTGGCCGCCATGCCGCCGCCCGACCCCAAGCAGGCCGCCAACACCACGCCGGACGCCAAGGCGCAGGAAGACAAGCGCCGGCAGCTTACGCGCCTGCTGGCGGAAATCGAGCGGCGCATCAACGAAGAAAACGCCCGGCCCAAGAAGCGCTACATCAGCCCTGCCACGCGCGAGGAGGTGTACGCCGTCTATTACGACGGCCTGCGCCGCAAGATCGAGGAAAAGGGCACGCACAATTTCCCCGAAGCCGCCGGGCGCAAGCTGTATGGCGAGCTGACCATGATCGTCACCGTCAACCACGATGGCCGCGTGCTGTCCACCGAGATCGCCGAAACCTCGGGCAATCTCACGCTGGACCGCCGCGCGCAGGCCATTGCCCGCGCGGCCGGCCCGTTCGGCCGCTTCAACGACGCCATGCGGCGCCGCGCCGACCAGATCGTGGTGGTGTCGCGCTTCAAGTTCACGCGCGACGAGACGCTGGAAACCAAGCTGACGAACCGATGAGCGCGATGGACCTTTACTGTGTGATGGGCAACCCTGTCGAACACAGCAGGTCGCCGTGGGTGCACGCACGCTTCGCCGAGCTCACTGGCCAGCAGCTGCAGTACGGCAAGCGTCTGGTGCCGCTGGACGGCTTCGCGCAGGCCGTGCGCGAATTCCGCGCCGAAGGCGGCAAGGGCTGCAACGTCACGGTACCGTTCAAGTTCGACTCGCCCGCGCTGGCAACCGAGCTGACGCCGCGCGCCCAACTGGCCGGCGCGGCCAACACGCTGCGCTTCGAAGGTGACCGCGTCTTCGCCGACAACACCGACGGCATCGGCCTGGTCGGCGACATCGCGCGCAATGCAGGCGTGGACATCGCCGGGGCCCACGTGCTGCTGGTGGGCGCCGGCGGCGGCGCTTCCGGCGTGCTGGGCCCGTTCATCGAGGCGCGTCCGCGGCGCGTCGTGGTCGCCAACCGCAGCCGGGACAAGGCCGAGGCGCTGGTCGCGCGGCATGCTGCGCTGGCGGCGGCGCACGGCGTGGAACTGGCGGCGCGCGGCCTGGACGATGCCGGCGGCGGCTTCGGCATCGTCGTCAACGCCACGGCCACCAGCATGGCCGGCACGGGCGTGCCGGTACCCGCGTCGGTGCTCGCGCCCGGGGCGCTGGCCTGCGACATGATGTATGGCCCCGCGGCGCAAGGCTTCATGGCCTGGGCGCGCGAGAACGGCGCGGTGCCGCGCGACGGCCTGGGCATGCTGGTGGAACAGGCGGCCGAGGCCTTCCTGGTCTGGCGCGGCGTGCGCCCGCCTTCGGCCCAGGTCCTGGCCGAACTGCGCGCCACCCTTCCCGCCTGACGCATGCGCGCCCTTCTGCGTTGGCTGGCCCTGGTGGTGGTCGCGGCGGCGGTGCTGGAACTGTTCTTCCTGGTGCGCATCGCCACCATGGCCGGGATCGACCCGCAGTCCACCACCTTCCAGCGCTCCGAAGCCTGGCGCATCGCCACGCACAAGGGCCAGCTGCGCTGGCGCCAGCAATGGGTGCCGTACCCGGCCATCTCCGAGAACCTCAAGCGCGCGGTGATCGCCTCGGAGGACGGCACCTTCGCCAACCACGAGGGCGTGGACTGGGAGTCGCTGGAAAAAGCCTGGCAGCGCAACGCCAAGGCGGAAGAACAGGCGGCAAGGCGCGCGCAGGCCGCGCGCGGTACCGCGCGCGCACCGAAGGTGGTCGGCGGCTCCACCATCACGCAGCAGCTGGCCAAGAACATCCTGCTGTCCGGCGAGCGCACCCTGCTGCGCAAGGGCCAGGAAATCGTGCTCACCTTCGCGCTGGAAAGAATGCTCTCCAAGGAGCGCATCCTGGAGATCTACCTGAACAGCGTGGAATGGGGCGAAGGCGTGTTCGGCGCCGAAGCCGCGGCGCAGCACTACTACCGCAAGAGCGCGCGCCAGCTCTCGGCCTACGAGGCAGCGCGGCTGGCGGTGATGCTGCCGCGCCCGAAATACTTCGAGAAGCTGCCCAACTCCGGCTACCTGGCCAGCCGCGCGTCCACCATCGCCGCGCGCATGCGCGACGCCGAGTTGCCATGATGCGGCAGCCATGAAGCGCCATCTGTCTCCCGTGATGGCCAAGGCCATGAGCCTGTTCCTGCTGGGACTGGTGCGCGTGCTCACAGGCGCGCAGGCGCGCTGGTACGGTTGCCCGCCCAAGGCGGAACAGCGCATCTACTTCGCCAACCACCAGAGCCACGCCGACCTGGTGATGATCTGGGCTGCGCTGCCGCAGGAATTGCGCTCCATCACACGGCCCATCGCCGCCAAGGACTATTGGACCAAGACGCCGCTGCGCCAGTGGATCACCACCGCCGTCTTCAACGCCGTCTACGTGGACCGCGAGCGCAAGGACGGCGAGGACCCGCTGCAGCCGCTGGCCGACGCGCTGCAAAGCGGCGACTCGATCGTGCTGTTTCCCGAGGGCACGCGCGGCAACGCGGAGGAGCCGCAGCCGTTCAAGTCGGGCCTGTACAGCCTGGCGCAGCGTTTCCCTGAAGTGGTGCTGGTGCCGGCCTGGATCGACAACGTGCAGCGCGTCATGCCCAAGGGCGAGGTGGTGCCGGTGCCGATCCTGTGCTCGGTCACCTTCGGCGCGCCGGTGCGGCTGGAAGCCGGCGAGGAGCGGCGCGCCTTCCTGGACCGCGCGCGGCTGGCCGTGATGGCGCTGCGCGACATATGAACGCATTGCGCGCCATGAACGAATATCTGCGCGCGCTCACGCCCACGCAGCAGGTGGCGGCGCTGTTCCTGTTCGTCTTCGGCATCCTGGTGCTGGTGAGCGTGGCCACCACCCTGCTCGCGCTGCGCGAGCGCAAGGCCGCGCCCGGCGCCGAGCGCGAGGCCGAGCTGCGCGATTCGCGCCAGCTGCTGGGCAGCTCGTGGATCACCGTGCTGGTGTTCTGGGTGGCATGGGCCGCCGGCGACGCGTTCGCCCTGGTGCTGTTCGCGCTGATCGCGTTCTTCGCGCTGCGCGAATTCATCACGCTCTCGCCGACGCGGCACGGCGACCACCGCAGCCTGGTGCTGGCCTTCTTCATCGTGCTGCCGGTGCAGTTCTGGCTGGTGGGTGCGCGCCACTTCGATTTGTTCACCGTGTTCGTGCCGGTCTACGTGTTCCTGGCCATGCCGGTGGCCAGCGCGCTGGCCGGCGACACGCAGCGCTTTCTGGAGCGCAACGCCAAGCTGCAGTGGGGCATCATGGTTTGCGTCTACGGCATGAGCCACGTGCCGGCCCTGCTGCTGCTGGACTTCCCGGGCCGGGGCTATGAGGGCAAGAGCGCGTTCCTGGTGTTCTTCCTGGTCTTCATCGTGCAGACCACCATGGTGATGCAGCACCTGGCGGCGCGCCGCCTGCGCCGCGCACCCAGCATTCCCAACGTGAGCAAGAGCTTCAGCTGGCACAGCTGGGGCCTGGGCGTGGCGGCCGGCGGCCTGGCCGCGGGAGTGCTGTCCTTCATCACACCGTTCAAGCCCGGCCAGGCCCTGGGCATCGGGCTGGTGGCGTGCATCGCCGGGTCGATGGGCCACCTGGTGATGAAGGCCCTGAAGCGCGACCGCGGCGTCACGTCATGGGGCAAGCGCGCCTCGGTGACGGGCGCCAACGGCCTGCTGGACCGGGTCGACGCCCTGTGCTTCGCGGCGCCGATCTTTTTCCATTCGGTGCGCTGGTATTTCCGGGTCTAATCGGCGCGAGGCGAACAACATCCCATGCGCATCCTCGGCATCGACCCCGGCCTGCAGACCACCGGCTTCGGCGTGATCGACGTCGCCGGCCATGCACTGACGTACGTGGCCAGCGGCACCATCACCACCACGCATCTCGCGCGCGGCGACCTGCCGGCGCGGCTGAAGGTGCTGTTCGACGGCATCGGCGAGGTGCACACGCGCTACCAGCCCGACGCGTCGGCGGTGGAGATCGTTTTCGTCAACGTCAACCCGCAAGCCACGCTGCTGCTCGGCCAGGCGCGCGGCGCCTGCCTCACGGCGCTGGTGTCCTGCGATCTCCCTGTGGCCGAGTACACGGCGCTGCAGATGAAGCAGGCCGTCGCCGGCCACGGCCAGGCCGGCAAGGCGCAGGTGCAGGAAATGGTCAAGCGGCTGCTCAAGCTGCCCGGCCTGCCCGGCAAGGACGCGGCCGACGCGCTGGGCATCGCGATCACGCATGCGCACGCGGGCCAGTCGATGGCGCGGCTGGCGGCGGCATCGAAGACCGAACGCAAGACCACCGGCATGTACCGGTCCGGCCGCACGTACTAGAAGCGATCACCCCTTTCCGTTCGGGCTGAGCTTGTCGAAGCCCCCCATGCGCACCCTTCGACAGGCTCAGGGCGAACGGTGATCCCGCTCAGGCGACCGTCAGGCGCGCGCCGGTGCCACCGGGCTGGGCCTCGCCGATCACCGCCGCCTGGCCGAAGCCGTGGCGGCGGAACACCTCCAGCACCTTGTCCACCGCCGCCGGCGTGCAGGACACCAGCAGGCCGCCGCTGGTCTGCGGATCGGTCAGCAGCGCGTGGTCGGCATCGCCAAAGTTCGTCGGCAGCGCCACGTCCGCGCTGTAGCCGGCCCAGTTGCGCCCCGAGGCACCGGTGACGAAGCCGGCGGTCGCCAGCGCATGCACGCCTTCCAGCAGCGGCACTGTGTTCCAGTCGATCCGCACCGACAGGCCGGCGCCGCGCGCCAGCTCCAATGCGTGGCCGGCCAGCCCGAAGCCGGTGACGTCGGTCAGCGCATGCACGCCCTCCAGCGCCGCCAGCTCGGGGCCGGGCGTGTTCAGGCGTGTGGTGGTGGCGATCATGCGTTCGTAGCCGGCGGCATCCAGCTGCTCTTTCTTCAGCGCGGCGGACAGCACGCCGACGCCGAGCGGCTTGCCCAGCACCAGCAGGTCGCCGGCGCGCGCATCGGCGTTGCGCTTCACGCGGTCCGGGTGCACCAGCCCCAGCGCCACCAGGCCGTAGATCGGCTCGACCGAGTCGATGGTGTGGCCGCCCGCGATCGGGATGCCGGCGGCCTTGCAGACCGACTCGCCGCCTTCCAGGATGCGGCCGATGGTGCGCGTGCTCAGCACGCTGATCGGCATGCCCACCAGTGCCAGCGCCATGATGGGTTTGCCGCCCATGGCATACACGTCGGAAATCGCGTTGGTGGCGGCGATGCGGCCGAAGTCGTAGGGATCGTCCACGATCGGCATGAAGAAGTCGGTGGTGGCGATCAGCGCCTGCTCGTCGTTGAGCTTGTAGACGGCGGCGTCGTCGGCCGTCTCGATGCCCACCAGCAGCTCGGGCGGCAGCGGCATGCGCGCCGTGCCCTTCAGAATTTCGGACAGCACGCCGGGCGCGATCTTGCAGCCGCAGCCGCCGCCGTGCGACAGCGAGGTGAGGCGGGGTTCGGCGGCGGCGGAAGAAGAGATTGCGTTCATGGCTCGGTTTCCAGTTCGTGCAGCAGATGGAGGAGCGCCTCGCGCTCGGCGCTGGCGTCGAACAACGGCGCGCGCCGTTCGCATTGTGCGCGCAGGCGTTCCAGCAGACCTGCCGCGGGGGCTTGCGCCAGCTGTGTGGCGCGGCAGGCCGACAGCAGAGCAGCCAGCGCGCCGGCGTCGCCCGGCGGGAAGTAGCCGGCGTAGTCGCCGCCCAGCATGCCGACGTTGCCGTCCACGCGGCTGGCCAGCACCGCCGTGCCGCAGCGCACCGCCTCCATAACCACATGGGCACCGCCTTCCAGCGTGCTGGTGTGCACCAGCACGTGGCCAGCGCGGATGTGCTCCAGCGTCTCGGCGTGCGGCAGCGCGCCGAGCCAGCGGTAGCCGGGGCACACCGCGGCGGTGTCGCGCGCCTGCTGTGCCAGTGCCGGTTCGCCTGCGCCGTCGCCGATGTGCGTGATGCGGATGCCCGCATCGCCGCGCAGCAGCCGAGCCGCCGCGAACAGCGTCTGCGGCGCCTTCACCGCGCGCAGGTGGCCCACCATCACGGCGTCCAGCCGGTCGCTGTCCTTGGGCAGCGGCGGCAGCGCCGGCGTGGACTGGAACACCACGCGTGCCTTGTGGCGCTGCTCGGGCGGCAGCGCCGCGGCGCCGCGTTCCTGCAGCACCACCAGCCGCTGCGCCAGCATGAGCGAGCGCCGGGCCGCCGCATCGACGCCGATGTCCTGGTACAGGTCGGTGCCGGTCAGCACCACGGCAAGGCCGCGGCCGGGATGCGCGCGCGCCCAGGCGGCGACGGCGGGGGCGGAGC
>NZ_JACCWG010000035.1 GCF_013697775.1 Ramlibacter sp. | reverse complement strand
CGCGGGGCGCGGTGCCTGGGCCGACGGTTGGGCTGGCTGGGTGCGCTGCTGCTGGGCCGGTGCCGGCGCGACCTGGGCCGCGATGGGCGCCTGCGGCTGGCGCAGGTTGGGCGGGTCGAACAGCATCGTGTAGTCGCGCACGATGCGCCCCGAGCCCCAGGTGGTTTCCAGGATCAGGTCGACGAACGGGTCGTTGATGGCCCGGTCGCTCGTCAGCTGCAGGAAGTAGCGGCCGTCGGGCCGGCGCTGCAGGGTGATCGTGGCGCTGCTCAGCGCCGTGTTGTATTCGACACCGGCGGCACGGAAAGCGTCCGGCGCCGCGACGTTGACGCGAAGGCTCGCGACTTCGTCGGGATTGATGTCCGGAACATCGATCTGGACGCGCAGCGGTTCGCCGAGCGCCGATTGCACCGTGATGCGGCCGAGCGCAAGGGCTTGCGCATCCGTGGTTGCAAAACCGAACGCAAGAGCGGCCGCAAGGGCCAAAGCGGACAGGCGACCCTGCGGTTTGCTCATCGGTTGAGGTGCCCCCACTGCTCGTTCCAGAGGCAGTTTCATTCTGTTCATGCAGCCCATCGCCTGAAGGCTAAAATCGAAAAAGGACCATAGCATCAATGTTTTAGACTGACAAGCTGAGACAGCTTTTAAGTTCAGCCATGGCCTCTTGCAATGCAATGCATGGGCTTCACGTTGCAGTGCGACAACGGCCTGTAACGGGTCGATACAGGCCGCATCCAAGCACATCAATAACGGCGTTCAGGCATCCAGCAGGATGCGCAGCATGCGGCGCAACGGCTCGGCCGCACCCCACAGCAACTGGTCGCCGACGGTGAAGACGCCCAGGTACTCCGGACCCATCGCCAGCTTGCGGATGCGGCCGACCGGGATCTCCAGCGTGCCGGTGACGGCCACCGGCGTCAGGTCGCGCAGGCTGGCTTCGCGGGTGTTGGGGACCACCTTCACCCATTCGCTGTCGGCCGCCAGCATGGCTTCCACGTCGGCCAGCGGCACGTCTTTCTTGAGCTTGAAGGTCAGTGCCTGGCTGTGGCAGCGCATGGAACCCACCCGCACGCAGAACCCGTCCACCGGGACCGCGGGCGCATCGAACCCGGGGCCCTGGCCGAGGATCTTGTTGGTTTCGGCGCCGCCCTTCAATTCCTCGCGGCTGACGCCGCCGCCCAGGTCCTTGTCGATCCAGGGAATGAGGGAGCCGCCCAGCGGCACGCCGCCGTGCTCGGTTTCCGAGCCGTTCATGCCATGCTGGCGCGCCAGCACCTTGCGGTCGATTTCCAGGATGGCCGACTTCGGATCGTTCAGCAGCTCCCGCACGTCGGCGTGGATGGAGCCGAACTGGGTCAGCAGCTCGCGCATGAGCTGCGCGCCGCCGCCGGACGCCGCCTGGTAAGTCATGCTGGTCATCCACTCGACCAGCCCGGCCTTGTACAGCGCTCCCACGCCCATCAGCATGCAGCTGACGGTGCAGTTGCCGCCGATCCAGTTGCGCGCGCCCTTGGCCAGCGCGTTCCTGATCACGGGCATGTTCACCGGGTCGAGGATGATGATGGCGTCGTCCTTCATGCGCAGCGTGGACGCCGCGTCGATCCAGTGGCCGGTCCAGCCGGCCGCGCGCAGCTTGGGGAACACCTCGGTGGTGTAGTCGCCGCCCTGCGCGGTGATGACGATGTCGCACCTCTTCAGCGCCTCGATGTCGAAGGCGTCCTTCAGCACGGTTTCGTTCTTCGCCTGCGCCGGGGCGGTGCCGCCCGCGTTGGAGGTGGAGAAGAACAGCGGCTCGATCAGGGCGAAGTCGCCTTCGGCCTGCATGCGGTCCATGAGGACCGAGCCGACCATGCCGCGCCAGCCGACCAGGCCGACCAGCGGTTGTTGTGCTTTGGAGAGTGTCATCGTCGTCGCCCTTTCAGTGTGGATCCTGGGTCCCCGGCTCGTCTGAGGCCGGGGAGGGCGCGCGACGAACCGGAGCTGCTAGCTCTTGGTGGTTTTCTTGGTGATCGTCGCGAGCGCGGCCACGACGGCGTCGCCCATCTGGGCGGTGCCGACCTTCGTGGTGCCTTCGGAATGGATGTCCGCCGTGCGCAGGCCCTGCGCCAGCACGTGCTGGACCGCGGACTCGATCTGGTCGGCGGCTTGCGGTTGGTTGAGGGAGTAGCGGAGCATCATGGCGGCTGAGAGGATTGTAGCCAATGGATTGGCGATTCCCTTGCCGGCAATGTCAGGAGCGCTGCCGTGGGACGGCTCGTACAGTCCCTGGTTGCCGGCGTTCAGGCTGGCCGAAGGCAGCATGCCGATGGAGCCGGCGAGCACCGACGCCTCGTCCGACAGGATGTCGCCGAACATGTTGCCGGTGACGATCACGTCGAACTGCTTGGGCGCGCGGGCCAGCTGCATGGCCGCGTTGTCCACGTACATGTGCTCCAGCGCCACGTCGGGATACTGCGCGCCGACCTCGGTCATGACCTCGCGCCAGAAGTGGAAGGTGTCCAGCACGTTGGCCTTGTCCACGCTGGTCACGCGCTTGCTGCGCTTGCGCGCCGCCTGGAAGGCGACGTGGCCAATGCGCTCGATCTCCGGGCGCGTGTAGCGCATGGTGTCGAACGCCTCTTCGGCGCCGGCGAACATACCATCCGGAGCGGTGCGGCGGCCGCGCGGCTGGCCGAAGTAGATGTCGCCGGTCAACTCGCGCAGGATGAGGATGTCCAGCCCGGCCACCAGCTCGGGCTTGAGGCTGGAAGCATGGGTGAGCTGCTCGTAGCAGATGGCCGGGCGCAGGTTGGCGAACAACTCCATCTTTTTGCGCAGCTGCAGCAGGCCCTGCTCGGGGCGCAGGTGGCGCTCCAGCGCGTCGTACTTCGGGCCGCCGACCGAGCCGAACAGGATCGCGTCGGATTCCTTGGCGAGCTTGAGCGTGCCGTCGGGCAGCGGATGGCCGTGCGCGTCGTAGCCGGCGCCGCCGACCAGTGCGTGCTCCATCTCGAAGCGGAGGTCGAGAGCCTGGAGCACCTTGACGGCCTCCGCGACGATCTCGGGGCCAATGCCGTCGCCGGGCATCACTGCGATTTTCATGGGAGCTTTCCTGGAAGAGAGTGCTAGCGTACGGCTGCGCCGGGGCGTGCCCGTCGCGATTCGAGAAGGTGGAGCACTGGGGTTGCGGGGGGCCGGCACCGGCTTGACGACGGATGAGATCGCTGGATTTTAACGGCCGGCAGTAGGGCCGCTTATAGCCCCTGAGCTTCGGCTTTCGCAGTTGACAAGCCCGCATCGCGGCGGCAATCATCCTTGCCCATCGGGAGAGCAAATCGATGAAGCGCGTCATGTTGATCGCCGGCCTGGCCACTGCCTTCTGCGCAGCAGCCGTTGCCCAGGACAAGAAAAACTTTTTCCAGGACCCGTTCCTGCGGGTCACCTCGGCCATTCCCAACTGCCCCATGCCCGAGCCGCCGGGCATGACCGAGCAGGAGCTGCGCGAAGCCGCCCACGTGCGCGCACAGGCCGGCGTGAGCTGCCACACTTCGGGCCGCTGCCGGCTGGCGAACTCCTATCTCTACGACAAGGAAATCGCGCCGCGCATGGTGCAGTTCATCCAGCGCGACGGCCACTATGACGACACCAGCCTGTGGGTCCTGGTGGAGCGCCGCTACGTGTACCTGAAGGGTTGCGTGAAAAGCCCCGAGCAGTCCGCGGCGCTCGAGCGGGCCGCGGGCACGGTGGACGACGTGATGGGCGTGGTCAATGAGCTCAGCGTCGGCACGCAGGAGAAGCCGCGCTACGCGGTTGCCCCGCCCGCCAAGAAATAGCGGGCGTTTCTTCAGCGCTGGTCGATCGCCTTGACTTCGCGGCGCACCGAGCCGGTGAACAGCTGGCGCGGGCGGCCGATCTTGTACTCGGGGTCGCCGATCATCTCGTTGAGCTGCGCGATCCAGCCGACCGTGCGGGCCAGTGCGAAGATCGCGGTGAACAGCGACACCGGAATGCCGATGGCGCGCTGCACGATGCCCGAGTAGAAGTCCACGTTCGGGTAGAGCTTGCGCGACACGAAGTACTCGTCTTCCAGCGCCACTTTTTCCAGCGCCATGGCCAGCTTGAACAGCGGATCGTTTTGCAGGCCGAGCTCGCCCAGCACCTCGTAGCAGGTCTCGCGCATCAGCTTGGCGCGCGGGTCGTAGTTCTTGTAGACGCGGTGGCCGAAGCCCATCAGCTTGATGCCGGAGTTCTTGTCCTTCACCTTGGCCACGAACTCGCCGATCTTGGCCACGCCGCCCATGCGCTGGATGTCTTCCAGCATGTTGAGCGCGGCCTCGTTGGCGCCGCCGTGCGCCGGGCCCCAGAGGCAGGCCACGCCGGCGGCGATGGCGGCGAACGGGTTGGTGCCCGAGGAGCCGCACAGGCGCACCGTGGAGGTGGAGGCGTTCTGTTCATGGTCGGCATGCAGGATGAAGATGCGGTCCATGGCGCGCACCAGCACGTCGTTGGACTTGTACTCCTCACACGGCGTGGCGAACATCATGCGCATGAAGTTCGCGGTGTACGACAGCGAGTTCTGCGGATAGATGTACGGCTGGCCGGCGGCGTACTTGAACGCCATGGCCACCAGGGTCGGCATCTTGGCGATCAGGCGGATCGCGGAGATTTCGCGGTGCTCGGGATTGTTGATGTCGGTGCTGTCGTGATAGAAGGCCGACAGCGCGCCCACCAGGCCGGTCATCACCGCCATCGGATGGGCGTCGCGGCGAAAGCCGCGCAGGAAGAACTGCATCTGCTCGTGGACCATGGTGTGGTTGGTCACGCGGGCGACGAAGTCCTCCTTCTGGGTGGCGTTGGGCAGTTCGCCGTACAGCAGCAGGTAGCAGGTTTCCAGGAAGTCGCACTGCGTTGCCAGCTGCTCGATGGGGTAGCCGCGGTACAGCAGCTCGCCCTTGTCGCCGTCGATGTAGGTGATCGAAGACTGGCAGGCCGCCGTGGACATGAAGCCCGGGTCGTAGGTGAACATCCCCGTCTGCGCATAGAGCTTGCGGATGTCGATGACGTCCGGGCCGATGTTGCCTTGGTAGATAGGCAGCTCGACGCCCGGGCTGCCGTTGCTGAAGGACAGGGTGGCTTTGTTGTCGGCGAGTTTCATGGTTTTTCCTGCTACTGTGTCATTGTCCTACTGCAGCGGGCCGCTGTGGCGGGCGCAGCATGTCCAGCACCTGGCGCGTGCCCTCGCTCAGCGGCGCGTCGAGCTCGTCCTTGCGCCGCAGCAGCAAGTCGAGCAGGTCGTTGTCCCCGAGCTCCATCAGTTCGCCCAGCCCGTTGCCTTGCCCGACCGTGAGCGTGTCGCTGTATCGGGCGAAGAAGCGCTCGATCAGCAGGTCGTTCTCCAGCAGGCCGCGCCGGCAGCGCCACCTCAGCTTGGAAAGCGCGCGTTCGTCCAGCGGTGCGTGGGCGTCGGGCATCGGGATCATCAGATCGCGCGGCGGACCATCAATTCCTTGATCTTGCCGATCGCCATGGTCGGGTTGAGCCCCTTCGGGCACACGTCGACGCAGTTCATGATGGTGTGGCAGCGGAACAGGCGGTACGGGTCTTCCAGGTTGTCCAGGCGCTCGTTGGTGGCCTGGTCGCGGCTGTCGGCGATGAAGCGGTAGGCCTGCAGCAGCCCGGCCGGGCCGACGAACTTGTCGGGGTTCCACCAGAAGCTGGGGCAGCTGGTCGAGCAGCTCGCGCACAGGATGCATTCGTACAGGCCGTTGAGCTCTTCGCGCTCCTCGGGCGACTGCAGGCGCTCGCGGTCCGGCGGGATATCGTCGTTGACCAGGTAGGGCTTGATCGAGTTGTACTGCTTGAAGAACTGCGTCATGTCCACGATCAGGTCGCGGATCACGGGCAGGCCGGGCAGCGGCTTGAGCACGATGGGCTTGTCGCCCAGCTGCCGCAGGTTGGTCAGGCACGCCAGGCCGTTCTTGCCGTTGATGTTCATCGCGTCGGAGCCGCACACGCCTTCGCGGCAGGAGCGGCGGAACGACAGCGTCGGGTCCTGCGCCTTGAGCTTCATCAGGGCGTCGAGCAGCATGCGCTCGTTGCCCTCCAGCTCGATCTGCACCGTCTGCATGTACGGCTTGGCGTCCTTGTCCGGGTCGTAGCGGTAAATCTGGAACGTGCGCATTTGCATGGTGTTGTCCGGGTTCTGTGTGTTCGGGGTCGCGTCAGAAGGTGCGCACCTTGGGCGGCACCGAGTCCACCGACAGGGGCTTGAGCTTGACGGCCTTGTAGTCGAGGCGGCTGCCCTCGCTGTACCACAGCGAGTGCTTCATCCAGTTGGCGTCGTCGCGGCCGAGCGGGGCCGTCGGGTGGTCGGCCGGATGCTCGTAGTCGCTGACGGTGTGGGCGCCGCGGCATTCCCTGCGCGCGGCCGCCGAGACGATGGTGGCCTGCGCGGCCTCGATCAGGTTCTCGACTTCCAGCGCTTCCACGCGGGCGGTGTTGAACACGCGCGACTTGTCCTTCAGGCCCAGCGCGTTTACCCGCTCGCGGATGGCGGCGATCTTCTGCACGCCCTCGTCCATGCTCTTTTGCGTGCGGAACACGCCGGCGTGCAGCTGCATGCTGGCGCGGATGTCGTTGGCCACGTCCTGCGCGTATTCGCCGGAGGTGGTGTCCTCCAGCCGGTTCAGGCGCTCCAGCGTGCGCTCGGCCGCGTCGGCCGGCAGCGGCTTGTGCGACTTGCTGCGGCTGGCGAACTCCACGATGTGGTTGCCCGCCGCCTTGCCGAACACCAGCAGGTCCAGCAGCGAGTTGGTGCCCAGGCGGTTGGCGCCGTGCACGCTCACGCAGGAGCATTCGCCCACCGCGTACAGGCCGTTCACCACGGCGTTGTCGTCGCCGCCCTTCTGGATCACCACCTGGCCGTGGATGCTGGTCGGGATGCCGCCCATCTGGTAATGGATGGTCGGCACCACCGGGATCGGCTCCTTGGTGATGTCGACGTTGGCGAAGTTGATGCCGATCTCGTACACCGAGGGCAGCCGCTTCATGATGTCCTTGACGCCGATGTGCGTCATGTCCAGCAGGATGTAGTCCTTGTTGGGCCCGCAGCCGCGGCCTTCCTTGATCTCCTGGTCCATCGAGCGCGAGACGAAGTCGCGCGGCGCAAGGTCCTTCAGGGTGGGCGCGTAGCGCTCCATGAAGCGCTCGCCGTCGGAGTTGCGCAGGATCGCGCCTTCGCCGCGGCAGCCTTCGGTGAGCAGCACGCCCGCGCCGGCTACGCCGGTGGGGTGGAACTGCCAGAACTCCATGTCTTCCAGCGGGATGCCGGCGCGCGCCGCCATGCCCAGGCCGTCGCCGGTGTTGATGAAGGCGTTGGTGGAGGCGGCATAGATGCGCCCGGCGCCGCCGGTGGCCAGCAGCACGGTCTTGGCGTGCAGCACGTGCAGGTCGCCGGTCTCCATCTCCAGCGCGGTCACGCCGACCACGTCGCCCTCGGCGTCGCGCACCAGGTCCAGCGCCATCCACTCCACGAAGAAGCTGGTGCGCGCCTTCACGTTCTGCTGGTACAGCGTGTGCAGCATGGCGTGGCCGGTGCGGTCGGCCGCGGCGCAGGCGCGCTGCACCGGCTTTTCGCCATAGTTGGCGGTGTGCCCGCCGAACGGGCGCTGGTAGATGGTGCCGTCGGGGTTGCGGTCGAACGGCATGCCGAAGTGCTCGAGCTCGTAGACCACCTTGGGCGCTTCGCGGCACATGAACTCGATGGCGTCCTGGTCGCCCAGCCAGTCGGAGCCCTTGACGGTGTCGTAGAAGTGGTAGTGCCAGTTGTCTTCCGACATGTTGCCCAGCGACGCGCCGATGCCGCCCTGCGCGGCCACCGTGTGCGAGCGGGTGGGGAACACCTTGGACAGTACGGCCACGTTCAGGCCGGCCAGCGACAGCTGCAGCGCGGCGCGCATGCCCGAGCCGCCCGCGCCGACGATCACCACGTCGAACTTGCGGGTGGAAATTTCCTTGGCGGTATAGGCCATGCTCACACCCTCCACAGCACTTGGATGGCCCAGCCGGCGCAGCCGACCAGCCAGACGATGACGACGACCTGCAGCGCCAGGCGCACGCCCACCGGCTTCACGTAGTCCATCAACACGTCGCGCATGCCGACCCACACGTGGTACAGCAGGCCCACGATGGTGGCGAAGGTGAGCGCCTTCATCGGCTGGTTGGCGAAGGTGCCGGCCCACTTGTCGTAGCCGATCGGGCCCTTGGTGAAGATCACGCGCGCCAGCACCACCAGGGTGAACAGCGCCATCAGCACCGCGGTGACGCGCTGGGCGAGCCAGTCGCGCGTGCCGTAGTGGGCGCCCACGACAGTGCGCCGCGAGCCGTAATTGACTGCCATGTTCTGGGACTCCTCGTCGTTTTAGTAAAGGCCGAACAGCTTGGCGCCCAGCACCACCGTCAGCACCACGCTGGCGATGAGGGTGAACTTGGCCGAGCTGTCGCCGAAGGACTTGCTCACCGCCTTGTGGCTCAGGTCCATCCACAGGTGGCGGATGCCCGCGATGAAATGGTGCAGGTAGGCCCAGATGAGGGCCAGCGCCACCAGCTTGACGAACCAGCCGGGGAACACGCCCAGGCTGCCGTTGAAGGCGGCGCGAAAGCGCGCAAACGAGTATTCCGAGGAGATCGAGGTGTCGAACATCCAGATGATGAACGGCAGCAGCAGGAACATCAGCACGCCGCTGATGCGGTGCAGGATGGACACCCAGCCCGGTGCCGGGAGACGGTAGGTGGGCAGGTCCCGGAACGCGTGGATGTTGCGGAATTCGGGCCGGGGGCGGGCTACGGTCATGGCGACGTTTCTTTCGGGGTAGAGGCGCGAGGGGAAAACCGGCGGACAGCCCAAAATTCTATTGCAATGCAACAACCTGGCACAAAGCCGCCAGCCATGTCCCCCAAGTCGGTTCTCCGGTCCATTCAGTTCAGCTCGTTGCGGTAGTGGTGCGCATCGGTACGGTATAGCCCACGGCGCAGCTCCATCGGTACGTCGTTGTACGTATACGCAAGCCGCTCCACGCTCAGCAGCGGTGTCCCGGGCGCGACCTGCAGCAGCGGCGCCTGCGCGTCGTCGGCGGCCACGGCGCGGATCTTTTCCTCGGCGCGCACCATGCGCACGCCGAACTCGAGTTCGAACATCGCATAGGTCGGGCCGTGGTAGCCGGCCATCTGTTCGACCGTGAGGCCCTTGAACGCATTGCCCGGCAGCCACAGGTCTTCCAGGATGGTGGGCACGCCGTCGAATGCAAGGGTGCGGCGCACCTGCGCCACGGCGTCGCCGGTGCGCAGCGCCAGCGAGCGGGCGATTTCCGCGCTGGCGCGCACGCGCTTGCATTCCAGCACGTGGCGCTGCGCCGGGCCTTCGGTGTCGCGGTCGCCGCTGTCGGGCACCAGCTTGAGGAAGCGGTACTGCACCTGCTGCTCGGCATGGGTGGCCACGAAGGTGCCCTTGCCCTGGCGGCGCACCACCAGGTTCTCGGCGGCCAGCTCGTCGATGGCCTTGCGCACCGTGCCCTGGCTCACGCGAAAGCGCGCCGCCAGTTCCATCTCGCTGGGAATGGCCTCGCCGGGCTTCCATTCGCCGGCCTGCAGGCTGTGCAGGATCAGCCCCTTGATCTGCTGGTACAGCGGGCTGAAAGCCGGTGTTCCAAGCGCCGCCCCCTCGGCGGAAGCGCCGCCCGGAGGGTCGCCGGCGGAGAAGGGGGATGTGGCCATGGGGTCCTTGGAATTGCCTCAAATCATATCTTATATAAGACATAAGACAAATTGACCCCAGCGGGTCATCACGGGTAAACTTGCGGGCTGGACACAGCAGGCGGCTCGTCCGTTCGCGCGCCGGCCCCGCACCTTCCGCACTCCCGTTTCGCAAACCCTTTCCTCGGAGATTTCCATGAGCAAGAAACCCGTCCGCGTCGCCGTCACCGGCGCCGCCGGCCAGATCGGCTACGCCCTGCTGTTCCGCATCGCTTCGGGCGAAATGCTCGGCAAGGACCAGCCGGTGATCCTGCAGCTGCTCGAAGTGCCGGTCGAGGGCCCGCAGAAGGCGCTCAAGGGCGTGATGATGGAACTGGAAGACTGCGCCTTCCCGCTGCTGGCCGGCATGGAAGCGCACAGCGACCCGATGACGGCTTTCAAGGACACCGACTACGCGCTGCTGGTCGGCTCGATGCCGCGCAAGGCGGGCATGGAACGCGCCGAGCTGCTGTCGATCAACGGCAAGATCTTCATCGGCCAGGGCCAGGCACTGGACAAGGTGGCGTCGCGCAACGTCAAGGTGCTGGTGGTCGGCAACCCGGCCAACACCAACGCCTACATCGCCATGAAGAGCGCGCCCAGCCTGCCGCGCAAGAACTTCACCGCCATGCTGCGCCTGGACCACAACCGCGCGCTGTCGCAGGTGGCCGCCAAGACCGGCACCGCAGTGAAGGACATCGAGAAGATGGCGGTGTGGGGCAACCATTCGCCCAGCATGTACGCCGACTACCGCTTCGCAAGCGTGAACGGCAAGGCAGTCAAGGACCTGATCAACGACCAGGAGTGGAACGCCAACACCTTCCTGCCCACCGTGGGCAAGCGCGGCGCCGCCATCATCGAGGCGCGCGGCCTGTCGTCGGCCGCTTCGGCCGCCAACGCCGCCATCGACCACATGCGCGACTGGGCGCTGGGCACCAACGGCAAGTGGGTCACCATGGGCATCCCGTCGGACGGCCAGTACGGCATTCCCAAGGACACCATGTTCGGCTTCCCGGTGACCACCGAGAACGGCGAGTACAGGGTCGTCGAAGGCCTGGACATCGACGCCTTCTCGCAGGAACGCATCAACATCACGCTCAAGGAACTGCAGGACGAGCAGCAGGGCGTTTCCCACCTGCTGTGATGCCGCACCCGCGCGACATCCTCCTTGGCGCGCAGGCGCGCACCGGCAGCCTGCCGGTGTGCGACCACTACAGCGGCGTGGAGGCGCGCATGCGCAAGAGCCTGCAGCTGCAGGCCGAGATGGCGCGGGAGTTCGGCGCGGTGGTGTTCGACGTCACGCTCGACTGCGAGGACGGCGCGCCGGTGGGCGGCGAGGCGGAGCACGCCGCGCTGGTCACCGAGCTCGCGCTGGCCGCCGCGCCGGATGCGCGCGTCGCGGTGCGCGTGCACGCGGTCGACCACCCGTCGTTCCAGAGCGACGTGGCGGCCATCGCCGGCAAGGCCGGCCACCGCCTCGCGCACATCATGGTTCCGAAGGTGGAGTCGCCGCGCGACGTGGAGCGCGCGGCTGCGGCGCTGGACGCCGCCGGTGCCGCGCAGCTGCCGCTGCAGGTGCTGATCGAGTCGCCTGCGGCGGTGCACCGCGCCTTCGACATCGCGGCGCACCCGCGCGTGCAGTCGCTCAGCTTCGGGCTGATGGATTTCGTCTCGGCCCACGGCGGCGCCATTCTGGCCGACGCCATGGGCATCGAAGGCCAGTTCACGCATCCGCTGGTGGTGCGCGCCAAGCTGGCCATCGCGTCGGCCTGCCACGCGCACGGCAAGGTGCCCTCGCACAGCGTCATCACCGAATTCAAGGATGCCGAGGCGCTCAAGCGCGCCGCGCGCCGCGCCGCGCGCGAGTTCGGTTTCACGCGCATGTGGAGCATCCACCCCGACCAGATCCGGCCGGTTCTGGAAGCCCTGGCGCCGAGCGACCAGGACATCGAGACCGCCGCGCGGATCATCATCGCCGCCGAGCGCGCCCAGTGGGCGCCGATCAGCTTCGGCGGCAAGCTGGAGGACCGGGCGAGCTACCGCTACCACTGGCAGGTGCTGGAGAGAGGGCACCAGACCGGAAGGAAGCTTCCCGACGACGTGCAGGGCTGGTTCGCCGGCCCGCAGCGCTGAACAACACAACCCAAGTGACCAACAACCGAATGAAACTTCTTCTCGCCACCTGCCTGATCGCCCTTGCGCCCGCACTGGCTCTGGCCCAGACCACTCCCGCGGCCAAGCCGTCGGCCAAGGCTGCCCCCAAGCCCAAGGCCGCCAAGCCCGTGCCGGCGAAGAAAGCGCTGTCCGCCGGCGCGCGCCAGGCGATCGAGGAAGCCACGCCCATCGAGGAGCCGGACCCCAGCATCAAGCTGAACGAGGCCGACCTGGCGACGGCCAAGCGCGTCTACACCGGCGAAATCCCGTGCGAGCTGGGCGCCAACGTGAAAGTCACCCCGTTGCGGCGCGACGGCTTCTTCCTGGTGGTCAACCGCCTGAACCGCTTCGTGATGCACCCGGTGGAAAGCCGCACCGGCGCGATCCGCCTGGAGGACCCGGCGCGCGGCGCCATGTGGCTGCAGCTGGGCAACAAGTCCATGCTGATGAGCCAAAAGCAGGGCCAGCGCCTGGCCGACGAGTGCCAGAGCCCCGAGCAGTCCGCCTTCGCCGACAACCTGAAGAAGAACCCGATGCCCAGCATCCTGGAGCCCGCGCCCGCGAAGCCGGCTTCCAACTGAGGCACGCACGCATTTGAACGAGCCACGCACCGAACGGAGATCACACCATGCTGCAAGCCTATCTTGAACACGTCGCCGAGCGCGCGGCGCTGGGCATTCCGCCCCTGCCGCTGAACGCGCAGCAGACCGCCGAGCTGATCGACTTGATCAAGGCCTCGCCGGCCGCGGAAGAAACCGGGTTTGTCGAGATGCTCGCGCAGCGCGTGCCGCCCGGAGTGGACGACGCCGCCAAGGTGAAGGCCTCCTTCCTGGCCGCGGTGGCGCACGGCGACCTGCAGGTCAACGCGATCTCCAGGGCGCGCGCCACCGAGCTGCTGGGCACCATGGTGGGCGGCTACAACGTCAAGCCGCTGATCGACCTGCTGGACGACGCGGAAGTGGCGTCCGTGGCGGCCGCCGGCCTGAAGAAGACGCTGCTGATGTTCGACTTCTTCCACGACGTGGCGCACAAGGCCAAGGCCGAGAACGCCTTCGCCAAGGAAGTGATCCAGAGCTGGGCCGACGCCGAGTGGTTCACCAGCCGCACCGAAGTGCCGCAGAAGATCACCGTCACCGTGTTCAAGGTGCCCGGGGAAACCAACACCGACGACCTGTCGCCCGCGCCCGACGCGTGGAGCCGCCCCGACATCCCGCTGCACACGCTGGCGATGCTGAAGAACACGCGGGTAGGCGCCGCCTTCGTGCCCGAGGAAGACGGCAAGCGCGGCCCGATGAAGTTCGTCGAGGAGCTCAAGCAAAAGGGCCACCAGGTCGCCTACGTGGGCGACGTGGTGGGCACCGGGTCGTCGCGCAAGTCGGCCACCAACAGCGTGATCTGGGCCACCGGCCAGGACATTCCGTTCGTGCCGAACAAGCGCTTCGGCGGCGTCACACTGGGCGGCAAGATCGCCCCCATCTTCTTCAACACGCAGGAAGACTCCGGCGCGCTGCCGATCGAGGTCGACGTGTCCAAGCTGGAGATGGGCGACGTGATCGACGTCCATCCCTACGAAGGCACGATCGAGAAGGGCGGCCAGGTGGTGGTGCGCTTCTCGCTCAAGAACGACGTGCTGCTCGACGAGGTGCGCGCCGGCGGCCGCATCAACCTGATCATTGGCCGCTCGCTTACCGCCAAGGCGCGTGAATTCCTGGGCCTGCCGGCGTCCACCACGTTCCGCTTGCCCAAGCCGCCGGTGGACAGCGGCAAGGGCTTCACCGTGGCGCAGAAGATGGTCGGCCGCGCCTGCGGCATGCCCGAAGGCAAGGGCATCCGCCCCGGCACCTACTGCGAGCCGCGCATGACCACCGTCGGCAGCCAGGACACCACCGGCCCGATGACGCGCGACGAGCTGAAGGACCTGGCCTGCCTGGGCTTCTCGGCGGACCTGGTGATGCAGTCGTTCTGCCACACCGCCGCCTACCCGAAGCCGGTGGACGTGAAGACCCACCGCGACCTGCCGGCCTTCGTCAGCAGCCGCGGCGGCGTGTCGCTGCGCCCCGGCGACGGCGTGATCCATTCCTGGCTGAACCGCCTGCTGCTGCCCGACACGGTGGGCACCGGCGGCGACAGCCACACGCGCTTTCCCATCGGCATCAGCTTCCCGGCCGGCTCCGGCCTGGTGGCGTTCGCCGCGGCCACCGGCGTGATGCCGCTGGACATGCCCGAGTCGGTGTTGGTGCGCTTCAAGGGCGAGATACAGCCCGGCATCACGCTGCGCGACCTGGTGCACGCGATTCCCTACTACGCCATGAAGCAGGGCCTGCTCACGGTGGCCAAGCAGAACAAGCAGAACGTGTTCTCCGGCCGCATCCTGGAAATCGAAGGGCTGCCCGACCTGAAGGTGGAACAGGCGTTCGAGCTGTCCGACGCGTCGGCCGAACGCTCGGCCGCCGGCTGCACGGTGAAGCTGAACAAGGAGCCGATCCTCGAGTACCTGGCCAGCAACGTGGTGCTGATGAAGAACATGATCGCCCAGGGCTATGCGGACAAGCGCACGCTGCAGCGGCGCATCGAGGCGGTGCAGGCGTGGATCGCCAACCCGCAGCTGATGGAAGGCGATGCCGACGCCGAGTACGCCGCCGTGATCGAGATCGACCTGGCGGGCATCACCGAGCCGCTGCTGTGCTGCCCGAACGACCCGGACGACGTGAAGCCGCTGTCGCAGGTGCAGGACACGAAGATCGACGAGGTGTTCATCGGCTCGTGCATGACCAACATCGGCCACTTCCGCGCGGCCTCGGCGCTGCTGGAAGGCAAGCGCGACATCCCGGTGAAGCTGTGGGTGGCGCCGCCGACCAAGATGGACGCCGCGGAGCTGACCAAGGAAGGCCACTACGGCGTGTTCGGCGCGGCGGGCGCACGCACCGAGATGCCCGGCTGCAGCCTGTGCATGGGCAACCAGGCGCAGGTGCGCGAAGGCGCGACGGTGGTGTCCACCAGCACGCGCAACTTCCCCAACCGGCTGGGCAAGAACACCAACGTGTACCTGGCCTCGGCGGAGCTGGCGGCCATCGCCTCCAAGCTGGGTCGCATTCCGCGCGTGGAGGAATACCACGCCGACATGGGCGTCATCAACAAGGACGCGGACCGCGTGTACCGCTACATGAACTTCGACCAGATCGAGGAATACGCGGAAGCCGCGAAGGACGTCGTGGCGGCCTGATCGTTTCGACGGAACGAAAAAGGGGCGGCCCGCGGGCCGCCCCTTTTTCTTTTCGCAACCGCTCTTAGTTTCGGTCGGCCTTCACCCGGCGCACAGCGCGCTTCGCGGGCGCAGCGCCCATGGCCGTGGTATTGCTGGGGGACACCGCGCTCGGCGCGACTGCCACCGCAGCGGGAGCCGCGACGGAGCCCGAGGACACCACCGAGGCCTGCGGCGTCGCCGGAGCCGGGGTCACCGCCACCGCGTTCTCGACGGGCGCACCGCGGACCGGGCCGATCACCGCAATGCCGCCGACCGCACCGCCCACGCTGGGGCCGTTGCCGGCACCCTTGTCGTTGCCGACCGTGCCCACGCCAACCGCGACGCCGGTGCCGCCGCCCACAGTGCCGCCACCACCAACGGTGCCGCCGCCGCCCACAGTGCCGCCG
>NZ_JACCWG010000020.1 GCF_013697775.1 Ramlibacter sp. | reverse complement strand
CCGCGCGCAGCAGGTCGCGCTGGCCGCGGCCGCGCCGCGGGCGCGCCGCCACGCCGCGCTGGAACCAGATGCCGTCCAGCCTGCCGTGCGCGTAGCCCTTGAGCTCGCCGTTCCAGGACGGCGGCGCGAAGTGCTCGCGCAGCCACAGCATGTCGTCGGCCAGGTGGCGCTGCACCAGCTGGCCGATGGTGCCCGCCACGGCGCGCGCGCCGTCGCCATCGATCATGTGCAGCTTGCGGTACCAGCCGTCCAGCCGCGCCGCCAGCTGCAGCACGCCCTGGGCCAGGCGCTGCGGCGTGGTGGCCTCGAAGTCGTCGAGCAGCGCGGCTTTCAGCGGCGCGGGGTCGTAGCCCAGGATCGCCGCCATCACCAGCAGTTCGTCGGTGTCGAACAGCGCCGCCCAGGTGCCCGGCGAGCCGCCCTGCTCCTCGTGGAAGCGCAGGTGCGAGGCCAGGCCCTCGCCCATGGCGGCGAGCTGGCCGAAGCTGGCCTCGTCGGGCTGGAAATAGTCGCCCGCCAGCGCCGACGGGCGGCGCTCGCGCTGCTCGGTGCCGTCGATCATGTGGACGCCACCCCCAGGCCCGTGCCCTCGCGGAAGTACATGGGGTAGACCATGTTGTAGCGGCTGTTGGTGGTGCGCACGGTGTAGTCGATGTGGATGCGCAGCTCGCCGTCCTCCCAGCGGCCGGCGTCGATGGCGACCTCCTCCACCGTGATGCGCGGCTCGAAGAACAGGATGGCTTTTTCCACCATGTGGCGCATCTCGGTCAGCAGGCTTTCGTTGAGCTGCTCGAACACCATGCGCTTGATGCCGCAGCCGTAGGCCGGCTGCATGATGCGCTCGCCAGGGTTGGTGGCCAGCAGGATGCGCAGGCTCTGCTCGATGTCGGTCTCGGCCGACACCAGCGCCGCGCCGATGCCGCGCGCGCTGTCCATGCCGCCGCCCGCGTGCATGCGCCGCTCGAACGCCGGCGGAAAGCTCCAGCCGGTGCCCAGGAAACGCTTGCTGCCTTGCGAAGCTTCCATGCGCGTCAGCCTCCGATCATCACGGTCGGCAGGCCCATCACGATGGAGCCGCCGTGCGCGCAGGTGTCGCCGATGCGCGCGGCCGGCTTGCCGCCGATCAGCACCGTCATGGAGCCCATCACGATGACGTCGGGCGGGCCGACGCACACGCAGTTGTCGGTGATGGTGGCCGCCGGCAGCATGCCGATCAGCACGGTGGGCACGCAGGGGCCGATGATGGGCCCGCCCACGTGCGGAACGGGCGGCAGCGCGGGCGTGACCATCGGGCACACGTGCATGTCGGTGAGTCGGGCGGCGGGCGGCATGTGCTTGGTGCTTTTTCTTCAGTTGATCATCACCAGCGCGCCCTTGACCGTGGTCTGGCCGGCGGCGGAGAGTTCGGCGGTGGCGCTGCCCTTGCCGGTGAAACCGATCTGGCCGGTGCAGCTGACGTTCAGCCCCGACACCGTGACGTCGGCCGCCGAGGCGGTGATGCTCACGCTGCCGGTCTGCGCCGTCATGCTGATGCTGCCGGTGGCGGTGACGGTGATGTCCTTGGGACTGGTCAGGCTGATGCCCGAAGGCGTGAGCTCCACCTTGTTGCCGTTCTCGTCCAGCAGCTGGATCGACTTGGCCTGGTCGCTCAGGATCACCTGGTTCAGGCCCGGCGTGGTGATGGTGATGATCTTGTTCTCTTCGTCGAACACCACGCGGTGCAGCGCCCGCGTGACGATCGCCTTGGTGTTGTTCGCCGCCTCGGGCGTGTAGGGCGGCGTACGCGAACTGCTGTAGACGCTGCCCAGGATCACCGGGCAGGTCGGGTCGTTGTTCAGGTAGCCCAGGATCACCTCGTCGCCGATCTCCGGCAGCCAGAACGCGCCAAACGCCTGCGACGAGTAGAAATTGGCCAGCCGCGCCCAGACGCCGTCGGTCTGCGCCTGCATCACCGGCGTGGACACCTGGATGCGGTTCTGGCCTTCGGGGTCGGCGTCGAGCTTCATCACTACGCCGATCTGCAGGCCCTCGACGCCCGGCAGCAGGCCGGAGGCGGGCGGCGCAACCACGTCGTCGCGCTCGGCGAACCACTGCGGCGACAGGCCGAACTCGGCGTCGGTGAACCAGTTGCCGTCGGCGATCTCGTGGTGCACGGCGGTGGCGTACACCGTGCCGCTGAAGCGCTCGCCGACGCCGGCCAGCTCGATCAGCCCGCCCACCAGCGCCAGCGCGCTGCCCTGGAACTTGATGCGCCCGCGCACGCGCGCCAGCGACGACTTCAGCTGCTGCGCGTCGGCCCAGGTCTTCAGCTCCGCTGCAGCCAGCGGCGCCGGTGTCTGCAGGCGGTAGGTGGGCACGGCCAGCACCTGCGCCAGCGTGGCGGATGTGAGATTGCCCTGCGCATTGAGCGTGGGCGGCGTGGCGGCGGCGCCGGCCAGCGCGGCCTGCGTGGCCGGGTCCCAGGACACAGCCTGCGCCGAAGCGAGCTGCGTGCGCGCGTCGATGTCGGCCTCGAACTCCATCAGGTCGGTGCCGTAGGTGACGCTGAGCGACGCCGCGCCCGACACCACGGGCGGGCCGGCCGTCACCACGCCGTCGGTCACGATGACCACCATGCCGTTGGCGTCGGCGCGCGCGAGCGCGAAGTCCCAGTCGCTGCTGTAGTACTGCACCATCTCCGGGTGCTGGGTGGTGGTGGCCGTGACGGTGGCGTTGACGCCGGCGGCGGAGAACAGCGTGCTCAGGATGTCGCTGTCCTTCTGGTCGACGTAGTTGGCGTTCTTGCGTCCGATGGTCATGGACGACACCTTGTCGCGGCACTCGATCACCAGCCGCGCGTCGTTGTCGCCATGGATCTTCATGCCGTGGCGCATCACCACGCCCTCGAAAATGGTGGCCACGGTCCCGTCGTAGCCGGCGTCGATGCGCACCAGCGTGCCGGGCACGAAGGACGCCGCGTCGCTGATCGGGAAGGTCATGGTCGGCATGTCGCCGTCGCGCAGCACGATGCGCGCCGACGGAATGGTGTTGAGCTGCCGCTTGATGTTGACCGACAGCAGGTTGCCCGCGGCGGTGTCCGCCAGCGGCGCGCCGTTGCAGTAGACCGTGATGGTCACGGCCCCTTCGGTGTTGAGCGCGGGAGAAACGCCGGGCATGCTCTATTACCCCAGCGGGGGGAAATGCAGCCGCTGCCCCGGCTTGAGGGAGCGGAAATCCGCCAGCCCGTTGAAACGCGCGACGTCGGGGTAATAGGACGAGTCGCTGTAGATGCGGTCGCACAGCAGCGGCAGCGTGTCGCCCTCCTTCACCAGCACCGAGTGGCTCAGGTCGGGCGAGGACTTGTTGGAGATCAGCTCGCCCTCGGACTTGCTCATGGTGCCGATAAAACCCATTTCCACGCGCGCGCGCAGCGGCGCGCCGCTGGGCTTGAACAGCGTGTAGCGCACCGACAGCGAATCGAGCCGGCCGAAGAAGATGATGGTGCCCCACAGCACGCGCACGTGGCCGGGTTCGTGCTTGGTGCTGACGTAGCTGTACACCACCTGGTAGAGCTGCGTGAGCAATGTCTGCACGTCCGGCGGCGGCGTGCTGGCGCCGTTGGCGCTGGGCGTTGCGGGCGGCACGACCCCGGTGCCGTCCAGCACCATGGAGAACTTCAGCTTGTCGGGGTTCATCGCGCTGAACTTCGCGTCGGACCCCACCTGGCCGAGCGTGCGGCGCGTGTTGTAGCGGATCGAATGGTCGTGGCTGATCTCGGCCGGGTTGACCATGGCCGTGAACGTCACGCCGCTGTCGATCTGGACCGTGCCCTCCGGGCGGACGTAGACCCGCGTGAGCGTGAGCAGCGTCTTCTGGCCGAAGGCAGGAGCGGTAGCCATGCGCGCCTCGCTCAGCGTTCCCGCAGGTCGCGCAGCCGCTGCTCGAACAGCGCCACGCACTCCCCGACGATCTCCTCGCGCAGCCGCTCCAGCTCCGGCTGGTCGGTCTGGCCAGGCAGCAGCTGCGGCGCGCCGTTCTCTTCGGCACCCACGGTGGACTTGATCACCATCTGGCGAACTTCGATGGTCATGCTGGTACTTCTTTGTTGCTTCGGTTGGTGTGCGTCATTCGCGTTCTCTCTCGAAGACCGCGCGGCAAAGGCGCGACCGGGCGGGCCGTGGCGCATCCACGAGGCGGTCGGCGCTGCGCGCCGACTCCCCTGCGCTGTTCGATGTCGCGGGCCGCCGCGGAACTCACTGCATAAAAATTGGAAATTTTTATTCCGTTCAAACAGCCGCGGCGAGTCAGATGACGAAGCGCGCTGCGCGCGCGCCCGCGACATCGAACAGCGCAGGCGCCTCGCGAACGATGCGCCACGGCCCGCCCGGCCGCGCCTTTGCAGGAACGGTGTGGACGCGCAACGGCACGAACGCCACGCGCGCTACCTTGTCGCGGCAGGCGGCGGCCGGTGTGGGCGATTTCTGGGGCGGCTGCGGTGTTCGGTTCGCAGCCGGAAAAAATCGGAGATTTTTTATCGTGAACTGACTCGCGGCGGCTGTTTGAGCGGAGCGCTTGCTTGCAAGCGCGCAGCGAGTTCCGCCGCGCCGGCTGCGGACCGGACACCGCAGCGGAGTCGGCGCGCAGCGCCGACCGCCGCGGCATGAGCCCATACCGGCTGCCGCCTGACGCGACGCGCGGTGCGACGAAAGAAGAAGCCACCCTCACACCTCACGAACAGACATCGAATACACGAGCTCGATCTTCTCCACCGCAACCTCGTTGCGTGTGGAGTTGAACGGCTCCATCTCCCACTTCACCGGCCATGCGTTCTGGATGTTCCAGCAGCGCAGCGGCCGGCCGTTGGGGTCGAGCAGGAAGACGTTGACCATCTTGGGATAGATCGGCTTGGCCAAGCCGCCCTCCAGGACCGCCTTGCACCACGCCACCAGGCGCGAGTCCAGCGGCGCGGTGCCGCGCTTGAGCGTCAGCTTGGGCTGGCGCACGGCCTTGGGCACCATCAGCGTGTAGCGGTTCTCGCCGCCTTCGGGCAGCGCCTCGGTCTCGAACTCTGGCCCGATGCCGCTCACCTCCTGGAAAGAGGCGTCGGCATCGGCCGCAGTGGTGCCGAAGGTCACGCTGAAATGGAACGCCGTGGCCTGCGGATACAGCGTGGCGGGCGTGGGCGTCGGCATGGCGTCAGGCGTTGGCGATCGTCAGCCCTTCGTGCGCGATCTCGATGGTCTCGACCGCCACCTCGTTGCCTTCGGCCTTCAGGTCGGTGCCCGTGATCTTGGTCGGCCAGGCATTGGTCAGCGTCCACACCATCGTCGGCTTGCCGTCCTGGTCCAGGAGGCTGATCGTGACCGGAACACGCTTGATCGTGTTCATCTTGATCTTGTTGAACCAGTCCCAGAACTTGTTGTCGGACTTGAACACGCCCTTCTTCATGGTGACGTTGCTGTACTTCTTGATGCCGGGCATCTTGACCGTCGAGAACGTCGCGCTGTCGCCCGAACGGTACTCGATCGGCTGGGCCTCGACGTCCAGGCCGGAGACCTCCTGGAACGACATCACCGCCGAATCCCACTTGACCTCGAAACGGAATTTCGGAATGGGCCAGATCGATGTCGATTGTGCGGAACCGTCATCTGCCATGTTTCACCTCCACGATATTTGGTTAGAGCGTTGTTTCGGTTGGATCACGACTTCTGCATCTGCTGCTGGAAGGTGATCTCGATGAATTCGGCCGGGCGGCTGATCGCGACCAGCACGCTGACGCGCATGATCCCCTCGAGGATGTCGTCGGGTGTCATGGTCTCGCCCAGGCCGACGTGCACGCTGAACGCGTCCTCGGGCACCGCGCCGGCCAGGCCGCCGCGCTTCCAGACGCTGGTGAGGAAGTTGTTGACCATGCTTTTCATCGTGACCCAGGTGTTGGCCACGTTCGGCTCGAACACCATGGCCTTGGCGGCCAGGCGGATCGACTCCTCCAGCATGATCATGGTGCGGCGCACGTTGACGTAGCGCCAGTCCAGGCTGTTGCCGTCCAGCGTGCGGCCGCCCCAGACCAGGGTGCCCTCGCCGCGGAAGGCGCGGATGGCGTTGATCGACTTGCCCTGCGGCGTGACGTTCAGGTCTTCCTGCTGCTCGCTGGAGATCGGCACGGTGGGCGACACCACGCTGTTCAGGCTGACGTTGGCGGGCGCCTTCCAGACGCCGCGCGCGTTGTCCACCATGGTGTAAACGCCGGCCATCGCCGGGCTGGGCGGCAGCACGTTCAGGCGCTTGGCCATCTCGCCGATGACGGCGTTGTAGAACGGGCTGATGGTGGCCAGCGTCTTGGCCAGCAGCCCCATCTTGGTCGGGTCGGTTTCGGTGGAGATCTTGTTGATCTCGGCGACCAGCGCGTCGTAGCGGTCCACGGCGGCCTTGTCCTCGCGCGGGATGTCGCCCGAGCGGGTGACGCCGGGGCCGTACTTGGACGTGTTGTCGCCCAGCACCGCGGCGGCGGCTTCCTGCGTCAGCGCGGTGGTCAGCACGTCCAGGCCGTCGGCGGCCGACGCGATGTTGATGTAGCTCAGATCGCGTTCCTGCACGATCGTGGTGTTGACCCACGGGTAGTAGGCGGAGGCGAAGCCCAGCGTGTTGGTGCCGATCTTGTCGCGGAACTGGGCGACCACGTCGGGCGTGTCGTTGCGCTCGCGGTAGCCTTCCCAGACATCCAGGATGGCGACGCGGTTCTTCATTACCGTGCCGCAGTGCAGGATGGCCTGCTGCTGCAGCGCGTAGCAATCCTTGGACTTCAGCAGGATCGCCTCGGGCATCACGATCATCGTGGGCTCGAGTTCCTTGGTGAGTTCTTCCAGTGCGGTCTCGAAGCGCGAGCCGTCGATGGAGAAGCCGGGGTCGGCCGCGTACGAGCCGACGGACACGATGTAGCAGGGGCCGCCGCCGTTCTGGAAGAAGTGCAGCATGCTGTTGTACAGCAGGTAAAAGCCGGCCGCCTGCGCCAGCAGGTACTTCTCGCCGCCGACGTTGAGCGCGGCGAGGTCGCGCCCGGCCAGCGGAGCGGCCTCTGCGGCCGCGGGCGCCGGTGCGCCGGCTGCGGGGGCAGCTGCCGGCGTGGCAGCGGCGGGTGCCGGCG
>NZ_JACCWG010000017.1 GCF_013697775.1 Ramlibacter sp. | reverse complement strand
GGATCGGCCTCGTCGGCGTCCCCGATCACGAGCGTGTGCCCGTGCAGATGGGCCACCAGCGGCCCGAGCGCCAGCGTGCCGTCCACGTGCAGGCCGGCGACCATGCCGATGCGCTGCGCGCTCTCGTGCGCGTGCTCGGGCGTGGCGGAAGGCGCCGGCGCCGGCGGCATTTCAGGGGCCTGCGCCGCCGCGCCGGAGTGCAGGAATTCCGTCCAGCCGCCCGGCAGCAGGCTCTCGAAACGCGGCTCTCGCCCGTGCGTGACGACGAACTGCAGCTGCGGCTGCTCCCGCCGCAGCGTCTTCACGCGGGCGGGATACTGGATGCCCTGGTGGAAGGCCCGCACGAACAGGCCCACCGCGCGTGCGCCGCCCAGGTGGCTGGACGCCTGCGCGGCGTCCCAGTCGGGGTCCAGGTGCACCACCGCGACGCCGGACACAATGGCCGCGTAATGCACCACCAGGGGTTCGATGGCGTTGGGCGACCACGAGGCGACGATCTCGCCTGGCGCCACGCCGCGCACGGCCAGGCCGCCGGCCGTGCAGCGCACGGCCTCGCCCAGTTCGGCGTAGGTCATGCAGCGGCCGGCGCATTCGATGGCGACGCGCCACCCGTGTTCGGCGAACGCGCGCTGCAGGTCGCGCCCGAGCGACGGGCGGCTCAGCTCGGCGTCCATGTCAGCGGGCCGCGCTGTAGACCAGGCCGTCGAGCGGGATCGCGGGTGCGCGGTCGCCGGACGAGTGCACCTGCGCCGCCCGCTGCGAGCCTTCGTAGGCATGGGCCCAGAACTGCATGAAGGTGCGCTCGGCCTCGAGGTAGCCGGCCGCCAGCTCGGGGATGTTGTCCTCGGTGGCCAGCCGCTCGATGTACTTGCGCGTCATCTCGCCGTGCATCTGGTCGGCCTCGCTCGCGTGGATGTCCCAGAAGGTCCAGTCCAGCGACTTGCGCCGCTGCACGATCTCCGGGTTCTTCAGCAGGTGGTGGTGCACCGCCTCCAGGTAGACCTGGCACAGGCATTCCGCGCCCATGCCGCGCAAGCCCACGCCGTACATGTACGACTGCGACAGCAGTTTCTCGCGCATCTGCGCCAGCAGCGCCAGGTTGCGCGGATCGGCCTCGGTCTCCAGCTGGTCGGGCGACACGCCCAGGCCCAGCAGGAAGCGGTCGTACATGGCGGGATGCGCCTGCGCGGGGTCGTTCATGCCGAGCTCCTCGGCGACGAAGTGGCCCAGCAGCGTGCGCAGCGACGACGGCGGCAGCTTGTAGATCAGCAGGGCGAGGTCGCCGGTGAAGTACGAGGTGAACCAGCGGTACTGGATCAGCACGGCGCGCAGCCGCGGCAGATCGGCATGGGCGAGGGCCTGCACATTGCGGTCGGCCAGATGCGTGGCGGTGGACCAGGCCCCGCTGGCCATCTCCCAGAATTCAGGCATGGTTCGCGGCAGCGACGGCGACGCGGCACTTGTCATTTTTCGTTTCCCTTCGGTTGGTGGCATTGAACACGCACACCTTGCGTGTGCGAGTGCGCTCGAAGATAGCGAAGGGGGGTGCCGCCGTAAATTCGTCAGATTTGACGAGAGGCGCGGCGCAGCCGGTGCACTACGCGTGCCGCCGCTGGCTCTTCAGGGCTGGGCTTCCTCATAGGTGGCGATGAGGTCGCCATAGGCCAGCCATGGCACCTCATGGGATTTCCAGATGCGGAATTCCGGCCGCAGGCCCGGGTCCTCGTCCAGCGTGGCGACGCGCAGGAACATCATCGGCTGGCCGGTGCGCTCCGACAGCAGCTGGCTGCCGCAGTTGGAGCAGAAGTGGCGCAATTTCCCGGGAGACGATTCGTAGGCCTTCACCGCCTGGGCGCCGGCGGTCCAGCGGAAGTCCTGCCGCAGCACGCCCGCCGCGGTATTGAACGCCGCGGCGTGCGCCTTGCGGCACATGCGGCAGGAACAGTGGTCGATCGGCGCGCTGAACTTCAGCACCTCGTATTGCACGGTTGCGCACAGGCAGCTTCCCCGCATGGTGTCCTCCTTGTGTGTCGCCGCGGGCGAGGCCAGGTCATCCATCCCGGCGCGTGGGCGACCGCGGAATTAAGCCATAGGCCCCCGGCCCCCCGCAACGCGGGCCGCTGCCCGCCGAGGAAATGCGCCTGCCCGCCTAGGGGATCGGGAGAATGTTCAGCTGGTGCCCCTTGGAAACGGCGTGCGGGATGTTCACCGCGTCGAGCTTGCGCATGATGTTGCGCACATACACCCGCACCGTGCATACGCTGATGCCCAGTATGGTTGCCGTATCGCCGGCGGATTTGCCCGCCGCCAGCCAATGCAGCACGTCGAGCTCACGGATGCTCAGTCGTTGGATCGGCAGCTGCGGAGGCACCGGCCTGATGGCGGCTCCGTGCTGCCGGATCGAACCGGCAACTTCTGACATACAACTCCCCTAGATAACTGCGCCGCGGTGCCGGGACACCGAAGCGGACGCGGCAGCACGCAGAAAAATTATGGGAGCATCCGCCGGAGAGCACCATCATCAAAACTGTCGTCATCAAATCTGTCGATGCCGCGCGGGACGGCGCTAGGGTCCACCCGCATGCAAGGGGCAAATCAATTGGCTTATATTTGCCGCCATCGATGAACTCCGGCTGAAAAGGTCTTTATGCCCATCTTCCTGCGCCGCCTGGCCCTGTTCGCGGCCCTCCTCTTCCTGGCGCTGGGCGCGGCACGCGCGCAGGACAAGGTGGTCTACCACATCGACAATGCCGAAGCCCAGGCCACCAGGGGCCTGCGCAACATCCGCAACCATCTGGACGTGGCGCCGGACACCAAGATCGTCGTCGTCACGCATGCCGAGGGCATCGACTTCCTGATGGAAGGCGCGCACGACAAGAAGAACCCCAATATCGAGTACGCCTCGCTGGTGTCGGCGCTGAAGGCGCGCGGCGTGCGCTTCGAGGTGTGCGAGATCACGCTGAAAACGCGCGGCATCGCCAGGGACAAGTTCATCATGGACGCCGAGTTCACGCCCTCGGGCGTGGTGCGCATCGGGCAGCTGCAGGCGCGCGAGCACTACGCCTACATCAAGCCCTGATTCCGCGACCCGAGGACACCCGCATGGCCACCGCCCGCGCCGCCGCCAGCAACAACGCCGCCATCGAATCCGACGAGGTGTTCGAGCTCGCCGCCGAGGTGTTCCGCGTCATGTCGGCGCCCATGCGGCTGAAGATCATCGCCAGCCTGTGCAACGGCGAGAAGAACGTGAGCGAGCTGCTGGCCGAGATCGACACCACCCAGCCCAACATGTCGCAGCACCTGAACACGCTCTACCAGGCCGGCGTGCTGGGCAAGCGCCGCGACGGCGTGCAGATCTACTACCGCATCGTCAACGACCGCGTGGTCACCCTGTGCCGCGCGGTCTGCACGCAGATCGCGATCGAGATGGACGTCGGCCGCTGACGCTGCCCTACCCCGTTTTCCACAGATGTCCACTGCCGCACGCCTGCTGCTGGCCTGCCTGGCCGCCCTGCTGTCCTGCCTGCCGGCCTTCGCGCAGCAGCCGCCGATGCCGGCCCCCGAGATGCGGCCGCAGCAGGTGTCCGCCTCCGCCTGGTTCGTGCAGGGTCTGTCCGCGCTGGGCTCGCCCGCCAACCAGAATTTCATTTCCAACGCGGGCTTCGTCATCACGCGCGACGGCGTGGTGGTGATCGACGCGCTGGGCTCGCCGGCGCTGGCCGAGCGGCTGCTGGCCGAGATCCGCCGGCGCACGGACAAGCCGGTCACGCACGTCATCCTCACGCACTACCACGCCGACCACATCTACGGGCTGCAGGTGTTCAAGTCGGCGGGCGCGAAGATCATCGCGCACCAGGCGGCGCGCGAGTACCTCGCTTCCGACACGGCGCGGCTGCGGCTGGAGGCGTCGCGCACCGAACTGGCGCCGTGGATCGACGCCAACACGCGGCTGGTGCAGCCCGACGTCTGGCTGGCCGGCCCGACCGACCTTGAGGTCGGCGGCGTGCAGCTGCAGGTGCGCCCGGTCGGCCCCTCGCACACGCCGGAAGACCTGGCGATCTACCTGCCCGGCGAGCGGGTGCTGTTCGCCGGCGACCTGGTGTTCCGCAACCGCATTCCCTACGTGGGCCAGGCCGACAGCCGCCACTGGATCGGCGCGCTGGACCAGCTGCTGGCCTTCGGCGCCACGGCCATCGTGCCCGGCCACGGGCCGCTGTCCACCGAGGCGCGCAAGGACATGGAACTCACGCGCGACTACCTGCTGCACCTGCGCCGCGTGATGGGCGAGGCGGCGAAGAACATGGAGCCGTTCGACGACGCCTACAAGGCCGCCGACTGGAGCCGCTTCCAGGCCATGCCGCTGTTCGGCGTGGCCAACCGCATGAACGCCTACAACACCTACCTGCTGATGGAGCGGGAGACGCCATGACGGCCGGCGCCGGCGCCTCCGTCGCCAGGCGGCGGCTGGTGCTTGCCGCGCTGGCGGCGCCCGCGGCGGGCT
>NZ_JACCWG010000015.1 GCF_013697775.1 Ramlibacter sp. | reverse complement strand
CGCCTGCACCACGCCGGCGGCGCGCAGCGCGGCGATGCGCTCCGGCGCCAGCCCGGCCTCGGCCAGGATCTCGATGCTGTCCTGCCCCAGTGCCGGCGCGTTGCGCCGGTGGCGTCCCGGCGTGAGCGACAGCTTGGGCGTGATGCCGGGCAGGGCGATGGTGCTGCCGTCGTCCATCACGATGTCGTCGAACATGCCGCGCGCACGGTAATGCGGATCGGCGGCGATGTCGGCCGCCGTGTAGATGCGGCTGCCCGGCACGCGGGCGGCGTCCAGCATGGCCAGCGCCTGCACGACCGTGTGCCGCGCCGTCCATTCGCCGATGGCGGCGTCGATTTCCGCCACGCGGCCGACGCGGCCGGCGTTGTCGGCAAGCTGCGGATCGTTGCCCAGGTCGTCGCGGCCCAGGGCGTGCATCAGCCGCCTGAAGATGCTGTCGCCGTTGCCCGCGACCAGCACGTAGCCGTCCAGGCATGCATAGGTGTTGCTCGGCGCGACGCCGGGCAGGGCGCTGCCGGCCGGCTCGCGCACGTGGCCGAAGGCGCTGTATTCGGGCAGCAGGCTGTCGGTGCAGTTGAACACCGCCTCGTACAGCGCCACGTCGATCACCTGGCCGCGGCCGCTCGCGTGGCGGTGCTGCAGCGCCATGAGGATGCCGATCACGCCGTGCAGCGCGGCCAGCGTGTCGCCCATCGAGACGCCCATGCGCACCGGCACGCGGCCCGGCTCGCCGGTGAGGTGGCGCAGGCCGCTCATCGCCTCGGCGATGGCGCCGAAGCCGGGGCGGTCGCGGTAGGGCCCGGTCTGGCCGTAGCCGCTGATGCGCAGCATGACCAGGCGCGGGTTGGCGGCCAGCAGCACGTCGGGGCCGAGCCCCCACGCCTCCATGGTGCCGGGGCGGAAGTTCTCGATCAGCACGTCGGCCTCGCCGGCCAAGGTGCGCACGATCTCCTGGCCCGCGGGATCGCGCAGGTCCAGCGCCAGCGAACGCTTGTTGCGCGACTGCAGCTGCCACCAGACGGAGGTGCCGTCCTTCAGCAGGCGCCACTTGCGCAGCGGATCGCCGGCGCCCGGCGCCTCGATCTTGATGACGTCGGCGCCGAAGTCGCCGAGCGTCTTGGCGGCGAACGGGCCGGCGATGAGCTGCCCGAGTTCGAGGACTTTCAATCCTTCCAATGGACCTGGGTTGGATAGATCTTGCATAGGTATTGTGTTGTTGTGGTGTGTGTGTGTGACAGCGGCTCCGCTGCGGATTCTCGGTGCCGTGCCCTGCGCGGCGAAGTCGCGTTTTGCCAGCACTACCATCACCATTCGCGAGCACTCATGGCATGGATGAGCCCCGGCTTGCGTCCCCCGCAGCCATGCCCGCCGAAGGGGTCCGCCATCGGCAACCGAGAGCAGGTCCGCGCTGCACCGGATTGACAATGGGAGTGAAGGCCCAGACCATCGGGACGCCGTTCGAAAAAAGACAAACACGAAGCAAAGGAAACAATCGTGTCGCACCTCCCAAGGCTCTCTCGCCGGCTCGTGCTGGCCGCGCTACCCGCTTCCATTCTTCTATACAGCCCTGCATCCTTTGCGCAGGCGCCGGATCCCCGCATCGCGGCAGCCAAGGCGGCCGGCAAGGTCAACTGGTACACCTCGGTCGCGCCCGACGAGCTGCGCAAGGAACTGATCGAAGGCTTCAAGAAGAAGACCGGGCTGGACGTGGTCGTCTACTACGGCGGCACGGGCACGGTCTACAGCCGCCTGTCCACCGAGCGGCGCACCAAGTCGTACAACGTGGACGTGGTGACGCTGGGCGACCCCGACCTGGTCGACGAGCTCACCACGGCGAACGCGCTGAAGAAATACCGCAGTGCCAATTTCGCCAGCGTGCAGGACGCCTACAAGGACAAGAACGACCAGTGGGTCGGCATCTGCTTCTACGGCCTCACCAAGGCCATCAACACCAACCTGGTCAAGCCCGGTGCCGCGCCGCAAAGCTGGGCCGAGCTGGCCGACCCGAAGTGGAAGGGCAAGGTCGTGATTTCCGATCCGGCCAAGAGCGCCAGCGGCCTGCTGATGCTCAAGGCCATGGTCAAGGAGCAGGGCTGGCCCTGGGTGGAGAAGCTGCTGCGCAACGACCCGCTGGCCATCGCCATCGCCCCCGGCATCGAGCAGGTGCTGGCCAACGGCGAGCGCAGCGTGTCCACCGCGGCCACCTCGTTCCTGTCGGAAACCATGAAGGCCAAGGGCCCGGTCGAGGCGGTCGGCGAAGTGCTGTTCACCTCGCCGCTCACGGCCAGCCTGATCGCAGAAGCGCCCAACCCCAAGGGCGGCGAACTGCTGATCGACTACCTGACCTCCAAGGAGGCCGGTGACAGCTTCCGCAAATTCGGCTGGTTCTCCAGCCGCGGCGACGTCGAAGGGCCGTACGGCTTCCCGTCGGCATCGAAGCTCAAGGTGAAGTACCCCACGGTCGACCTGCCTCTCACGCGCAGCCAGCTCCTGGAGCAGTACGGCCAGATCGTCCAGAAGGCGAAGAGCGGCTCGTGACCTCGGCTGCCGCAACGCTGGGCGCGCCGGCGCGCAGGGCGGGCCTGCGGCTGGGCCTCGGGCCGGCGCTCGCCATGGCGTGCGCGCTGGTCTGCGCCTTCGTGGGCTATCCGCTGCTGTCGTCGCTGGGCGTGTTCCAGCTGGACGAGGTGGTGAAGGTCTTTCGCGCCTCCAACAGCGAGCCGATGGTGAACTCGCTGCTGCTGGCGGCCTTCACCATCGTGCCGTCCACCATCATCGGCGTGCTGCTGGCGTGGCTGTGCGCGCGCACCAACCTGCCGGGCCGCTCGCTGATCTCCGGGCTGGTGTCGATCTCGTTCGTGATCCCGGTGCTGCTGACCAGCGTGGCCTACATCTTCCTGTTCGGCAGGAACAGCGGCCTCGTCAACCGCGTGTTCGCCGACGTGCTGGGCGGCCCGCTCTACAACGTGTACTCGTTCTCGGGCGTGGTGCTGCTGTCGGTGCTGCACACCTATCCGCTGGTGTTCTTCACCACCCTGGGCGGCCTGAGCAAGATGAACCCCGAGCTGGAGGAAGCCGGCCAGGTGGCCGGCCTGTCGCCGGCGGGCGTGTTCCTCAAGATCACGGTGCGCACCATCATGCCGTCCATCATGGCCGGCGTGACCTTCGTGGTGGCGGAGTCGCTCACCGTGCTGGCCGCGCCGCTGCTGCTGGGCGCGCCGATCCAGCTGCGCTTCATGACCACCGAGCTGTTCGGCACCATCGTGGTGGAGTCGAACCTGGCCGCCGCCATCGCGCTCAGCATTCCGCTGGTCGCGCTCACGCTGGCGGCGGTGGCGCTGCAGGCGCGGCTGATGGGGGGCGCCGGCTCGGCGCGCTACGTGGTGGTCGGCGGCAAGGGCGCGCGCAGCGAAACGGTGCAGCTCAAGCGCTGGAAATGGCCGCTGACCCTGTTCGCCTGGACGCCGGTGTTCATGTCGCTGGTGCTGCCGGTGGCCACGCTGCTGGCCGCCGCCTTCATGGACCGCTGGTGGAAGGGCCTGCGGCTGTCGAACTTTTCGCTGCGCAACTTCCAGTTCCTGGCCGGCGACAGCTCCACCCTGCTGGCCATCGGCAACAGCCTGCTGCTGGCCTTCGGCGTGGCGGTGGCGATGGCGATCACCGGCGCCCTGCTGGCGATCCTGGTGGCGGGCGAGCAGACGCCGCTCAAGCGCGCGATCCGCGGCCTGGCGGCCATTCCGCTGGGGCTGCCGCACGTGGTGGCGGCGGTGCTGATCCTGCTGGCCTGGTACGGCGCGCCGTTCCGCCTGGGCGGCAGCATCTGGATCCTGGCGTTCGGCTACGTGTTCGTGATGATCCCGTATGCGCTGCGCACCTGCGACGCCGCCCGCGGCCAGATCGACAGCAGCCTGGGCGAGGCCGCCTCCATCGCCGGCATGGGCAACGTTCAGACATGGCGCTACGTGATGCTGCCGCTGATGAAGAGCGGCATCGTGATCACCTTCGTCATCGTGTTCCTGTTCACCATCAAGGAGTTTTCGTTGACGGCGCTGGTGTACGGCGCCGACACCATCACGCTGCCGGTCCTGGTCTATACCTTGCTTGAAGGTGGCAGCTACGAGCGGACCGCCGCGGCCTCGATGCTGCTGCTGCTGCTCACGGTGCTGGGCCTGGTGCTGGCCAGCAAGGTGTTCCGTGTGTCGATGAACAATCTGAAGGTGTGAGCGTGCAAACAGGGACCAACAAGGACTTTCTCTCGCTGGTGGGTGTGGGCAAGCGCTACGGCGCGACGCGCGTGCTCGAGGACTTCAACCTGTCCATCGCGAAAAACGAGTTCATCACCTTGCTCGGCCCGTCCGGCTGCGGCAAAACGACCACGCTGCGCATGATCGCCGGCTTCGTACAGCCCACCGAGGGCGAGATCCTGCTGCAGGGTCAGAGCCTGTCGTCCGCTTCGGTGCACGTGCCGCCCGAGCGCCGCAACATCGGCATGGTGTTCCAGAGCTACGCGGTGTGGCCGCACATGTCGGTACGCGAAAACATCCAGCTGCCGCTGCGATTGCGCAAGATGTCGGGCGCCGAGGTCCGCAAGCGCACCGACGAGGTGCTGGAGCTGTGCCGCCTGACCACCTGGGCCGACCGCAGCCCGCACCAGCTGTCCGGCGGCCAGCTGCAGCGCGTGGCGCTGGCCCGCGCACTGGCCTACCGCCCCGCGCTGGTGCTGCTGGACGAGCCGCTCAGCAACCTGGACGTGGCGCTGCGCGAAGAACTGCGCGCCGAGCTGCAGCTGCTGCACCGGGCGATCGAATCGACCTTCGTGCTGGTCACGCACGACCAGGTGGAAGCCATGTCGCTGTCCGACCGCGTGGTGGTCATGTGCGACGGCCGCATCGAGCAGGTCGGCGCGCCGCACGAAATCTACCAGTCGCCGGCCACCGAGTTCGTCGCCAACTTCGTCGGCGCGGCCAACGTGCTGGCCGCCGAGGTGGTGGCCGTGCATGGCGGCACCTGCGAGGTGCGCGTGGGTGCGCTGCCGCTGCACATGCGTGCGCGTCCCGGCGTTGGCGTGGGCGACACCGTGTCGCTGGCGATCCACCCCGAGGCGGTGCAGCTGGGGGGCGACGGCAGCGGTGGCAGCGGCCGTGAAGCCAACCGCTTCACCGCGCGCGTGCTGCGCTCCAGTTTCCTGGGCCGCACGCACGAGATGCTGCTGGACGTGCAAGGCGTGCAACTGCGCGCGGTGGCGCTGCGCGGCCAGCTGCCGGCCGAAGGCGCCAACGTGGCGGTGTCCATCGCCGCCGACGCCATCGTGGCGATCGGCCGCGACACGGGCGGCGCGCTGGCGGCGAACGAGGAACCAATGGCGCAGCCCGCGCAGCGCCAGGTGCCGCAGCCGATCGCCGCCTGACGGCAAGCGGCCGCGCGCCGCCCGCTGCTACTTCGCCAGGCCCTGCTTCACCAGCCACTGCTGGATGCGCGCTGCGATCTCGTCGGAGTTGCGGTCCATCATCATCATGTGGGTGTTGCCGGCAATGCCCGCTTCCGGCAGCGACAACCGGTCCGCCGTGCCGCCCGCCTTGGCCAGGTTCGCGCGGAACTTCTCCTGCCGCGCCATGATGCCCTGCCAGAACGGGTAGCGGTCGATGTAGTCGCCCCACACCCATAGCATGGGAATGCCCTTGATGCGGCCGTAATCGGTGGTGTCGGGGTCCGGCGAGCCGGAGGGCTCGACGACGACGATGGCCTTGACCTTGTCCGGCTGCGCCAGCGCCGCCTGGAACGCGAAGTTCGCGCCTTGGCTGTGCACCACGATCACGCAGGGGCACTGCCGCCGCACATAGGCGTCGTACGCCGCCTGCGTCGCCGCGTCGTTGCTGGACCAGCGCGGAATGCCCTGCCTGGCGAACTGGTCGAAGGCCTCGACCGGAAAGCGCGCGCCGGGGTTGGTGCTGCGCTGCGCCGCATCGGTCCGGTAGGAGCCGTTGGGGCCAATGCGAAACAGCTCCCAGGCTTCTTTCTTCGGCCGGAAGAACGGCTCGCTCTTGAAGATTTCCGGGTAGCGCGCCCACGAGGCGCGCCCGCGCTCCACCGCATCGCTCACGTACACGTCGTGGCCGGCGCGCAGGAAGAAGCTCTCCCAGCCGGGCTGGCCGTCGGGCTTGGTCTCGAAGGTCACGCCGGACAGGCCGCCGCCGTGCCACAGCATCAGCGGGTACGTTGCCTTGGGCCGCTCCAGCCGCGTGTAGCGTGCATAGAGCGACTCGACCTCGAAGTCGCCGTTCGGGTCCACCTTCAGCGGCGGCGCGCCGGGCGTGAAGGTGATCTCTTTCGGCGGCAGGCCGGCCAGCGTGACGGCGCGCCCGCCCATGTGGTAGCTGCCGACTTCCTTGACCTGCAGGCCGGTAGTTGCGGTGGTGGAACAGGCCGCAAGGCCCACGGCCGCGCAGGCGATGCCCGTCCATTTGACGATGGTGGTGATGGCGGTCTCTTTGGCTTTAATGGTTGGGTGCTTGTTTATTACAAGCGCACCCCGCGCGCCGGCCAATGCAAAACTGATGGGCAGCCTTCGCGAACCGAGAGGTGTGTGCTACATTGGTTCGCAGTGGATTCCGATTCATCCGATGCAATGCATGCTTCCACGCGCCGGTTCACCCGGCGCGTCGATCTGGCATCTCTCCAGCTTTTCGTCGCCGTCGGCGAAATGGGCTCCATCGGCAAGACGGCCGAGCGCGAATCGATCGCCGCATCCGCCGTCAGCAAGCGCCTGTCCAACCTGGAAGATGCGCTCGGCACGCCGCTGCTGTACCGCCATGCGCGCGGCGTCGACCTGACGGCCGCCGGCGAAACCTTTTTGCGCCACGCCCGCTCGCTGCTGTTCAGCCTGGACAAGATGCAGGCCGAGCTGAGCGAATACGCCGAAGGCGTGCGCGGCCACGTGCGCATCCACGCCAACATTTCCGCCATCCTGCAGTTCCTGCCGGAAGACCTCGGCGGCTTCGTGGCGAAGCACGAGGAAGTGAAGATCGACCTGGAGGAGCACGTCAGCTCCGACATCGTGCGCGCGGTGCGCGACGGCGACGCCGACATCGGCATCTGCTCGCAGCAGGCCACCAACACCGGCCAGCTGCAGTCGCGGCCCTACCAGCGCGACAAGCTGGTGCTGGTGGTGCCGCGCGGCCATGCGCTGGCGGCGCTGCCCTCGGTGCGCTTCGAGGACACGCTGGACTACGACCACGTCGGGCTGCACATCAACAGCGCCATCTACATCGGGCTGCGGCACGCCGCCGCCGAGGCCGGCCGCATCATCAAGCTGCGCATCCGCGTGACCAGCCTGGACGCGATGTGCCGCATGATCCACAACGGCCTGGGCATCGGCGTGCTGCCGGACCGCGCCTTCGAGGTGCTGCACAGCCTGGGCGACCTGCATGCCGTGCCGCTGACCGACGAGTGGTCCGAGCGCGGCCTGCAGCTGGTGGCACGCGACTTCGACGGGCTGCCCGCCGCGGCGCGCGTGCTGGTGGACCACCTGAGCGAGTGCGCGGCACGCAGGCCCGGCGCCAAGCTGGCCGGCGCCTGACTCAGGCTGCCTGCACGACCTCCACGGCCTGGCCCACCAGCAGCACCGCCAGCGACTCTCCGCTGCCCGCCTCGTACCGGTCGTAGCCGGCAGGCGCGTCCGCGGCACCGCCGAACAGCATGTCGTTGCCCTTGCCGGAGCGCACGAGGTCGTTGCCTGCGAGCGCATCGATGGAGTCGGGCGCGGCGTCGCCCTGGATGTCGTCATCACTTTCCGTGGGTTGGGGTATAGGCCATGGATCACTCCTGGCGGCGCGGGCGCCGCTCCCGGCCGCGTCGCGGCCAGGTGATGCGGGACTCGAAAGGAAGAAGAATGCCGGCGGGCGAGCCCGGTGCAGGCCAGCGGTGCGCACGTGGCGCCGGATCACTCTACGCCCGGCGCTGCGCCGCAGGTCCGGCGATGACAAGAATTACGGCGCGTGCGCGTGCGCACACAACTTCTGTCGACCTGCTGTCGCGTCCCGCAGGCCTACAGCAGCCGCTTGAGGTAGCGCCCGGTGTGGCTGCCCGGATGCGCCGCAATGTCTTCCGGCGTGCCCTGCGCCACCACCGTGCCGCCGCCCGAGCCGCCTTCGGGGCCCATGTCGATCACCCAGTCGGCGGTCTTGATCACGTCCAGGTTGTGCTCGATCACGACGATGGTGTTGCCGGCGTCGCGCAGCTGGTGCAGCACGCGCAGCAAGAGGTCGATGTCGGCGAAATGCAGGCCGGTGGTCGGCTCGTCCAGAATGTAGAGCGTGCGGCCGGTGTCGCGCTTGGACAGTTCCAGCGCCAGCTTCACGCGCTGCGCCTCGCCGCCCGACAAGGTGGTGGCCGACTGGCCGAGCTTGATGTACGACAGCCCCACGTCCAGCAGCGTCTGCAGCTTGCGCGCGATGGACGGCACCGGCCGCAGGAACTCCAGCGCGTCCTCCACCGTCATGTCCAGCAGCTGCGCGATGTTGCGGCCCTTCCACTGCACTTCCAGCGTCTCGCGGTTGTAGCGCTGGCCCTTGCAGACGTCGCACGGCACGTACACGTCGGGCAGGAAGTGCATCTCCACCTTGACTACGCCGTCGCCCTGGCAGGCTTCGCAGCGGCCGCCCGCGATGTTGAAAGAGAAGCGCCCCGGACCGTAGCCGCGCTCCTTGGCGGCGGCGGTCTCGGACATCAGCTCGCGAATCGGCGTGAACAGGCCGGTGTAGGTGGCCGGGTTGCTGCGCGGCGTGCGGCCGATGGGCGACTGGTCGACGTTGATGACCTTGTCGAAATGCTCGATGCCCTCGATCGCGTCGTGCGCCGCCGGTTCCTCATGCGCGCGGTACAGCGTGCGCGCCACGGCCGCATAGAGCGTGTCGTTGACCAGCGTGGACTTGCCCGAGCCCGAGACGCCCGTGACGCAGGTGAACAGCCCCACCGGGATGTCCACCGTCACGGCCTTCAGGTTGTTGCCGCGCGCGTTCTCGATGCGCAGAACTTGCAACCCCGTTCGGGCTGAGCTTGTCGAAGCCCTCGCGCTGCCTTCGACAGGCTCAGGCTGAACGGGTGTCCACGGGTTGCGCCTGGCCGGCACGGCGATCTTCAGCGTGCCCGACATGTACCTGCCGGTCAGCGACTCGGCGCTGGCCAGCACCTCGGCGGGCGTGCCCTGCGCGACGACGCGGCCGCCGTGGATGCCGGCGCCCGGGCCCATGTCCACCACGTGGTCGGCCGCGCGGATCATGTCCTCGTCGTGCTCCACCACGATGACGCTGTTGCCCAGGTTGCGCAGGTGCTTGAGCGTGGCGATCAGCCGGTCGTTGTCGCGCTGGTGCAGCCCGATGCTGGGCTCGTCCAGCACGTACATCACGCCGGTCAGGCCCGAGCCGATCTGCGACGCCAGCCGGATGCGCTGCGCCTCGCCGCCCGACAGCGTCTCGGCGCTGCGGTCCAGGCTGAGGTAGCTCAGGCCGACGTCGTTCAGGAATTTCAGGCGCGAGTCGATCTCGCGCACCACCTTGCCGGCGATCTCGGCCTTCGCGCCCTTCATGCGCAGGCCGCGGAAATAGGCGTGGCTCTCGGCCAGCGTCATGCGGCCGATCTCGAAGATCGCCTTGGGCGCCTCGCCCGGTTTCCCGGCGTCGCCCGGCTCGCCCAGCTTCACGTGGCGCGCCTCGCCGCGCAGGCGCGTGCCGTGGCATTCGGGGCAGGGCTGCAGGCTGCGGTAGCGCGCCAGTTCCTCGCGCACCGCGGCCGAATCGGTTTCGCGGTAGCGCCGCTCCATGTTGGGAATGATCCCTTCGAACACGTGCTTGCGTGTGACCTTGCGCCCGGCCGAGGCGCCCGACTC
>NZ_JACCWG010000004.1 GCF_013697775.1 Ramlibacter sp. | reverse complement strand
GTTCCACCTGGCCTGGGCGCAGGTGCTGGGCTTGGCGAGCGGGCGGCGCGACGTGGTGTTCGGCACCGTGCTGCTGGGCCGCTCGCAAGGAACGGCGGGCGCGGATCGCGCGCTCGGCATGTTCATCAACACGCTGCCGGTGCGCGTGCGCCTGGATGGCGTCAGCGTGGAAGAGGCGGTGCGCCGCACGCAGGCCAGCCTGAGCGGATTGCTGCGGCACGAGCAGGCCAGCTTGGCGCTGGCCCAGCGCGCGAGCGGCGCCGATCCTGCCCTGCCGCTGTTCACCGCCTTGCTGAACTTCCGGCATGGCGCGGTGGGGCAGGCGCCGGGCACCAGCCTGTGGCAGGGCACGCGGCTGCTGCACAGCGAGGAGCGCACCAACTACCCCCTGGTGATGGACGTGGAGGACCGCGGCCGCAACGGCTTCGGGCTGGCGGCGGCTTGCGCGGCGCAGATCGATCCGCAGCGCGTGCTGGCGTTTTTGGAAGCGGCGCTGGCGCAGCTGGCCGAGGCGCTGGAACAGGCGCCGTCAAGCGCCATGGGGGCGCTTGGCCTGTTGCCGAAGACCGAACTGCACCTGCTGCGCCAGTGGAACGCCACGGCAACACCGTCGCCGCAGGGGCCGCCGCTGGCGCAATGCTTCGAGCAGCAGGCCGCCGCGCATCCGCGCGCCGTGGCCCTGCAGTCCGAAGGCACGCTGCTCACGTACGGCGAACTGAACGAACGCGCCAACCGGCTGGCGCGGCACCTGCGCGCGCAGGGCGTGGGACCGGACGTGCTGGTCGGCGTCTGCGCGCAGCGCGGCTTCGACATGGTCGTCGGCCTGCTCGCCGTCCTGAAAGCGGGCGGCGCGTACCTGCCGCTGGACACGGCATTTCCGCAGGAGCGGCTCGTGTTCATGCTTGGCGACGCGAAGCCGGCGCTGGTGGTCGGCGACGCACGACAGCTCGCGCGCCTGCCGCTGAAAGAGCAGGGCATCGCCGGCTTCGCGCTGGATGCAGACTGGCCGGGCATCGCGCAGTCTCCTTCGGAGAACCTGCCGTCGCTCGCGCAGCCGGACCATCTCGCCTACCTGGTCTACACCTCGGGCAGCACTGGCGTGCCGAAAGCGGTTGCCGTCACCCACCGCGGCTGGGCCAACCTGCTGCATGCGCAGCCGCTCACCGGCCGCGTGCAACCGGGCGACCGCGTGCTGCAGTTCGCCTCGCTCGGCTTCGACGCCTCGGCCTGGGAAATCGGCATGGCGCTGGCGCATGGCGCGCGGCTGTGCCTTGCAGAAGCCGAACGGCTGCTGCCCGGCGGTGCGCTGGAGAAGACGCTGGCGCAGATGGAGATCGGCGTTGCGCTGTTGCCGCCCGCAGTGCTGCATGCCATGGACGACGTGTCCCTACCGGCGCTGCACACGCTGGTCTCCGGCGGTGACGCCTGCCCGGCTTCGGTGGCCGAACGCTGGGCGTCCGGCCGCGCGTTCTTCAACGCGTACGGGCCGACCGAGGCCAGCATCTATGCCGCCGTCCACGCGTATGCACCAGGCGACACGCAGCCGCCACCGATCGGCCGCCCCATCGCCAACACGCGCATCCACGTGCTCGACGCCGCCTTGCAGCCGGTGCCCATCGGCGTCGCGGGCGAGGTCTACATCGCGGGCGAGGGCATCGCGCGCGGCTACCTGCACCGCGCGGCGCTGACGGCCGAACGCTTCCTGCCCGACCCGTTCGCGGCAGACGGCTCGCGCATGTACCGCACGGGCGACTTGGCGCGCTGGCGCGCGGACGGCGCGCTCGACTTCATCGGCCGCGCCGACCGGCAGCTGAAGCTGCGTGGTTTCCGCATCGAGCCGGACGAGATCGAAGCCGCACTGATGGCGCTGCCCGGCGTGACCGCGGCCCTGGTCATGGCGCGCGAGGGCGCGTCCGGCGAACCCGCGCTGGTGGCCTATGCAGCCGGTGCCGGATTGGACGCGGACACGCTGCGCTCCGCGCTGGCCGAGTGCCTGCCCGCGCACATGCTGCCGGCGCACGTCGTGGTGCTGGACCGCCTGCCCCTCACTGTCCAGGGCAAGACCGATCTCCGCGCCTTGCCGGCGCCGCGCAGTACGCCCGGCGAACGCGCGCCGCGCACGCCGACTGAAGCGGCGCTGGCGGCGGCCTGGGCAGACGTGCTGGGCCTGGAGCGCGTGGCCATCGACGATGATTTCTTCGCGCTCGGTGGCGATTCGCTGCTGGCCGTGCGCGTCGCCGCCCGTGCGCGGCAACGCGGCATCGACGTCCCGGTGTCCGCGCTGCTGGCACATCCGACCATCGCCGCGCTCGCACGCATGCTCGATCACGGCCAGCAGGCGGCCCAGGGCATTGCGCGCTTCGGACGACAGCGCGAGGCAGACGCCGCCACCAAGCCGGCGCTGTTCCTGATCCACGGCGCAGGCGGCGAGATCAACGCCTTCGCGCCGCTGGCCGCGCAAGTGGATGCGGCGTACGACGTGTTCGGTGTGCGTTCGCTGCCGCCGTCGGGCGATGCGCATACCGATTCGCTGCAGGCCCTGGCCGACCGCTACACCGAGTGGATCCTGCAGGCCCATCCCGGCCCGTACGCGCTGGCCGGCTGGTCCATGGGTGGGTTGATTGCGCTGATGGTCGCGCAGCGGCTTGAACAGCGCGGCCATGCGGTACGCAGCGTTGGATTGATCGACACGCATCCGGCCGAAACCAGCAGCGGCGCACCCACTGCATCCAGCGATGCCGCATGGGCCGTTTTGCGCGGCCTGGCTTCACGCAACGCGGCTGTGCGCGGCCATCTGCCCGCGCTGCAGGCCATGGGCCAGCGGCTGGGCGTGGAACAGCTGCTGCGCTTCATCGATGCCGGTCAGCCGCCGTTCGATGCGCTGGCGCGCGACGGCACCGTCGACTACGTGCGCATGCAGATCGCCGCCACGCACAGCCACATGGAGGCGCTGCGGCAGTTCGCGCCGGTGAAAGTTGCCGCACCGCTGCACGTGTTCTGGGCCGCGAAAGAAGCGGACAGCGCGGATGGCGCCACGCGCTCCGAGTGGCTGGCACTGACGGTGCGGCGCGAGGCCAGCACGGTGACCTCCCTTGACGCCGACCATTACTCCATCCTGGAAGTGCCTTCGGCGGCGCGCATCGCGGCGGTGCTGCGCGGAAGCCTTTGACAGGAAGATTGCTTTGCTCAGTGGCAAATTAGCCCGTCAAATTCGGCTTAAATGCCAATCATAGGCTGCCTGATTTGACGGCTAGAATCGCGCCACTAAATTAAGCAGCCAATTGAAAAGAGCGCGCCGGTATGCCGGCTCAATTGACTTCCTTCGGGTGGCGTGCGAGTTCATGGGTGACATCCAAAATTCGTACATTTGGCTTGGAGTGCCCCGCATGCTGGATATATTGGGAATTGGATTTGGGCCATCCAATCTCGCATTGGCCATCTGCATCCGCGAGTTCAACGAAAGCCAGGAGCGCGCCGGGAACCACGGGGCTCTGCAATCGATGTTCTTCGAGCAGAGGGTTGGCTTTCAATGGCACAAGGACATGCTCATCGATGGCGCAACGATGCAGATCTCGTTTCTCAAGGATCTGGTGACGTTGCGCAATCCTACGAGCAGCTTCAGTTTTCTCAATTACCTGAAGCGGTGTGGCCGCCTGGAAGATTTCATCAATCTGAAAACTTTCTATCCAACACGCGTGGAGTACGCCAATTACCTGGAATGGGCGGCCTCGCAATTGACGAATTGCGCTCGTTACGACTGCCAGGTGGAAGAAGTACGCCTGCGCGTGAACCGCGACCGTAGGCAGTGCATGGAAGTCGTCGTGCGCCACCGCGACACGCAGGACGTCGGGGTGTATTCCACACAGAACCTTGTGCTCGGCACAGGTCTGCGTCCAAAGCTGCCCAAGGGCATCGCCGAGTCGGGCAACGTCGTGCACAGCTCGAGCTTCCTGAGCCTGATCAAGCGCATTGATCCGCAGCGCGCGAGGCGCTTCCTCGTCGTGGGCGGGGGGCAGAGCGCGGCGGAGATCGTCAATCATTTGTACGACCGCTACCAAAGCGCCGAGATCGTCGCCGTCTTTCCGAATTTCGGATACAAGCCAGCCGACGACAGCCACTTTGTTAACCAGATATTCGATTCGAGATCGGTAGATCTGTTCTATGCGGCGGCAGACAACGTCAAGTCCTTCCTGCTGGAGCGCCATGCCGATACCAACTATGGGGTGGTCGACTCCGACCTGATCGCGCAGCTGTATCGCAAGGCCTATGGCGACAAGGTTCGGGGACGCGAGCGCCTGAGGATGCGGCGACTGTCGCGGCTCGAGGCCTTGAGCTCCCAGGCCGACCTGGTGACTGCGGGGATTCGCGACCTGCATGGCGGAGGCGTGACGGAGGAAAGGTTCGACGCTGTCGTGATGGCTACGGGTTACCACCCGCCATCGCTCACCGAGATCGTTCCAGCGGTAACACCCTACATGAGCGGCGATTTTCCCGACCAGGTGACCCTGGACCGAAGCTACGCGGTGAAGACAAATGCACCGATCGGAGGTCGCATCTACCTGCAGGGGGCTTCAGAAAGCCAGCACGGCTTCACCGTCACGCTGCTGTCCGCGCTACCTACCCGTAGCCAAGAAATTCTCCAGGACATCGTGGCGCGCCGGGAGAACCAGGATGTCTCCCAGTTGGAAGAGGTACGGCATGCCGTCTAGACCATGCTACGACGTTCTCGTCGTGGGCGGAGGCGTGATCGGCGCTGCCGTGCTGCATGCGCTCGCCAAGCTCGGATTGCACGTGGGCCTGGCTGAACGGGGTGTGATCGCGCAAGGATGCACGGCGTATTCGGGCGGCCTTGTGCGTGTCTTCCACGCCGACGAGCGCCTGAGCGAACTCGCAGCCGCAAGCTACCCCTTCTACCGAGACTTCGAAGCATCTGTCGGTGAGCCGTGCACGTTCACGCAGACAGGCCTGCTCTATTTTCCGGCGGCAGGCACCGAGGTGGCCGCGCGCGGGCAGATGAACCGGCTGGCACCGCGGGTGCCCATGGCATGGCTGGAGGCAGAGCGCGTGCGCGCCGCTCATCCGGAGATGCACGCCGATGGCCCCGCGATACACGAACCCGGAGCAGGGTACATGTCGCCCCCTCAGGTTACGCGCGCCTTCATCCGGGCGGCGCGCCAACTGGGCGCTGTCGTTCATGAGGGCACGGCGATCGACAAGCTCGTCCGCGTGGGCGATCGGTATGCCGGAGTCGAGACCACACTGGGCACGCTTTTCGCTGACCGCGTGGTGCTCGCGCTGGGACCGCACACCCCGTCCTTTCTCGACCAGCACCGCATACCGCACGCGCTGTGGGCGCAACGCATCCAGGTCGACATCCGCAGGCCGCCAGCGCCCCCCCGCGATCACCCCGCGTGGATCGACGACGTGAACCAGCTCAATGGCCGGCCGCACGACGATGGGCGCTTCCTGATTGGCTGCCCGACGCACGATATCCGCTTTCACGATCGCCCCGTGGCGGGCATTGCAAGCCATAGCGACGTGATCGATGCAATGGGACGACGTCGCTTCAAGTGGGTAGCGGACGCTGGGCGGGAAGGCTCGTACGCCAGTTTCGACTGCTACTCCGAGGGGGGCCTGGGAACTGCCCGCTTCGTGGATGAGGCGCGCACGCTGGCGGTGATCAGCGGCTTCTCGGGAGGTGGATTCAAGCTCGCGCCGGAGTTGGCGCGCCGCACCGCCAGGCTGCTGGCGCAAGAGGCAAGCACATGCTGATAAAGAAGAGTCCGCCGGAAACGAGCTACGGCATGGCATGCCGTACCCTGCAGATCCCGCTTAGCGAGGCCGGCGGCAGCGAATGTGTGCTGGAACCCTGCCAGCTGTCCGTGTTCCATCGCCATCACGAGTCCGAGATCTTCGTCATCGTGCGCGGCCGAGGCCGGCTTGACGTCGACGGCCGGCACGTCGGCGATGTCGGGCCGGGGGACGTGATTTTCCTGCGGCCTTTCGCCGGCCATGCGTTGCGCAACCTGTCCGACGACGAGCGCCTGGAGTTCGTGGCGCTGTACTGGGGCGGGCAGGATGTCCATGCCGCGCCTGCCCCCTTGCCGGACCGTGTCTTGATCTTCTCGACGCCTCCGACGCCGAACGGCGACCTGCACCTCGGCCACCTTTCCGGTCCGTACCTCGGCGCCGACATATACCGGCGCTACCTGCGGCAAAAGAATGTGGATGCGATCCATGTAACCGGCCGCGACGACAACCAGACCTACGTGAAGCGGATCGCCCGCATGGAGAGTCGCGCACCTGAGGCCGTTGCCGAGGACTACGCGCGCAGCATCCGGGAAACATGGGCGAAGGCCGGCATCCCGCTCGACTTCTTCTCCTCGCCCAAGGGCTCGGTCATCTACCGCGAGCAGCTCTCCTCCATGATCTCCCGCTTGCTGGATAGCGGGATGATCGTCGAAAAGACCGTTGAAGAGCTCTATGACCGGAACACGGGCTTCAGCTTGCATGAGGGTTACGTCAAGGGCGGCTGTCCCCACTGCGGTTGTAGCTCCGATGGCAATGCCTGCGAGCAGTGCGGCCGGCCGAACGATTGCATCGATCTCGCCGACCCTGTCCCGACGCTGCCTGGCGTGGAGCTTGGCCGGCGCCGCCTTTGTAAGCTGTACTTCCGCATGTCCGCGGTTGCTCCGCAACTGGCCGAACTGGTCGCGCGAAGCAATATGTCGGCGCGCGCCCGTGCGCTCAGCGTTGCCATGCTGGCGGACGGTCTCCCCGACATCTGCATCTCCCATCGCTCGGACTGGGGCATGCCGGCAGGTGTGCCGGGGTTCGAAGACCAGGTCATCTATGTTTGGTTCGAGATGGCGGCAGGTTACCTCGCGGCCGATCTGCAGGCGAGTTCGGGGCGGCCGTTTTTTGCAGACCCCGGATCCTCCATCGTGCATTTCTACGGCTTCGATAATGCGTATTACCACACACTGCTTTTTCCGGCGATCTACATGGCGCTCGGCGGTGATGTGAACGTGCCCGGCGACCATGTCGTCAACGAGCTGCTGTTCCTGCGCGGCGAGAAGTTTTCCACCAGCCGCCGTCACTTGATCTGGGGCCGCAAGCTGCTGGCCCACATCCCTTCTGACTACGCGCGGTGGGGGCTTTCACGCGTGCGCCCCGAGTTGAGGAACGAAGACTTCGACCTCGACCGCTTCATCGAACAAACAAATACCTTCTTCGCCGGCCGGCTCGCCGGATGGCTGACCAGCACCCTCGCGCACCTCGCGCAGCAGTACGGCGGCATGATTCCAGAGCCCGGCGCATGGTCGCAGCAACACATGGCGTTCCATCAGGAGGTGCGCTACCTGGCCGAGGGCGCGGAGCGCGCATACCAGGTGAGCGGCTTCTCTCCGCAGGCGGCAACGCGTCGCCTGGAGGAACTGGTCGAGCGAGCCCATGAATTTTTTGCGACGCACTGCCGGCACGAGACGGGCGCGGCCGCGAAGGATCACCACCGAACGACGGTGGCGCTGAATTTCTGGGCAATGGCGGTGTTTGCGCGCCTGGCCATGCCGATTGTTCCCGAAACCGCACAGCGCATTCTCGCCTTGCTGGGGTTGGGGGACCAAGCCGGCATCGATGGCACAGGAGGGTTCATCCAGCGCGATCGCCAACTTGATCCCGCGATGGCCCCGAGCCTCCCGCCGATTTCATCGGACATTGCGGAAGCGGTGTCATGCGTCGATTGAAGGTCGCGGTGCCGGGGCCGCTCACGGGGCCGCGCGCGGCCTATGGCGACATGATCCGCGGCGCCGTGGCCGCCTTCGCGACGGCCCCCGACCTGGAGTTTCAACTGGTGGACGATCAAGCAGACCCCGCTGTCGCAGCCCGCGTTGCAGCGATGGTCGTGCAAGGCGGCGCCGACGTTGTCATCGGGCATTTCAATAGTGATTGCGCGCGAACGGCGATGCCGATTTATAGAAGCGCAGGCATACCGCTTCTGCTGCCCGCATCAACGGCCGCGGGGCTTGCAGATGGCCAGGGCGTGTTCCGCCTTTGTGCTGACGAGGTGCAGCAAGTCCATGAAATTGCAATTTTTCTGCGCGAGACGCTTGGTGGACGAAGGCTCAGCGTGTGGTCGGACGGCTCGGCATATGCTCATCGTTTGCGACGCGTCCTTGAAGCAGCAACTGGCCGCACGCTGCCTGACGCACCCCCGTCCGATGATCCTGAGCAGGGAGCGGGCTGCGTGGTTGTTTACCTTGGGGCCCATGTGGCCGTAGGTCAGCGGCTGCGCCAGGAGGGACCGATTTGGTCGGGAATCGCAGTTTGCTGCGATGATTGCGCCATTGACGATTTCGAATCGCAAGCACGCGCCGGTACCTGGATCTGCGCGCCGCATCTCGACTATGGTCAACTGCTTCAGGAAGCTGTCCTTATTTCTCGTCGCGTCCTGCTTCTGCGAACCGGCCGGTGGGACGAAGTTTTCGATGCGCATGGGGAACACCGGGCCGCCACCTGGCGCCTGCGTCAGATCAAAAAAAGAGATTGAAAAGAGTCGCAGCATGGAACCGTCAAGCTCATATGCTCCGGCTGCACCATTGACCGGCTCACCGTATCCGAAGCCATGGACGCCAGTTCACTAGCGGCATTCTCCATCACGACCGCTGTTTCGTGCTTCACGCCCGGCCCTGCCGCGGTCTTTGTGATGTCCAATGCGGCGTCCTACGGACGAACTTATATATTCCCCTGCGTGGCAGGAATCATTGTTGCCAACCTTGTCTACTTTCTGCTCGCTGCGGCGGGTCTTGCCAATCTCATCACCCACTACCCGGGCGTCTACCAGGGAATAAGAATTGCCGGCGCCGCCTATCTTGTCTATCTCGGAGGCAGGCTGTTCCTTGCTTCCGGCGGCGCCGGCGAGGGTGCAAACGCGCTTGCAATGAAGCTGGTCGGGCCAAGAGCTTCCCGGTTTCAATCCTCGCTCAAATCCTTCGCCATCGAAATATCGAACCCCAAGGCTATTCTTTATTTCGGCGCCCTGCTGCCCCAGTTCATGCAGCCCGGCGAGAGCCTGTATCACCAGATCCTTGTTTTCGCCGCGATCACCGTGATGCTGGACATCATGGCATACACGTTCTATGGCGGAGTCGGCTATGCCTCTTCGCGGATGGCGGGTCCGCGGCTGATGCGGGGAATTACAAGGCTTGCCGGCCTTGTTCTTTTGGCCGTTGGCCTGAAGCTTCTTTTTAAGCTCTGAGTTTTTTCGATCGACGCCACTTACCGGGGCAGGAACACATGAGACAAGCTGACTATTCCGAAGGAAAGCTCGATGGCGAGGATGCTCTCCAGAAGCTCACCTCATTGACGAACGGATATATGCTGTCAAGCATCCTGTTCGCAGCCGTCGACCTGAAAATATTCGACATCGTCAACGAGAAGCCTCGAAGTGCGCTGGAAATATCCAGCATCACGGGGTGTGCCAGCGAAGGCGGAATGCAGCGGCTGCTTCTGGTCCTCGTCAACCTGGGCTTGATCGATGCAGGTCCGGATGGGTTGTTCCGTGCGACGGAGGTTGCCCGGAAGTTCCTGTTGTCGGATGTGAGAAGCAGTCTCGTGGCAGGAATCCAGCACCATCACCGTCACGCCTACGTTCCCTTCCGTTATCTCGGCGATGCCATCCTGTCTGGAAAACCCCAGCTGGGCCGGAACGGCCAGGGCGCGGCCGGCAGCGAAGATCTCTATGAATCTCTGGCGGCCGGCACCGGCGAGTACGAGATATTCATGCGAGCGATGAATTCGTTCAGTGTCGGCGTTGGGGAAAGAATGGCTGAACTCGTCGAGTTTCCGCTCGAACCGCGGATCTACGACATCGGCGGTGGCGGTGGGCAGGTGTCGCTGGAGCTGGTGAGCAGGCTTCCCGGTTCGCGGGTGACTGTCTTCGACAGGAAAGAGGCCATCGATTACGCCAGGAAACACCTTGCGAAGCACTTGGGAGATCAACTTGAATGCATCGAGGCGGACATGTTTTCGCTCGGCGCCTTTCCGAAAGCGGACGTGGTCGTCCTGTCGGCCGTTTTGGGGGATTGGGACGAGGCCAAGCGGAAAGTCATCGTGGAGAACGCTTGGTCCCAGTTGAAGGCCGGCGGCAAGCTGCTGATCAGTGAGACTTTGCTGGACGAGGATCGGCGCGGCCCCTCCAGCGCCATCCTGCTCTCGCTGTATGTTCTTCTGCTGACGCAAGGAGGGCACAACTTCACGCCCACCGAATGGCGAGAGTTTCTCGGTGCGGTTGGCATCGACGAAATTGCGTTCATTCATGACCACGACAATGGTTATCGGGACTTGATTGTCTGTAGCAAGCCGCTAGGGTAGCGAATCGCCGGCGGCACCGGCTGTCTGCCGACGCATGCGTCCGGAAACGGCTGGCGCAGCCGCCCGGCGCGGACCAGAATGGCGCGATGACCCAGGCACGCGGCGGCAACGGCACCATCTTCTACGGCTGGTTCGTGGTCGCCGCTGCCTTCACCGTCACCCTGGTCGGCTTCGGCTGCGCCTACACCTTCAGCGCCTTCCTGGCGCCGCTGCAGGCCGAGTTCGGCGCGTCTCGCGGCTCGGTGTCGCTGGTGTTCTCGCTGGCCGGATTCCTGTACTTCGCGTTGGGCGTGCTGAGCGGGCCGCTGGCCGACCGCTGGGGCTCGCGCACGCTGGCCGTGCTCGGGATGCTGCTGACCGGCGCCGGCCTGGCGCTGGCCAGCGTCGCGCAAACCCTCACCCAGGTGTACCTCGCCTACGGCCTGGGCGTGGGACTGGGTGTCGGCCTGTCGTACGTGCCGGCCATCGGCGCCGTGCAGCGCTGGTTCGTGCGGCGGCGCGGCTTCGCCTCGGGCATTGCCGTCAGCGGCATCGGCGTGGGCACGCTGGTGATGCCGCCGCTGGCCACGGCGCTGATCGCCGCGTTCGGCTGGCGGCACGCCTACCTAGTCCGCCCTGAACAATTCCGTTCTCAGCGGCAAGCCTGCTGGCGACGACCTGGAGCGGCGAGCAGTGCGGCGATGACCGGCTGCAAGGACAGCCCGAAGCGGGCGCAGTAAAGCCGCAGGGCGGC
>NZ_JACCWG010000436.1 GCF_013697775.1 Ramlibacter sp. | reverse complement strand
CCGCTGTGCCTGCGCGCGCGCCTCGGCGCCTGGCACCAGCGCGCGCGTGATGGCCTGCACGTGGTCCACCCGCACCAGGCTCTTGGCGCGGTAGCCGAGCCGGCGCGCATAGCGCGCCTCCTGCCCGGCGCCGTCGGCGTCGTTGAAGGTGTAGGGCGCGTCGATCGGCTCGATGCCGGCAGCGCGGCACTCCAGCACGAAGCGCTGGCGCGCGTGGTCGAGCTCGATTGCCTCGCGGCTGCGCTCGGCCCACAGGTCGGCCGCCAGGTCCTCGGCACCGAGCAGCGCATAGCGCACCCGCGCGCTGGCCGCCGCCATCTCGCGCACCGTGACCACGCCCAGGGCCGTCTCGCAGATCGGCAGGATGCCGATGGCGCCCACCACGGCGCCGGCGGCATGTTCCGCCGCCCCGATCGCCTGTTCCAGCGCAACGATGTCCGCCGCGCCCGCGGCCTTGGGATAGGCAATGAAGCCCGGCCGCGCCGCGACCACGAATGGCAGATCCAGCAACCCGTCGTCCGCCAGCCGGTTGATGCGCACGCAGACCTGTGCGCCGGCAGCGCGCCATGCCGCCATGAGCGGGCCGGTCAACGCGCGCGCTTCAGGCCGCCTCTGCGGCGGTGTGAAGTCCTCGAGATCCTGGATGAGCACCGATGCGCCGCTGGCTGCCATGGACGCGTGCGCGGCAGTGTCCGCGCCCGGCCCGAAGAGCCACGTGCGCAGGACAGGAGCGGAGGAAGAGTCCATGTCCGCCAGTATCCGCTAGCGGCAAAAAGAGCGCGCGCAATAACATGCAGCGCGCTCTCCCATGAAAAAAGCCGCAGCTTGCTGCGGCGTTTGATCTGACCAAAGCACCCGAAAAACGCGCAAGCGTTTTTCGGGTGAAGGGCCTAGGGCTTCGAAGCCGTCGGAAACGGCCAGGCTGCCTGCGGGTTCAGTGTGGTTTGCGCCGAAGGGGCAGCCGGTGCAGCAGGCGACGATGCCGCCGCGGCAGGCTTCGCAGCAGGCGCTTTCGCGGCCTTCTTCGCGCCGCCGCTCTTCTTCGCAGCAGCCTTTTTCGCCGCCGGCTTCTTCGCGGCGGCCTTCTTCGCGGTCGCCTTCTTGGCAGCGGCCTTCTTCGCCGGAGCCTTCTTGGCGGCAGCCGCCTTCTTCGCAGGCGCCTTCTTCGCGGCGGTCTTGGCCGCAGCCTTCTTGGCTGCCGGACGCTTCGCAGCAGCGGCCTTCTTCGCCGCCGGACGCTTCGCAGCCGCCTTCTTGGCTGCCGGACGCTTGGCCGCAGCCTTCTTCGCCGGAGCCTTCTTCGCGGCGGCCTTCTTGGCTGCCGGACGCTTCGCGACAGCCTTCTTCGCTGCCGGGGCCTTCTTGGCCGCAGCCTTCTTCGCAGGGGCCTTCTTCGCGGCCGCTTTCTTCGCAGTTGCCATTTCTATTCTCCTGATCTTTCGATCAACACATCAGCCAAAAAAGCACTCCACGCTTGTTGGTCGCGCGAAGCGATCCATGCGGCTGGGCCGAAGCCCAGCCTCACGAACACCGAAGCCCGTCACCGGCTTCAAGGCCGGTTGCCATGACGCCGGCCTCTGGGGGCCGGTGCGTCATGCGGGCGAATCCAAGCTCATCGCAGTTGCCGTTCAATCCCATGAAAGCGCGCCACCCGTCTGGTACTCGATCACGCGGGTCTCGAAGAAATTGCGCTCTTTCTTCAGGTCAATCATTTCGCTCATCCACGGGAACGGATTTTCCTCGTTGGGGAAGAGCGCCTCCAGGCCGATCTGCGTGGCACGCCGGTTGGCGATGTAGCGCAGGTAGCCCTTGAACATGGATGCATTGAGGCCCAGCACGCCACGCGGCATGGTGTCCTCGGCGTAGCGGTACTCCAGCTCGACGGCCTTCTGGAACAGGCCCTTGATCTCGGCCTTGAACTCGGAGGTCCAGAGCTGGGGATTTTCGAGCTTGATCTGGTTGATGAGGTCGATGCCGAAGTTGCAGTGCATCGACTCGTCGCGCAGGATGTACTGGTACTGCTCAGCGGCGCCGGTCATCTTGTTCTGGCGCCCGAGCGCCAGGATCTGGGTGAAGCCGACGTAGAAGAACAGGCCTTCCATCAGGCAGGCGAAGACGATCAGGCTCTTGAGCAGAGTCTGGTCGGACTCGGTGGTGCCGGTGTGGAAGTGCGGATCCATGATCGCCTGGATGAACGGGATCAGGAACTGGTCCTTGTCGCGGATCGACGCGATCTCGTTGTAGGCGTTGAAGATCTCGGCCTCGTCCAGGCCCAGCGACTCCACGATGTACTGGTAGGCGTGGGTGTGGATCGCTTCCTCGAAGGCCTGGCGCAGCAGGAACTGGCGGCATTCGGGCGCCGTGATGTGGCGGTAGGTGCCCAGCACGATGTTGTTGGCGGCCAGCGAGTCGGCGGTGACGAAGAAGCCCAGATTGCGCTTGATGATGCGGCGCTCGTCCTCGGTCAGCCCGTTCGGGTCCTTCCACAGGGCGATGTCGCGGTTCATGTTCACTTCCTGCGGCATCCAGTGGTTGGCGCAAGTGGCCAGGTACTTCTCCCAGGCCCACTTGTACTTGAACGGCACCAGCTGGTTGACGTCGGTCTGGCCGTTGATGATGCGCTTGTCGGCGGCGCTCACGCGGCGCGCGATCGCGGGCTGCGCGGGTGCGGACGGCGTCGCCGCCGGTGCGCGCACCGTGATCTGGGGAGTCGGGGAAGAGGAGGCGGGAACGGACGACAAGGACGCGAGGGAGAGTGCGGCTGCGGGTGCGAGGGGTGAATGCTCCGCCTCGCGGTTCGCGATGAAACCGCTCGCAGCATTTGACGGTGTGGGCGTGACTTCGTCGTCCCAGGTCAACATAGGTTTTCCAGTGCTCGGATTATGTGAGCCCTCGATGATGAATGCAAAGTGTTCATTCACATCTCGGGCGCATTTTGTTGCTTGATTGCATCGGCGTTTGTCGGAGAACGCCGATACCTCTTCACTTCATTTGGCTCATTGACATGCTTCGCACGTCGGATCGTCGATCGCGCAGAACTTGATGTCGGTCGCGGGCGTCGCATTCGCAGGCGTTTGCGCCGCTTCCATCTGCGCGCGCGCGGCGGCCGCGGCCGCATCGAGCGCCGAGATGGAGCCGTTCGACACCGCGTTCAGGCGGCCCGACTGCACGGTGGATTTCTCGGCGTGCGTGGCACTGGTGGTGCGCAGGTAGTAGGTGGTCTTCAAGCCGCGCAGCCAGGCGAGCTTGTAGGTCTCGTCCAGCTTCTTGCCCGAGGCGCCGGCCATGTAGATGTTGAGCGACTGCGCCTGGTCGATCCACTTCTGGCGGCGCGCGGCGGCTTCCACCAGCCACACCGGCTCGACCTCGAAGGCGGTGGCGTACAGCGCCTTCACCTCCTGCGGCACGCGGTCGATCGGGCGCAGCGACCCGTCGAAGTGCTTCAGGTCCATGACCATCACCTCGTCCCACAGGCCCAGGCGCTTCAAGTCGCGCACCAGGTAGTGGTTGATGATGGTGAACTCGCCCGACAGGTTGGACTTGACCGACAGGTTGCCGAAGCAAGGTTCGATCGAGGCGTCCACGCCGACGATGTTGGAGATGGTGGCGGTCGGCGCGATGGCCACGCAGTTGGAGTTGCGCATGCCGTCGGCGGCGATCTTCTTGCGCAGCGCGTCCCAGTCGAGCCTGGCGGAACGGTCCACTTCCACGTAGTGGCTGCCGCGCTGGGCGGCCAGCAGGTCCAGTGTGTCCAGCGGCAGCACGCCCTTGTCCCACAGCGAGCCCTTGTAGCTGGAGTACTTGCCGCGCTCGCGCGCCAGCTCGGTGGAAGCCCAGTAGGCGTGGTAGCACACCGCTTCCATCGACTGGTCGGCGAATTCCACCGCCTCGGTGGAGGCGTAGGGGATGCGCAGCTCGTACAGCGCGTCCTGGAAGCCCATCACGCCGAGGCCGACCGGGCGGTGGCGCATGTTGGAGTCGCGCGCCTTCTTCACCGCGTAGTAGTTGATGTCGATCACGTTGTCGAGCATGCGCATCGCCGTGGTGATGGTCTTGCGCAGCTTGTCGTGGTCCAGCAGCCTGGCGCCGCCGGGACCGCCCGCGCCGTCCTTCAGGTGGTTGATCAGGTTGACCGAGCCCAGGTTGCAGACTGCGGTTTCGGTGTCGCTGGTGTTCAGCGTGATCTCGGTGCACAGGTTGGACGAGTGCACGACGCCGGCGTGCTGCTGGGGCGAGCGGATGTTGCAGGCATCCTTGAAGGTGATCCAGGGATGGCCGGTCTCGAACAGCATCGAGAGCATCTTGCGCCACAGGTCGGCAGCCGGAATGGTCTTGCTCGGCTTGATCTCGCCGCGCTTGGCCTTTTCCTCGTAGGCCAAGTAGGCCTTCTCGAAGTCGGTGCCGAAGCGGTCGTGCAGGTCGGGCACGTTGGACGGGGAGAACAGCGTCCACTCGCCTTTTTCCATCACCCGGCGCATGAACAGGTCCGGGATCCAGTTGGCCGTGTTCATGTCGTGGGTGCGGCGGCGGTCGTCGCCTGTGTTCTTGCGCAGCTCCAGGAATTCCTCGACGTCCAGGTGCCAGCTTTCCAAATAGGCGCAGACCGCGCCCTTGCGCTTGCCGCCCTGGTTGACCGCCACAGCCGTGTCGTTGACCACCTTCAGGAACGGCACCACGCCCTGCGACTCGCCATTGGTGCCCTTGATGTGGCTGCCCAGCGCGCGCACGCGCGTCCAGTCGTTGCCCAGGCCGCCGGCGAACTTGGACAGCAGCGCGTTTTCCTTGATCGACTCGTAGATGCCGTCCAGGTCGTCCGGCACCGTGGTGAGGTAGCAGGAGGACAGCTGCGAGCGGCGCGTGCCGCTGTTGAACAGCGTCGGCGTGGAGGACATGAAGTCGAAACTCGACAGGACTTCGTAGAACTCGACGGCGCGCGTCTCGCGGTCGATCTCGTTCAACGCCAGGCCCATGGCCACGCGCATGAAGAAGGCCTGCGGCAGCTCGATGCGGGTCTTGCGCACGTGCAGGAAGTAGCGGTCGTACAGGGTCTGCAGGCCCAGGTAGTCGAACTTCAGGTCGCGTTCGGGCTTGAGCGCGGCGCCCAGCTTGCGCAGGTCGTACTGCAGAAGCTTCTCGTCCAGCAGCTCGGCTTGCACGCCCTTCTTCACGAACTCGGGGAAGTTGTCGCAGTAGGCCTCGGCCCGGTCCTGCGGCGCCACGTCCCGGCCGACCACTTCCTTGAAGATGGTGTGCAGCAGCAGGCGCGCGGTGACGTGGCTGTAGTCGGGGTCCTTCTCGATCAGCGTGCGCGCGGCCAGGATCGAGGCCTTGTAGACCTCGTCGATCGGCACGCCGTCGTACAGGTTGCGCTGGGTCTCGGCGTAGATCGGCTCCGCCTGCACGTCGGCGCCCAGGCCGCGGCAGGCGTCGGCGATCAGCTCCTTCAGGCGCGCGATGTCCAGCGGAACGCGCTGGCCGTGCTCCAGCACGTGGAACAGCGGCTCCAGCGGCGCCTCGGGCTGGCCCTGCTTGGCGCGCTCCTGCGCGCGGCGCTCGCGGTACAGCACGTAGGCGCGCGCCACTTCGTGGTGCTCGCCGCGCATCAGGCCGAGTTCGACCTGATCCTGCACGTCCTCGATGTGGAAGGTGCCGCCGCCGGGGCGCGAGCGCACCAGCGCGCGGATCACGGCCTGGGTCAGCTGGTCGACCGTCTCGCGCACGCTGGCCGAGGCCGCGCCCTGGGAGCCGTGCACCGCCAGGAAGGCCTTCGTGATGGCGATGGCGATCTTGTCGGGCGCGAACGGCACGACGGCGCCGTTGCGCCGGATGATCTGGTGGTGCGCCAGCGGGTTGGCGGCGGTGTCGGAGGCGGGGGAAACGGGGGAAAGAGTGGAGAGAGGGACGGCGTGGGCGCCAGGTGTGCTCAAGGCAGTTTGCATCAATGTTCCTCGGCTGCAGTTATTTTTTGCGAGGGCGGAGTTTACCCGCCCTGGTACGCCGAGGCACTATATATAGGGTCTGAAGCCTTTTCAAGCACTATAGGTAGTGGTTCTCCTGGGGAGGGAGGTGCACATCCCTGTGGATATCAGGTGCGCAGCGCGCCACGGTCGGGCACTGGGCCGCGCCGTTGCGTGAGGGCGCATCCACAAGCGAGCATCGGTGCGGCTTCGCGCCCGATTTCGCCGCGCAGGCCGCGCTCCGCCGATGTGAAAAATTGTGACGCGCCGCGCGACGCGGCGCAGAAATCGCACCCTACGCAGCGAACCATTCGCGCGGCCAGCCCAGGCTCGCGCGCAACAGCGGCCAGTCGAAACCGCTGCCCGGATCGGGCTTGCGGCCCGGTGCGATGTGCTCGTGGCCTGCCACGTGGCGGATCGGGTAGCGCTGGCCGATGGCGGCGCACAGGCCGGCCAGCGCCTCGTACTGCGCGTGCTCGAACGGCTCGCCGTCCAGGCCCTCCAGCTCGATGCCGACCGAGTCGTCGTTGCAGTTGGCACGGCCGCGCCACTGCGACGGGCCGGCGTGCCAGGCGCGCGCGCCGCAGTCGGCGAATTGCCACAGCTCGCCGCCGCGGCGGATGTAGAAGTGCGCCGACACCTGCATGCCGACGATGCGGCGGAAGTACGGATGGGCGTCGAAGTCCAGCGTGTTGGTGAACAGCCGCTGCACCTCGTCGCCGCCGTACACGCCCGGCGGCAGGCTGATGGAGTGCACCACGATCAGGTCGATGCAGGCGCCTTCGGGGCGCGCGCCGACGTTGGGCGACGCCAGGCGGCGTGCGAAGCGGTACCAGCCGTCGTCCCACAGCGCGGACGCGGTGCCGGGGCCCGGGGGCGGTTCAGCCGGGCGCGTCATCGGCGTCTTCGGCGCCGGCATCGGCGGCGCTGTCGCTGCCGGGCACGGCGATCTGCAGCCGCGCGATGCGGTAGCGGATCTGCCGCAGGCTCAGGCCCAGCCGCTGCGCGGCGGCGGTGCGGTTGAAGCCGGTGTCTTGCAGCGCGCGCACCAGGATGTCGCGCTCCTGCTGGTCCAGGTAGGCCTGCAGGTCGCCGGGCAGGGCGGTGGGCAGCGCGCGCTCCGGCACGGCCGCGGCTGCCGTGGACGCCGCCGCAGGCATTTGCGCGGGCGCGAAGTCGATCTGCAGCTCGTCGCCGTCGGACAGCGCCACCGCACGGTGCAGCAGGTTCTCCAGCTCGCGCACGTTGCCGGGCAGCGGATGGGCCGCCAGCTGCGCCACGACCTGCGGCGACAGATGGGGCGCCGGCATGCCCGACTCCTGCGCGATGCGCGCCAGCAGCGCCTCGCACAGCGCGGGCAGGTCCTCGCGGCGCTCGCGCAGCGGCGGCACCATGATGTCGATGACGTTGAGGCGGTAGAACAAGTCCTGGCGAAAGCGCCCCGTGGCCACGTCGGTGGCGAGGTCGCGGTGGGTGGCGCTGACGATGCGCACGTCCACCGTGTCTTCCTGGATCGAACCCAGCGAGCGCACCTGGCGCTCCTGGATGGCGCGCAGCAGCTTGGACTGCATCGGCAGCGGCAGGTCGCCGATCTCGTCGAGGAACAGCGTGCCGCCGCCCGCCGCCTGGAAATAGCCTTCGCGGTCGGCGGTGGCGCCGGTGTAGGAGCCCTTCCTGGCGCCGAAGAATTCGGCCTCCAGCAGCGTCTCGGGGATGGCGCTGCAGTTGACCGCGACGAACGGCCCGTCGGCGCGGTGGCTGCAGCCGTGGATGGCGCGCGCCACCAGTTCCTTGCCGGTGCCGGACTCGCCGCGCACCATCACCGGCGCCATGCTGCGCGCCACCTTGCCGATGCGCTCCTTGACGGCGCGCATGGTGGCCGACTCGCCGACCATGCACTGCAGCGCGGCCTGCGCCTGCACCGGCCGCTCGCCGCTGGCGGGGGCGCCGCTGCCGCCGTTGCCATGACCGGCGTTGCCGTTTCCGTTGCGCACCGCCGCCAGCGGCGCGCGCGGACTCGCCATGCCGGCATCGGCCACGGCGGAGGCCACCACGGCGCGGAACTGCTTCAAGTCCACCGGCTTGGTGAGGTAGTCGAAGGCGCCCGCCTTGAGCGCTTCCACCGCGTTCTCGGCCGAGCCGTAGGCGGTCATCACGATGCAGCGTTCGGCGCGCTGCTGCTGCGCCATGCGCTGCAGCAATTCCAGGCCCAGCCCGTCGGGCAGGCGCATGTCGGTGATCACCGCGTCGAAGCGCTGGGCGTCCAGCAGCTTCCAGGCCTCGGCCAGGCTGCTGGCGGCGTCCACGCGGTAGCCTTCCCGCAGCAGGGTCAGTTCGTACAGGGTGCGCAGGTCGGGCTCGTCGTCGACCACGAGCACTTGCGCGGCGGAAGCTGCGGGTTGGGCCATCACGCGCCTATTGTGTCAAACGGCGGCGCGGGCGCAACGGCCGGCGGCACACGGAAGTGGATGAAGAAGTCGTTGCCCTCCGGCGCGCCGTCGCTGTCGCCGCGCGCCGCGCGGCGGTAGCCGATGGAGGCGCCGTGGCGCTCGCACAGCTCGCGGCAGATGTACAGGCCCAGGCCGCTGGAGCGGCTCTCGGAGGAGAAGAAGGGCTCGAACAGGTGCCGCTGCACGCCCTGCTCCAGCGGTTCGCCGTCGCTCCACACGCGCAGGTCGGCGCGGCCGTGCAGCGCCGAGGTTTCCACGCAGATCGAATCCCCCGCCGCGCCCGCGTAGCGCAGCGCGTTGTCCAGCAGGTTGACCAGCACGCGCCGCAGGTGGTCGGCCTCGAAAGCGACGCGCGCGCCCGGCGCGGCGAGCACCAGGTGCAGCCGCCCCGCCACGGCAGGGGTGTGCCGCGTCCACTCCTCGCAGGCGGTGGCCACCGCCGCATCCAGCGCCAGCCAGGCGGGCGGCGTGCCCTGCTGCTGCACCCGCGCGATGTTGAGGATCTCGTCGACGATGCGCGCGAGCCGCTGCGCGTTCTGGCCCACCAGGGCGCTGAGGCGCCGCTGCCCGGCATCGGTCAGGTCTTCCTCCAGCAGCGCGTTGGCCTGCGCGATGGCGGCCAGCGGGTTGCGGATTTCGTGCGCCACGGCGGCCGACATGCGGCCCATGGCGGCAAGCTTTTCGGTGCGCAGCCGCGCCTCCATCTCGCGCAGGTCCTGCAGGAACATCACGCACAGGCCTTCGGACTGCGGGTCGTGCGGCGGCGTGAGGCGCGTGCGCACGTGCACCAGCTGGCGCTCGCCGCCGGCGCGCGCCAGCGCCACCTCGGCCGTCTGCGGCTGCTTGTCCAGGAAGGTACGCCGCACCAGCTGCGCGAGCGGGTGCCAGGCGGTACGCCCGTTCAGCGCGAACGGGGCCGCTGCCGGCGTGCCGTCGCCCAGCAGGTGGCGCGCCGCGGGATTGGCGGTGTGCACGTGCTGTTCGGCCGAGACCACCAGCACGCCGTCGCCCAGGTTCTCGATCACCAGCTCGTTCACCTGGGCCTGCACGCGCGCCGCCATGCGGCCGCGCCGGGCGGCGCGCTCCTCGCGCGACAGGCGCGCGGCCAGCTGGTTGGCCAGCAGCGCGATGGCGAAGTAGCCGATGCCGGTGAGGCCGGCCTGCAGGAAGCGCGAGGCGTCGATGCCCTGCTGCAGCGCCCAGATCCAGGCGTCGCCCAGCAGCAGCAGCGTCACGCCGGCGGCCGTGCCCAACGCCAGCAGCGGCGAGCCCAGCACGCCGGCGGTGAGCACTGGCAACGCGAACAGCGGCAGGTAGTTCAGCCCCGCGGCCTGCAGGAACTGCAGCGTGGAAAACGCCATCAGGTCGACGCCGATGGTGGAGACCCACTGCGGATCGAAGGCGTTGCCCGGCGGCGCCGGCTGCGTCAGGGTGCGCACCGCCAGCGCCGCGGTGAGGTAGGTGGCGCACAGGCCGATCATCCAGCCGTTCACCGTGTGCGGGCCGCCCAGCACGTAGAGCACCGCGAACACCACGGTGAGCACCAGCGCGATGGTCACGCGCGCCGTCATGAAGCCGCGCCACAGGCGGTGGAAGGCCGAGTCCTCGGGCACCTCGGCCACCGGCGCGGACACCATGCTGCCGAAGGATGACGGCGTGGCCAGCGTCAGCCCCCCGGCGCGCGCAAGCGGTGTTCCTGGCTGCAGTAGAGCCGGCCGTCGCCGCCGGCCACCGCGTCGCCGCGCGGCAGGTGCACCGAGCACACCGGGCAGCACACCATGTCCTGCGGGCTGCCGGCGCGCGGCGCGGCACCCGGGCGCGGGCGTGCCTGCGCGATGCGGCCGTTGCGCCACCACATGTAGACGACCACGGCCAGGGCGAGGATCAGCAGGTATTTCATGGGCATGTCAAACCGCGCGGCGCAGCAGCACTTCGAGCACGAAGCGCGAACCCACGTAGGCCAGCAGCAGCAGCAGCGAGCCGGTGTAGAGCACGCGCACCGCCTTGCGGCCGCGCCAGCCGAAGCGCGCGCGCCCCAGCAGCAGCGCGGCGAAAGCGCACCAGGACAGCATCGAGAACACCGTCTTGTGGTCCCACTTCCAGGGTTGGCCGTACAGCGATTCGCTGAAGAAAAAGCCGGCCAGCAGGGTGGCCGACAGCAGGATGAAGCCGGCGGTGGCGAAACGGAAGGTCAGCCGCTCCAGCGTGAGCAGCGGCAGACCCGCGCGCGGGTCTGCGGCCTGGCGGAACTGCCGCTCGGCTCGCGTCATGAGCCACGCATGCACCACCGAGGCGGCGAACAGCCCGTAGGAGGCGATGCCCAGCGCCCAGTGCAGCGGAAGCCACGCGGAGGCGCTCGCGTGCAGCGGGCTGCCGGGAAAGGCCAGGGCCAGCAGCACCGCGGCGGCACCCAGGCCGGCCAGTGCCCAGCGCGCCTGCAATTGCGGAAACAGCTGGCTTTCCACCGCATACACGGTCAGCACCAGCCAGGCCGTCATCGACACCGCGGGCGCGAAGCCGAAGCGCGGCTCGGCGCCCAGCACGCCCCAGGCGAGCAGCGCGCCGTGCAGCACCCAGGCCACCAGC
>NZ_JACCWG010000388.1 GCF_013697775.1 Ramlibacter sp. | reverse complement strand
AACGCTCCTCGTCCGACAAGATCAAATCCGCCTTTGGCCTGCCCGTTCTCATTGCGTATCTCCGCTCGAAAGATACCGCAAGAGCAAGCACGATTAATGCCTGTTATTTACGGGACAGGACACTAGGGCCTGTTTTATGAACGACGACTTGCCGCGCGGCAGCGCGCTCGACGAGGAAACCGCGCGTGCCGAGGTCTACGGCCTGCTTGCGCAGCTGTATTACGCGCCGCCCCCGCCGCAGCTGATGGCGGCGCTGCGCGTGGCCGTGACCGAGGCGCCCGCGCCCGGCGCGTTCCTGGAGGAGCCGTGGCGCGCGTTCGTGGGCGTGGCGCGCACCACCTCCGATGCCGAAGCCGCCGCGGAATACGACACGCTGTTCGGCGGCGTCGGCAAGCCGGAGATCTACCTGTTCGGCTCGCACTACCTTAGTGGCTACCTGAACGAAAAGCCGGTGGCGCGGCTGCGCGAGGACCTCGCTGGCCTGGGCCTGGAGCGCGACGAAGCCATGCCCGAAACCGAGGACCACGTCGCCTACCTGTGCGAGGTGATGCGCTATCTCATCGCCGGCGACGACGTCGAAGTGGCGAACCTCACGCGCCAGCGCGAATTCTTCGCCGCGCACCTGCAGCCCTGGGCCACCGCCATGTGCGAGGCCATCCTGGCGCACCCGCGCGCGCGCCTCTACGCCGCGCTGGCGGACTTCACCCGCGCCTTCCTGAGCGTGGAGGCCCAGGGCTTCGACATGCTGGCCTGAATACTTTCGAAGAGCATCGCGTTTTCCCTGAGACGCTCAGGCCCTGTTTCGAGGGCTTGGGAGATTGCGGTGCGTGAGGCGCTGGTCTAGAGTGTGACGAGTCGTTCCTATAACGAAGGAGACGTCATGGACAGCCAGACCAAGCCCTCGCGGCGGGGATTCATGTGGGCCGCGGCGGCCACCGGTGCGGCCGCCACCGCGGTGGCCGTGCTGCCGAAAGTGCAGGCGCCCGACGCCGAAGCGCCTGCTTCCGAGCCGCAGCCCGCGCCCGAACGTGGCGGCGGCTACCGCGTCAGCGAACACGTCGAACGTTATTACAAGAGCACGCGCATCTAGCGTCCAAGTCCCCGGCTTGAGGAGCCTTCCATGTTGCTGACCAAGAAATCGGGCACCGCCGCGGGCGCGGGCCGTTCGCCCTTCGTGCACAGCCTGCAGCGCGGCCTCGCCAGCGCGCCGCCCACCATGGACCGCCGCGCCTTCCTGCGCCGCTCGGGCCTGGGCGTGGGCGTGGGCGTCGGCCTGGCGGCCACGCAGTTCACGCTGGTGAAGAAGGCGCGCGCCGCCGACGGCCGCGCCACCGCCATCGGCAGCGGCAAGGTGGAAGTCAAGCGCACCGTGTGCACGCACTGCTCGGTGGGCTGCGCGGTCGACGCGGTGGTGGAGAACGGCGTGTGGGTGCGCCAGGAGCCGGTGTTCGACTCGCCCATCAACCTGGGCGCGCACTGCGCCAAGGGCGCGGCGGTGCGCGAGCACGGCCACGGCGAGTTCCGCCTGCGCTACCCGATGAAGCTGGTCAACGGCAAGTACGAGCGCATCAGCTGGGACACGGCGCTCAACGAGATCACGGCCAGGCTGCAGGACCTGCGCAAGGCGAGCGGGCCGGAGTCGGTGTTCTGGGTCGGATCGTCCAAGCACAGCAACGAGCAGGCGTACCTGATGCGCAAGTTCGTCAGCCTCTGGGGCAGCAACAACTGCGACCACCAGGCGCGCATCTGCCACTCCACCACGGTGGCGGGCGTCGCGAACACATGGGGCTACGGCGCCATGACCAATTCGTACAACGACATGCAGAACAGCAAGTGCGCGTTGTACATCGGCTCCAACGCCGCGGAAGCGCACCCGGTGTCCATGCTGCACATGCTGCACGCCAAGGAAACCGGCTGCAAGATGATCGTGGCCGATCCGCGCTTCACCCGCACGGCGGCCAAGGCCGACGAGTTCGTGCGCATCCGCTCCGGCTCGGACATCCCGTTCCTGTTCGGCGTGCTGCACCACATCTTCAAGAACGGCTGGGAAGACAAGAAGTACATCAACGACCGCGTCTACGGCATGGACCAGGTCAAGGCCGACGTCATGGCCAAGTGGACGCCCGACAAGGTGCAGGAAGCCTGCGGCGTGCCCGAGGCGCAGGTGGCCAAGGTGGCCGAGATGATGGCCATGAACCGGCCGTCCACCATCGTGTGGTGCATGGGCCAGACGCAGCACAGCATCGGCAACGCGATCGTGCGCGCTTCCTGCATCCTGCAGCTGGCGCTGGGCAACATCGGCCTGTCCGGCGGCGGCGCCAACATCTTCCGCGGCCACGACAACGTGCAGGGCGCCACCGACGTCGGCCCCAACCCCGATTCGCTGCCCGGCTACTACGGCGTGTCCGAAGGGTCGTGGCGCCACTTCGCCAAAGCCTGGGGCGTCGACTACGACTGGTTGAAGGGCCGCTTCGCCAACCCCGGCATGATGACCAAGCCCGGCATGACCGTGTCGCGCTGGATCGACGGCGTGCTGGAGAAGAACGAGCTGATCGACCAGGACCCGAACCTGCGCGCGCTGTTCTTCTGGGGCCATGCGCCCAACTCGCAGACCCGCGGCCTGGAAATGAAGAAGGCCATGGACAAGCTGGACCTGCTGGTGGTGGTGGACCCGTATCCGTCCGCCACCGCGGCCATGGCGGCCATGCCCGGCGAGCCGGGCGGCTTGAACACCAACCGCGCGGTGTACCTGCTGCCGGCGGCCACGCAGTTCGAGACCAGCGGTTCGTGCACCGCGTCGAACCGCTCGCTGCAGTGGCGCGAGAAGGTGATCGAGCCGCTGTGGGAAAGCCGCAGCGACCACATGCTGATGTACCAGCTGGCCGACAAGCTGGGCTTCGGCAAGGAGCTGGTCAAGAACTACAAGATGCAGAAGGTCAAGGGCCTGGAAGAGCCCGTGCCCGAGGACATCCTGCGCGAGATCAACAAGTCGGTCTGGAGCATCGGCTACACCGGGCAGAGCCCGGAGCGGCTGAAGGCGCACATGAAGAACATGGCGGCCTTCGACGTGAAGACGCTCAAGGCCAAGGCCGGCGTGAAGGACAAGGACACCGGCTACGACCTCACCGGCGACTACTTCGGCCTGCCGTGGCCCTGCTTCGGCACGCCCGAACTCAAGCACCCCGGCTCGGCCAACCTGTACGACACCACCAAGCACGTGATGGACGGCGGCGGCAACTTCCGCGCCAACTTCGGCGTGGAGAAGGACGGCGTCAACCTGCTCGCCGAGGACGGCTCGGCCTCCCTGGGCGCGGACATCCAGACCGGCTACCCCGAGTTCGACCACGTGCTGATGAAGAAGCTGGGCTGGTGGGACGAGCTCTCCGACGTGGAGAAGGTCGCGGCCGAGGGCAAGAACTGGAAGACCGACAACTCCGGCGGCATCATCCGCGTGGCAATGAAGAACCACGGCTGCCACCCGTTCGGCAACGCCAAGGCGCGCGCGGTGGTGTGGAACTTCCCCGATGCGATCCCGCAGCACCGCGAGGCGCTCTACAGCACACGCCCCGACCTGGTGGCCAAGTACCCGTCGTACGACGACAAGAAGTCGTTCTGGCGGCTGCCCACCTTGTACAAGTCGGTGCAGCAGAAGAACCTGCAGGACAAGGTGCACGAGAAATTCCCGCTGATCCTCACCTCCGGCCGCCTGGTGGAGTACGAGGGCGGCGGCGAGGAGACGCGCTCCAACCCCTGGCTGGCCGAGCTGCAGCAGGAAGCCTTCGTGGAAATCAACCCGCAGGCGGCCACCGCGCGCGGCATCCGCAACGGCGAGCGCGTGTGGCTGGTGAGCCCGACCGGCGCGCGGCTGAACGTGCAGGCGATGGTGACCGAGCGCGTGGGACCCGACACGGTGTGGATGCCATTCCACTTCTCCGGCCGCTGGCAGGGCGCGGACATGCTGGCCTACTACCCGCACGGCGCGGCGCCGGTGGTGCGCGGCGAGGCGGTCAACACGGCCACCACCTACGGCTACGACAGCGTCACCATGATGCAAGAGACCAAGACAACCGTCTGCAACATCGAGAAAGCTTGAGGAGAAACAAGATGGCACGCATGAAATTCATCTGTGACTCCGAGCGCTGCATCGAATGCAACGGCTGCGTCACCGCCTGCAAGAACGAGAACGAGGTGCCCTGGGGCGTGAACCGCCGCCGCGTGGTCACGCTCAACGACGGCGTGCCGGGCGAGCGCTCGGTGTCGGTGGCCTGCATGCACTGCTCCGACGCGCCCTGCATGGCCGTGTGCCCGGTCAACTGCTTCTACCGCACCGAAGAGGGCGTGGTGCTGCACGACAAGGACGTGTGCATCGGCTGCGGCTACTGCAGCTACGCCTGCCCGTTCGGCGCGCCGCAGTTCCCGGCCTCCGGCTCGTTCGGCGTGCGCGGCAAGATGGACAAGTGCACCTTCTGCGCCGGCGGCCCCGAGGCCAACGGCTCGGAAGCGGAATTCGAGAAGTACGGCCGCAACCGCCTGGCCGAAGGCAAGCTGCCCGCCTGCGCCGAGATGTGCTCGACCAAGGCGCTGCTGGCCGGCGATGGCGACGTGGTGGCCGACATCTTCCGCAACCGCGTGTTGAAGCGCGGCAAGGGCGCCGAAGTGTGGGGCTGGGGCACCGCCTACGGCTCCAAGCAGGCCGGCCAGCCGCAGGGAGCCAAGTCGTGATGCGCGGCGGCCTTCTTCTTGCCGCCGCGGTGTCGGCGCTGGCGCTCGCCGCCTGCGGCGACAGGACGCAGGCCATCGGCACCGGCGTGCGCAGCGATGCCTCCGCCTTCCAGGGCGCCAGCATGCCGTTCACCGCGCCGGGCTGGAAGCCGGGCGACAAGGGCAGTTGGGAGCAGCAGCTGAAAACGCGCGCGCAGAACACCCAGAACGACTATGCGAAAGTCAACTGAGCTGGCCCTGTCGGCCCTGTCGGCCGTGGTGGCGCTGGCGGCGCTCTGCTTCAGCGCCGGCGCCGCGGCGCAGGCCGCGCAGCAGGGGCAAAGCGCGGGATCGCAGCCCGCGCCCGCCAAGGTGGACGACCCGGCGCCTGCGGCCACCGGCGGCATCCAGGGCCAGAACATCTTCGAGGTGAAGCCCGAGGTCAAGCGCGACGCGTCGTCGCTGCCCGGCTACATGGAGCAGAGCAACGGCCAGCGCAACGCGGTGCAGCCGGGCAACAACGCGCCGATGTGGCGCGGCGTGCAGGCCGGCCGCGAAGGCTACAGCAGCCTGCCCAAGAGCGAAGCGCCGGAAGCCGGCGTGCTGATCCAGCCGCAGGTGCAGTACCCAGGCTCGCGCCTCACCACCGCCGGCGAAGCCTGGCGCCAGGTGCGCAACAACTGGATCCTTCCGTACGGCGGCGCGCTGGTGCTGATCGTGCTGGGGGCGCTGGCGATCTTCTATTTCGCGAAGGGGCCGGTGGGCCACGCCGACGCAGGCGGCGGGCGCGGGCGCATCGAGCGCTTCACGCCGTTCGAGCGCTCCGCGCACTGGGCCAACGCCATTGCCTTCTGCATCCTGGGCATCTCGGGCGTGGTCATGGCTTTTGGCAAGTTTTTCCTGCTGCCGGTGCTGGGCCTCACGCTGTTCGGCTGGCTGACCTACGTGCTCAAGACGCTGCACAACTTTGCCGGCCCGCTGTTCGCGGTGTCGCTGGCCGCCATCTTCTTCACCTTCCTGCGCGACAACTTCCCGCAGCGCGGTGACCTGCGCTGGCTGCTGCGTTTGGGCGGCATGCTGAGCAAGAAAGGCGAGCTGCCGTCGCACCGCTTCAACGCGGGCGAGAAGCTGGTGTTCTGGGGCGGCGTGTTCCTGCTGGGCATTTTCGTCATTAGCTCCGGGCTGATGATGGACAAGCTGCTGCCCAACCTGGTGTATGAGCGCGGCACCATGCAGGTGGCGCACATGGTGCACGCGGTGTCGGCGGTGCTAATGGTGTGCGTGTTCCTCGGCCACATCTACATCGGCACCATTGGCATGCGCGGCGCCTACACCGCCATGCGGCGCGGCTACGTGAACGAGGCCTGGGCCCAGGAGCACCACGCCTACTGGTACGAGGACATCGAGGCCGGCAAGGTGCCGGTGCAGCGCAGCCGCCCGCCGGCGGTGGCCGATGCCGCGCCCGACACCATGCGGGTGGCGTGAGCGAGGAGACGAGGAATGAAACGAACCCTGTTGACCGCCTCCCTGCTGGCCGCCTGCGGCCTGGTCTTGGCCAAGCTGCCGCCGCCGGACGACGAAGCCAAGGCCAAGGCCGCCGAAACCGCCGCCAAGGCCGGCTGGCAAGCCAAGATCGACGCCTACCAGCTGTGCAAGGCGCAGGACCGCGTGGTGGCCGCCTACCGCAAGGGCGCGGGTGGCGCCGCGGTTGCGGCTTCCGCGGTGAAGACGACGGCGGCGCAGCCCGCGGCCGCCCAGCCTGCCGCAGCGATGCCGCCCGCCGTTGCGGCGAAACCGGCCTCGGCTGCCGTCGCCATCCCGGCGCCCGCGATGGCCATGGCCTCGGCCGCCAAACCGGGGGCGTCCGCCGCCACGGGCGCGGTGACGCCGGTGGCCGCGGCCTTGCCGACGCCGTGCTCCGACCCGGGAGCGTTCGCTTACGCACCGCCGGAGCAGAAGCCGCTGGAGGCGGCCGGCGCGCATTCGCCGGCCGCTACCGCCGCCAGCCCGCCGAGCGTCAACGCGACCTCGGGCGAGATGGCGCCGGCCAAGAAATAGCCCGCGTGCTCCCCACGCTGACCGAGGCGCGTGCGCCGCTCACGCGCACGATTGCCACCGTCAACGAGCGCGGCGAAGCCGAAACGATCTCGATACCGGCAGAGCGCCCGCTCACCGTGTACGTGGACAAGCGCGAGCTGGTCACGCTGATGACGCTGGGCGCGCGGCCCGAGTGGCTGGTGCTGGGCTACCTGCGCAACCAGCGGCTGGTGACCGACGTGGCCGAGGTGGAGTCCATCACCGTCGACTGGGACGTCGGCAGCGCCGCGGTGAAGACGCGCGCGGGCATCGAGCGCATCGAGGAGCGCACGGCGCACCGCGTGGTCACCACCGGCTGCGGCCAGGGCAGCGTGTTCGGTGGCCTGATGGACGAGGTCGATGCGATCGAATTGCCCGAAGCCACGCTGACGCAGGCGCAGCTGTACGGCATCGTCAACGCGATCCGGCTGCAGGAGAGCACGTACAAGTCGGCCGGTTCGGTGCACGGCTGCGCGCTGTTCCGCGGCGAGGAGATGCTGCTGTTCGTGGAAGACGTCGGCCGCCACAACGCCATCGACTCCATCGCCGGCTGGATGTGGATGCAGCCGCCGGACACGATGCGCGGGGGCGATAAGGTGTTCTACACGACGGGACGGCTGACCAGCGAGATGGTGATCAAGTCGGCGCAGATGGGCGTACCGATCGTGGTGTCGCGCAGCGGGATCACGCAGATGGGGCACGAGCTGGCCGAGCGGCTGGGGCTGTGCGCGATCGGGCGGGCGATGAATCGGCGGTTTCTCTGCTATTCGGGTGTTGAGCGGTTGAAGTTGGAACCGGGACTTGCTGAGGCTCGATAGCTCTCGGTAGGCCACGCGGCAAGGCGTGCGCGGGCGGGCCGTGTCGCGCGGACATGGCGTCCCGCGCCAAGGCGCGGGCAGACCTGCGGTGGATGGGAGCGGGGTTGTGCGGTAGAACTCGCTGCGCGTTTGCGAAGCAAACGCTCCGCTCAAACAGCTACCGCAAGTCAGTTCACGAGAAAAATCGAAGATTTTTCAACCCCGCTCCCATCCACCGCAGGCGCCATGCCCAATTGCGCGCCACGGCCCGCCCGCGCACGCCTTGCAGAGGAGGTGTGGCTGCTCTGCACCGAAGGCCCCAATGTCACGCGCCGCGACAGCCGGTGCCCGCCGGGGGCGATTTCTGGGGCGGCTGCGATGACCGGTCCGGGGCCGGGCGCGCCTTGGCGCGCTTCGTGAACTGACTCACGGCGGCTGTTTGAGCGGCGCGCTTGCTTGCAAGCGCAAAGCGAGTTCCGCCGTGCCGGCCCCGGACCGGTCATCGCAGCGGAGTCGGCGCGCAGCGCCGACCGCCACAGCATGAGCCCCCGGCGGGTACCGGCTGGCGCGGCACCCGCGACCAAGCCACGACCGCCTTGCAACAAGCGCAGGCCAACGAGCACCCTCACTCCCACCTGAGACTTTGTACGCTATGGTGCGAGGATGAATTTCTCCGCCTTGCAGCTCGGCTGGCGCACCCTCTGGCGCGACCTGCGCGCGGGCGAGCTGCGCCTTCTGATCGTCGCCGTGACCCTGGCCGTGGCTGCGCTCACGGCTGTCGGCTTTTTCGCGGACCGGCTCAAGGGCGGCCTGACGCGCGATGCGCGGCAATTGCTGGGCGGCGACGCGGTGGTGGTGAGCGACATGCCGACACCGCAAACCTTCCTCGACCGCGCACGGGCGCTGGGCCTGGAAACCGCCACCACGCTGGTGTTCCCTTCGATGGCGCGCGCCACCGATGCGCAGGGCGGCGGCAGCCTGCTGGTGTCGCTGAAGGCCGTGGCGCCGGGGTATCCGCTGCGCGGGCAGCTGCAGGTGCGCGACCAGCCGGATGGCAAGGCCGTGCCGACGCGCGAGGTGCCGGCGCGCGGCGAGGCCTGGATCGATGCGGGCCTGCTGGAATCGCTGGCCTTGAAGGCTGGCGATGTCCTGTTGCTGGGCGACGCGCAGCTGCGCATCGCGCGGCTGATCGCTGTCGAGCCGGACCGAGGCGCCGGGTTTCTCAGCTTTGCGCCGCGCGTGATGGTCAACGAGGCCGACCTCCCGGCGACCAAGTTGGTGCAGCCGGCCAGCCGCATCGGCTGGCGCTTCGCGGTGGCGGGGGAGCCGCGCGCGGCGGCGGCGTTCTCCGAATGGGCGGCGCAGGAGGTCAAGCGGCCCGAGGTGCGCGGCGTGCGCGTCGAGTCGCTGGAGGGCGGGCGACCGGAGATGCGGCAGACGCTGGACCGCGCGGAGAAATTCCTCAACCTGGTGGCGCTGCTGGCCGCGCTGCTGAGCGCGGTGGCGGTGGCGCTGGCCGCGCGCGGCTTCGCGGCCAGCCACCTGGACGACTGCGCCATGCTGCGCGTGCTGGGCCAAAGCCAGCGCACCATCGCGCTGGGCTATGCCTTCGAGTTCGCGCTGATCGGCCTGTTCGCCAGCGCCGCCGGCGTGGCGGCCGGCTATGCGGTGCACTTCGTGTTCGTCGCCATGCTGGGCAGCCTGGTCGATGCGACGCTGCCCGCCCCAAGCCTGTGGCCGGTGGGTTTCGGCTTCGGCATGGGGTTGACGCTGCTGTTCGCCTTCGGCCTGCCGCCGGTGCTGCAGCTCGCGCAGGTGCCGCCGCTGCGCGTGATCCGCCGCGACGTCGGCAACCTGAAGCCCACGTCGGCGGTGGTGCTGGTGGTCGGCGTCGCCGGCTTCGCCGCGCTGCTGCTGGCGGCCAGCAGCGACTTGAAGCTGGGCGGCATCGCGGTCGGCGGATTCGCGGCCGCCGTGGTGGTGTTCGCGGGGCTGAGCTGGGTGGCCGTGAAGCTGCTGCGCCGCGTCGTGAACGAGGCAACCGCCCCGCGCTGGCTGGTACTGGCCACGCGGCAGATCTCCGCGCGGCCCGCCTACACCGTGGTGCAGACCAGCGCCTTGGCCGTCGGCCTGCTGGCGCTGGTGCTGCTGGTGCTGCTGCGCACCGACCTCATCGCCAGCTGGCGCCAGGCCACGCCGGCCGACGCGCCGAACCGCTTCGTCATCAACGTGCAGCCCGACCAGGGCGACGCCTTCCAGCAGGCGCTGCGCAGCGGCGGCGTGCCGAAATTCGACTGGTACCCGATGGTGCGCGGGCGGCTGGTTGCGGTGAACGGCCGCGCCGTCACGCCCGACGCGTTCGCCGACGGGCGCGCCAAGCGGCTGGTGGACCGCGAATTCAACCTCTCCTACGCGAGCGAGCCGCCGCCGCACAACCAGGTGGTGGCCGGCCGCTGGCAAGCCGAGGAAGCCGGCGCCATCAGCGTGGAGGAGGGCCTTGCCGCCACGCTGGGGCTGAAGCTCGGCGACACGCTGCGCTTCGACATCGCGGGCGCCACCAACGACGCGCGCATCACCTCGCTGCGCAAGGTGGACTGGACCTCGATGCGCGCCAACTTCTTCGCCATGTACCCGGTCAGCCGCATGGACGCCAGCGTGCCGGTGACCTTCCTCTCGGCTTTTCGTGCGCCCGAGCGGAAGGGCTTCGACGCCGAGCTGGTGCGGCGTTTTCCGAACATCACGGCGGTGGACATGACGGCCACGCTCAGCCAGATCCAGGGCGTGCTGGACAAGGTGATCCGCGCGGTGGAGTTCCTGTTCGGCTTCACCCTGGCTGCCGGCCTGGTGGTGCTGTTTGCCGCCGTCACCGCTACGCGCGAGGAGCGCGCGCGCGAGTTCGCGATCATGCGCGCGGTCGGCGCGCGCGCCAGCCTGCTGCGGCAGGTGCAGCGCGCGGAACTCGCGGGCGTGGGCCTGCTTGCGGGCTTCCTGGCGAGCATCGTCGCATCGGTGGTGGGCTGGGGCCTGGCGAAGTACGTCTTCGATTTCACCTGGACCGCATCGCCGTTGGTGCCGATCGCGGGCGCGCTGGCCGGCGCCGTGCTGGCGCTGGCGGCCGGCTGGTGGGGCCTGCGCGAGGTGCTGAACCGCCCGGTGGTGGAGACGCTGCGCCGCGCGCCGCAGTGAGGGCGGCACAATCCGGCGATGAGCAGTGAAGACAAGCCGTCCCCCGCCACCGCCTTCGAATGGCTGGGCGGCGAGGCGCAGGTCAAGGCGCTGGTCGAGCGTTTCTATGACCTGATGGACCTGGAGCCGCAGTACGCGCAATTGCGCGCCGCGCACGGCAGCGAACTCGCGCATGCGCGCGAAAAGCTGTTCTGGTTTCTCTGCGGCTGGCTGGGCGGCCCCAACCACTACACCGACCGCTTCGGCCACCCGCGCCTGCGCATGCGCCACATGCCGTTTCGCATCGGCATCCGCGAGCGCGACCAGTGGATGGCGTGCATGGAGCAGGCGATGCGGGAGACGGACGTCGATCCTGTGTTGCGTGAGCGGTTGCGGGAGTCTTTGTTCCAGACTGCCGACTGGATGCGGAACGTGGGGGCTTGAAGGCTCGCTTGCCTGCTTGGGTGGCAGCGGCCGGCGGCCGGGTGGGCCAGGCTCCGGGATCACGCTCGCGGGCGGCTGCCCTGGCGCTCGAAGATCTCGTCGTTAACACCGCTGTGCCGTGCTGCCTCTGTAGCGACCGCGAATGGACCCTGCGCCTGGCCCACCC
>NZ_JACCWG010000312.1 GCF_013697775.1 Ramlibacter sp. | reverse complement strand
GGCGCCATCTGGCGCCTGCGCGACGCGCTGCAGTTCCTTCACCAGCCGCCGCCCGACGCGGCACTCGCCGCGCTGGAAGACCGCGCGCATCCGGCCTGGCAGCGCCTGAAGGCCGAGGAGCTGCTCGCGCAGCAGCTGTCGCAACTGGAAAGCCGGCGCGAGCATGCGCGGCTGTTGGCCCCCGCGCTCATGGCCAAGCCGGCCGGCCTGCACGAGCAGCTGCTGGCCGCGTTGCCGTTCCTGCTGACGCGGGCCCAGCACCGCGTCTGCGAAGAGATCGCCCATGACCTGGGCCGCCCCGTGCCCATGCACCGGCTGCTGCAGGGCGACGTGGGCTCCGGCAAGACGGTGGTGGCGGCGCTGGCGGCGACCATCGCCATCGACGCCGGCTGGCAGTGCGCGCTGATGGCGCCGACCGAGATCCTGGCCGAGCAGCATTTCCGCAAGCTGATCGGCTGGCTGGAGCCGCTGCTGGCGCCGCGCGGCCTGCGCGTGGCGTGGCTCACCGGCAGCCAGCGCAAGAAGGAACGCACGCAGATGGTGGCGCTGGTGGGCAGCGGAGAGGCGGCGCTGGTGGTCGGCACGCACGCGGTGATCCAGGACCAGGTGCAGTTCAGGAACCTGGCGCTGGCGGTCATCGACGAGCAGCACCGCTTCGGCGTGCAGCAGCGCCTGGCATTGCGCGCGAAGATGGCGGCGCACGGGCACGAACCGCACATGCTGATGATGTCGGCCACGCCGATCCCGCGCACGCTTGCGATGAGCTACTACGCCGACCTGGACGTCTCCACCGTCGACGAATTGCCGCCCGGCCGCACGCCGGTGGTCACCAAGCTGATCGCCGACAGCCGCCGCGAGCAGGTGGTCGAGCGCATCCGGTCGCAGGTGGCGGCCGGCCGGCAGGTGTACTGGGTCTGCCCCTTGATCGAGGAGAGCGAGGCGCTGGACCTGACCAACGCCACCGCCACCCACCAGGCGCTGGCGGAGGTGCTGCCGGGCGTGATGGTCGGCCTGCTGCATTCGCGCATGCCGCCGCAGGAGAAGAAGGCGGTGATGGCGCTCTTCACCGACGGCCAGATGGGCGTGCTGGTGTCCACCACCGTGATCGAGGTCGGCGTCGACGTGCCGAATGCCTCGCTGATGGTGATCGAGCATGCCGAGCGCTTCGGCCTGTCGCAGCTGCACCAGCTGCGCGGCCGCGTCGGCCGCGGCGCCGCGGCATCGGCCTGCATCCTGCTCTACGCCACGGGGCAGAGCGGCCGGGTGGGCGAGACGGCGCGCGCCCGCCTGAAAGCCATGGCGGAGACCACCGACGGCTTCGAGATCGCCCGGCGCGACCTGGATATCCGCGGGCCGGGCGAATTCCTGGGCGCGCGGCAGTCGGGCGCGCCGATGCTGCGCTTCGCCGACCTGCTGACCGACACGCGATGGCTGGAATGGGCCCGCGCACTGGCGCCGCAGATGCTCGACCGTTATCCTGAGCTCGCCGAGCGGCACGTGGCGCGCTGGCTGGGTGGAAAATCCGAATACCTCAAGGCTTGATCCGGCAATGACGCTGACAGAACTCAAATACATCGTGGCCGTCGCGCGCGAAAAGCATTTCGGCCATGCGGCCGAGGCCTGCTTCGTCTCGCAGCCGACCCTGTCGGTGGCGATCAAGAAGCTGGAAGACGAGCTGGAGGTCAAGCTGTTCGAGCGCAGCGCCAACGAGGTGTCGGTGACGCCGCTGGGCGAGGAGATCGTGCGGCAGGCGCAAAGCGTGCTGGAGCAGGCGGCGGCCATCAAGGAGATCGCCAAGCGCGGCAAGGACCCGCTGGCCGGCCCGCTGAAGCTGGGCGTGATCTACACCATCGGCCCCTACCTGCTGCCCGACCTGGTGCGCCAGGCCATCGAGCGCACGCCGCAAATGCCGCTGATGCTGCAGGAGAACTTCACCGTGCGGCTGCTGGAGATGCTGCGCACCGGAGAGATCGACTGCGCCATCATGGCCGAGCCGTTTCCCGACACCGGCCTGGCGATCGCGCCACTGTACGACGAGCCATTCCTCGCGGCCGTGCCGAGCACCCATGCGTTCGCGGCCCACAAGACCATCACCGCCGAGGAGCTCAAGACGGAGACCATGCTGCTGCTGGGCACCGGCCACTGCTTTCGCGACCACGTGCTGGAGGTCTGCCCCGAATTCGCGCGCTTTTCCAGCGATGCCGAAGGCATCCGCAAGAGCTTCGAAGGCTCGTCGCTGGAAACCATCAAGCACATGGTGGCCGCCGGCATGGGCGTGACCCTGGTGCCGCGCCTGTCGGTGCCCAAGGGCGCGCTGCTGGCCAAGCCGCGGCGGCGCAACGACGACGAGAGCTTCGTCAAGTACATCCCGTTCGACGGCGACCCGCCCAGCCGCCGCGTGGTGCTGGCCTGGCGGCGCAGCTTCACCCGCTACGAGGCCATCGCCGCGCTGCGCAATTCCATCTACGCCTGCGAACTGCCGGGAGTGAAGCGGCTGTCGTGATGCGGCTGTCGTGACATGGGCTTTCGACCGCCCCTAAGATGGCGCCATGACCCTGCCCGCCCAACCCGGAATCATCGACGGCGTGCCCGCGGTGGCACGCTATGTGTTCTTCTCCATCGCTGACCAGGGCGCCCATCGAGGTGCCGATGCCCAGGCCATCAAGGATGCGCTGGGGCGCCTGTCGCCGCTGGTCAACGGCAGCGACGTGGTGCTCGGCATCGGCCCCACACTCGCCGCCGCGCTCGGCGCCGAGGTGCCCGGCCTGCACGAGCTTCCCGACTTCTCCAGCCAGTACGTGAAGGTTCCATCCACGCCCGGCACCATCTGGTGCTGGGTGCGCGGCGACGACCTGGGCGAGCTGCTGCACCTGACGCGCAAGGTGCAGAAGGCGCTGGCGCCGGTGTTCACCGTGCGCCACGTGGTGGATGCGTTCCGCCACGCGCTGGGCGACAGCGGCCACGGCCGCGACCTGACCGGCTACGAGGACGGCACCGAGAACCCGACCGGCGAAGCGGCCGAGCAAGCCGCGTTCGCGCAGGGCCTGGGGCCCGGCCTGGATGGTTCCAGCTTCGTGGCCGTGCAGCAGTGGGTGCACGACCTGGACGCCTTCGAGGCGCTGGGCGACGACGAGGCCAACCAGCACTTTGGCCGCGACCGCAAGACCAACGAGGAGCTGGACGACTCGCCCGAGTGGGCGCACGTCAAGCGCACGGCGCAGGAAAGCTTCGAGCCCCCGGCCTTCATGCTGCGCCGCTCCATGCCCTGGATGACGGGCATGGAGGCCGGTTTGCTGTTCGTCGCCTTCGGCAGGTCGCTGGACGCCTTCGAGGCGCAGATGCGCCGCATGGCCGGCCACGACGACGGTGTGGTCGATGCCATGTTTCGCATCTCCAGGCCGGTCAACGGCGCCTGTTTCTGGTGCCCGCCGATGCAGGACGGCCGGCTCGACCTGCGCCAGCTGGGCTGCTGAAGGACGTGCCGATGGACGGCAAGCTGGCGCTCTACCTCGACCTGATCCGCTGGAACCGGCCCGCCGGCTGGCTGCTGCTGCTGTGGCCGACGCTCGGCGCGCTGTGGATTGCGGCGGACGGCTTTCCGGGCTGGCACCTGCTGGCGGTGTTCACCCTCGGCACCGTCCTCATGCGCAGCGCCGGCTGCTGCGTCAACGACGTGGCCGACCGCGAGTTCGACCGGCACGTGAAGCGCACCGCGCAGCGGCCGGTGACGGCCGGCTGCGTGTCGGTGAAGGAGGCATTGGTGCTCGGCGCGGTGCTCGCGCTCGTCGCCTTCGCGCTGGTGCTGACCACCAGCCGCGCGGCCATCGCCTGGTCGTTCGCGGCGCTGGCGATCGCGCTGGCCTATCCCTATGCCAAGCGCCATGTGTCGATGCCGCAGGCGGTGCTGGGCGTCGCCTTCAGCTTCGGCATTCCGATGGCGTTCGCCGCCGTGCGGTCCGAGGTGCCGCTGCTGGCCTGGGTGCTGCTGCTGGGCAACCTGTTCTGGGTGCTGGCCTACGACACCGAATACGCCATGGTCGACCGCGACGACGACCTGAGAATCGGCATGAAAACCTCGGCCATCACGCTCGGCCGCGCCGACGTGGCGGTGGTGATGGCCTGCTACGGCGTCTATCTGGCGGTCTGGGGCGCGGTGCTGGCCGGGCGCATTCCGGCCGCGGTACTGGCCCTGGCGATGGCTGCTGCAGCCGCGCAGGCCGCGTGGCATTTCACCCTGATCCGCAAGCGCACGCGCGAAGGCTGCTTCAAGGCCTTTCGCCTGAACCACTGGGTCGGCTTTGCCCTGTTCGCCGGCATCGTGGCCGGCTATGCGCTGCGGTAGCGGACAGCCGGCGCAGCGTCAGCTCTTGCCGAACTCGTCGCCCAGTTCCTGCGCGCGCCGGTGGGACGCATGCATGGCCTTGACGAACAGCGCCTTCACGTTGTCCCGCTCCATCGAGGTGATGGCAGCGTAGGTGGTGCCGCCCTTGGAAGTGACCCGCTCGCGCAGCAGCTCGGGCGGCTCCTGCGAGGCACGCGCCAGCTCGGACGCGCCAACAAAAGTGCCCACCGCCAGCTGGTAGGCCTGCTCGCGCGGCAGGCCCATTTCCACGCCGGCCTGGGTCATGGCTTCCAGGAAGAAGAACACGTAGGCCGGGCCGGACCCGGACACGGCGGTGACGGTGTCGAGGTCGCTTTCGCCCGCCACCCACAGGAATTCGCCGGTGGTGGCGACCACGGCCTCGGCGCGCGCGCGGTCTTCGGCACTGACGCCGGCGCGTGCATACAGCCCCGTCATGCCCTTGCCGACCAGGGCCGGCGTGTTGGGCATGGTGCGCACGATGCGCTCGGTGCCCAGCCAGGCCACGATGCTGTCGCTGCGGATGCCCGCGGCCACGCTCAGGTGCAGCGCCTGCGCCACGTGCGGCCTGGCCTGCAGGGCGGCGGCGCGGAAGGTCTGCGGCTTGACCGCCCAGACCACCAGCCCCGCGCGCGCGAGTTCCGGGCCGGGCGCCTCCACCGGCGCCAGGCCGAAGTCGCTGTGCAGGCGCTCGCGCGCCGGCGCGAACGGCTCGACCACCGCGATGTCGCCGGGCGCCACGCCCTGGCGCAGCAGCCCGCCGATGATGGCGCTGGCCATGTTGCCGCCGCCGATGAAGGCGATGCCGTGCTTGTCGTCTGCGTATGCCATGTCCGTCACTCCAGGAATTCGCAGGCGACGAATTGCGTGACCTGCAGCGGGTTGAAATTGTCGTCGCTCACGAACACCAGGGTGCGCGCGCCGCCGGCGCCGGGCGGGCCCCAGCACATGCCTTCCAGATTGTCCAGGCGCGCGAGCCCGAGCTGCGCGAAGTCGGCCAGCAGCGTCTTGGGCGCGGGCCGGTGGTTGCCGGGCGCGAGCTGCGGCACGGCCAGCGTGTCGCTGCCCTCGCGCACGTCGACCTGGTAGAGCCGCAGCGAGAAGCCGCGCCCCATCATGAAGGCGCGCTCCAGCACCAGCATGCGGTCGGCGTCGGCCATGAGGATCTCGCTGACGCCGTTGTCGGCGAAGGCGCCCGGCGGAATCGCACGTGCCGGAATCGCGTCGGGCACATAGGCGAGCTGCCGCAGCGGCGTGCCGCCGGCCACGTCGAACAGCGTGATGCGGCACGGGCCTCCGGGCGCTTCCGCCGTCGGGATCGGGCCGTCCTGCTGCAGCGCGTTTTCCATCGCGGCCCAGGCGCCCCTGCCGTCGGGCGTGAGTGCGAGTCCTTCGAGTGCCAGGTTGTTGCGCGGCCCGCTCTTGTCCGCGGCGGGGCGGGCACGCAGCATCGGCGGCAGCGCGAAGTCGCGCACGTGGCTGCCGTCCGCCTGGATCTCGCGCAGCGCCGGCGACAGGCCGCGGGCGATGTCGCCCTCGCTGGACCACAGCAGGTTGCCCGACGGCAGCAGGCGCATGCCTTCGGGGTCGGGCACGTCGCCGCCCTGGTGCCGGGCGGGATAGGTGCTGCCGTCGGCCTGGCGCAGCAGATGCACGCCACGCAGCTGCACCGCAAGCGCGTCTGGGCCGATGCCGATCGACAGCGTGTAGAAGCGCGCCGGGCCGAGCTCGGAGCGGTCGTCGCTGAGCGCGACCCAGCTGCCGCGCGCCGGGTCGTGGTCCAGCGCCGACAGGCCGCCGACCACCGTGTCCTGGAACTTCAGCCGGTGCGCCAGCGTGGCCTCGCCGATGCGCCGCAGCCGTGGCGGCGCGGTGCCGAGAGAGGGGACGGCGCACGCGGCAACACAAGCCGCCGCGCCGGCAACGCCCGCGCGCAGCAGGGTGCGGCGGGTCAGCAAGAGTGAATGCATGGGCGGCGAGTCTAGTCCTTGCCTGCTTGCTTGAGGTACGCTGATGGCCCATGAAATACGTTCTCGCGCTGGACCAGGGCACGACCAGTTCCCGCGCCATCCTGTTCGACGCCGAAGGGCGCGTCGCCGCGCTGGCGCAGCGCGAATTCCGCCAGATCTTCCCGCAGCCCGGCTGGGTCGAGCACGACGCGCGCGAAATCTGGGCCACGCAGCACGCTGTGGCGCTGGAAGCGCTGGCGCAGGCCCAGGGCGAAGTGGTCGCGCTGGGCATCACCAACCAGCGCGAGACCACCGTGCTGTGGGACCGCGCCACCGGCCAGCCGGTGGCCAACGCCATCGTCTGGCAGGACCGCCGCACGGCGGAGCGCTGCGACGCGCTGCGCGCGCAGGGCAAGGCGGCGCTGATCCAGAAGAAGACCGGGTTGGTCATCGACTCCTACTTCTCCGGCACCAAGCTCGAGTGGCTGCTGGACCACGTGCCCGGCGCGCGGGCGCGGGCCGAAGCCGGCGAGCTGGCCTTCGGCACCGTGGACGCGTGGCTGGTGTGGAACCTCACCGGCGGGCGCGTGCATGCCACCGACGCCAGCAACGCCTCGCGCACGCTGCTGTTCAACCTGCATACCCAGGACTGGGACGACGAGCTGCTGGCGCTGCTGCGCATTCCGCGCGCCGTGCTGCCGCGCGTGGTGCCCTCCAGCGGCGTGCTGGCCGAAACCAATGCCTCGCTGTTCGACAAGGCGATCCCGATCGCCGGCATGGCAGGCGACCAGCAGGCCGCCACCTTCGGCCAGGCCTGCTTCGCGCCCGGCATGGCCAAGAACACCTACGGCACCGGCTGCTTCATGCTGATGAATACCGGCGCCAGGCCGGTATTCAGTCGCAACAAGCTGCTGACGACCATTGCATGGGAAGGACCAAGAGCCCTCCCCCGTGAGGGGGGGGGTGCGGGTGGGGGCGGGCACAGCCAGGCAGCTCAGCTGCCTTCCAACGCGTGTTACGCGTTGGAAGGCAGCGTGTTCATGGCGGGCGCCACGGTGCAGTGGCTGCGCGACGGGCTGCAGATCATCGGCTCGGCGGCCGAAGTGGAGTCGCTGGCCGCGCAGGTGGAGGACACCGGCGACGTCTACCTGGTGCCCGCCTTTGCCGGCCTGGGCACGCCGGACTGGGACGGCTATGCGCGCGGCACCCTGGTGGGCATGACGCGCGGCACCACGCGCGCCCACATCGCGCGCGCCGCGCTGGAAGCCATCGCGCTGCAGAGCGCCGACGTGTTCGGCGCCATGTCGCGCGACGCGCGCATTCCGCTGCGTGAGCTGCGGGTGGACGGCGGCGCCTGCCGCAACGACCTGCTGATGCAGATGCAGGCCGACGTGCTGGGCGTGCCGGTGGTGCGGCCGCGCGTCACGGAAACCACGGCACTGGGCGCGGCCTACCTGGCCGGGCTGGCGACCGGATTCTGGAAGGACGCCGGCGAGATCTCCGCGCAGTGGCAGGTCGAGCGCCGCTTCGAGCCGCGCCTGGCCGAGCAGGAACGCAGGGCCAAGCTGGCGCGCTGGCGCGAAGCGGTGGAACGCGCGAAAGGCTGGGCGCGGACTTGATGCACGCTGAAGCCACAGCACGCGACGCGCAACCGCTGCCGACGCGCCGCGCCGAATTGCTGACCCGGCTGGGCGAGGCACGCACATGGGACATCGCCGTGGTCGGTGGCGGCGCCACCGGGCTGGGCGTGGCGCTGGACGCGGCGGCGCGCGGCTTCAGCGTGGTGCTGCTGGAGTCGCACGATTTCGCCAAGGGCACGTCGTCGCGCGCAACCAAGCTGGTACACGGCGGCGTGCGCTACCTGGCGCAGGGCGACATTGGCCTGGTACGCGAAGCGCTGCACGAGCGCGCCACCCTGCTGCGCAACGCGCCGCACCTGGCGCAGCCGCTGGCCTTCGTGATGCCGTCGTACAAGTTCTGGGAAACGCCGTTCTACGGCGTCGGGCTCAAGATGTACGACGCGCTTGCCGGCCGCGCCGGCCTGGGCGCCACGGAATTCCTCAGCCGCAACGAGGTGCTGGGCTGCCTGCCGGCGGCGCGCGCCGAAGGGCTCAAGGGCGGCGTGAAGTACTGGGATGGCCAGTTCGACGACGCGCGCCTGGCGCTGGCCCGCACCGCGGCGCGTGAGGGCGCGCTGCTGGTGAACTACTGCGGCGTGACCGGGCTGGTCCACGAAGGTGGGAAGGTGGCGGGCCTGCAATGCAAGGACGCCGAAACCGGGCGTGAATTTACGCTTCGCGCGCGCTGCGTGGTGAATGCCGCCGGTGTGTGGGTCGATGCGCTGCGCGCGCAGGACGGCGAGGCCACGGGCCGGCCCGTCAAACCCATGGTGGCGCCCAGCCAGGGCGTACACGTGGTGGTGGATCGGCACTTCCTGGACAGCGACCACGCGCTGATGGTGCCCAAGACGGCCGACGGCCGGGTGCTGTTCGGCGTGCCGTGGCTGGGCAAGGTGATCCTCGGCACCACCGACACGCCGCGCAGCGACCTGCCGCGCGAGCCGAGGCCGTTCCGGGAGGAACTGGACTTCATCCTGCGCGAGTCGGCGCACTACCTGGCCAAGGCGCCAGGGGTGGGCGACCTCCGCAGCATCTGGGTCGGCCTGCGGCCGCTGGTGAAGCCCGTTGGCGATGCGGGCGAGCAGACCAAGGGGCTGAGCCGCGAGCACACGGTGCTGGTCAGCCGCGGCAGTCTGGTTACGGTGACCGGCGGCAAATGGACGACCTACCGGGCGATCGCCGAGGACGTGCTGGAAAAATGCTTCGAGGCCGGCCTGCTGGCGAGAGCTGCGGCGGGAGTGACTGCCAACTTGCTTCTGGTCGGCGCGGGACCTGCCGGCGGGGCGCGCGCCAATGTCGCGATCAGCGCGGCGCCGGGCGCGCATCTCTATGGCAGCGAAGCCGCGCTGTTGGATGGCTTGCCCGGTGCCCGGCGGCAGCTGGGCGGCGGCCTCACCGAAGCCATGGTCCGCTTTGCCGCGCGCAACGAGTACGCCCGGACGGCGGAAGACGTGCTGGCGCGCCGTTCGCGCCTGCTGTTCCTGGACGCCAGACTGGCCGGGGCGCTAGCCGCGGAAGTCGGGGCTCTGCTGCGGGAAGAGAACGGCGTGGACCCGCAGGTAGAGGCATTTGCCCAGCTTGCGCGCAGCTATCTGGAATTGCCCGCCTGAACAGCGTTTGACAACTGACGGGAATCCGTTATGATCGCGGGCTCGCCTTTTCACGGGCGGGCTCTTCCCAAACGGAAGTTGCGGGGCTCACGGCTTCGCGGCGGACGGCGGGACCAAGACTGGCTCGAATGTCCTGCGGAATTGTTCCCCAGGGTGCTTTCGGGACAAGTTGGACTAACAGACAAATGATCCAGACTGAATCTCGGCTCGAAGTCGCCGACAACACGGGCGCGAAGTCCGTCCTGTGCATCAAGGTGCTGGGCGGCTCCAAGCGGCGCTACGCCAGTGTCGGTGACATCATCAAGGTGAGCATCAAGGAAGCCGCTCCGCGGGGTCGCGTCAAGAAGGGCGAGATCTACAGCGCAGTGGTGGTGCGTACCGCCAAGGGCATCCGTCGCGGCGACGGCTCGCTCATTAAGTTCGACGGCAATGCGGCCGTCCTCCTCAACAACAAGCTGGAGCCCATCGGCACCCGCATCTTCGGACCGGTCACGCGCGAGCTGCGCACCGAGAAGTTCATGAAGATCGTGTCGCTGGCGCCCGAAGTTCTGTAAGGACTGGCCATGGAAAAGATTCGCAAGGGCGACGAGGTCATCGTGCTGGCCGGCAAAGACAAGGGCAAGCGCGGCAAGGTTGCGCTTCGCAAGGACGCCGACCACCTGCTGGTGGAAGGCATCAACATGGTGAAGAAGCACACCAAGCCCAACCCCATGAAGGGCGCGACCGGCGGCATCGTGGAGAAATCCATGCCGATCCACCAGTCCAACGTGGCGATCTTCAACCCGGCAACGGGCAAGGCCGACCGGGTCGGCATCAAGCAGCTGGAAGACAAGCGCGTGCGCATCTTCAAATCCAGCGGCGAAGAAATCAAGGCCTGACCATGACCCGTCTGCAAGACATCTACCGCGACAAGGTCGCCCCGCAGCTGATCGAGAAGTTCGGCTACAAGTCGCCGATGCAGGTTCCGCGCATCACCAAGATCACGCTGAACATGGGCGTGAGCGAGGCAGTGGCGGACAAGAAGGTGATGGACAACGCCGTCGCCGACCTGACCAAGATTGCCGGCCAGAAGCCGGTGGTCACCAAGGCCAAGAAGGCCATCGCCGGCTTCAAGATCCGCGAAGGCCAGGCCATCGGCTGCATGGTCACGCTGCGCGGCCAGCGCATGTACGAATTCCTGGACCGCTTCGTCACCGTGGCGCTGCCCCGCGTGCGCGACTTCCGCGGTGTCTCCGGCCGCGCGTTCGACGGCCGCGGCAACTACAACATCGGCGTGAAGGAACAGATCATCTTCCCCGAGATCGAGTACGACAAGGTCGATGCGCTGCGCGGCCTGAACATCAGCATCACCACCACGGCCAAGACCGACGAGGAGGCCAAGGCCCTGCTCGCGGGCTTCCGTTTCCCGTTCAAGAACTGAAGGTGCATCGTGGCTAAAACTGCTTTGATCGAGCGCGAAAACAAGCGTGACAAGCTAGTCGCCAAGTTCGCGAAGAAACACGCGGAACTGAAGGCGATCGCTACCGATGCCAAGAAGAGCCCGGAAGAGCGCGAAGTCGCGCGCTTCGCTCTGCAGAAGCTGCCGCGCAACGCGAACCCCACGCGCCAGCGCAACCGCTGCGAGATCACCGGCCGCCCGCGTGGCACGTTCCGCCAGTTCGGTCTGGCACGCAGCAAGATCCGCGAAATGGCGTTCAGCGGCAACATCCCTGGCATCACCAAGGCCAGCTGGTAAGCGCGAGGAGACACAGATATGAGCATGAGTGATCCCATCGCCGACCTGCTGACGCGCATTCGCAATGCGCAGATGGTGGCCAAGGCCACAGTGTCGGTTCCGTCTTCCAAAGTGAAGGTGGCCATTGCCCAGGTCCTGAAGGACGAGGGTTACATCGACGGCTTCCAGGTGAAGTCCGAAGGCGGCAAGAGCGAACTCGAAATCGCCCTGAAATACTACGCCGGCCGCCCGGTGATCGAGCGCATCGAGCGCGTGAGCCGTCCTGGCCTGCGCGTGTACAAGGGCCATGACGCCATTCCCCAGGTCATGAACGGCCTGGGCGTGGCGATCGTCACCACGCCCCAGGGTGTGATGACCGATCGCAAGGCGCGCGCGACCGGTGTCGGTGGCGAAGTCCTGTGCTACGTGGCCTGACGCGGAGGTAAAGAGAAATGTCCCGAGTCGGAAAAATGCCTGTCGCCATCCCGCAAGGCGTGGATGTGCAGATCAAGGATGACCAGATCAGCGTCAAGGGCGCCGGCGGCACATTGCTGCAGCCCGCCAACGCGCTGGTCAAGGTGAGCAACGAAGACGGCAAGCTGACCTTCCTGCCCGCCAACGAATCACGCGAAGCCAACGCCATGAGCGGCACCATGCGCCAGCTGGTGAACAACATGGTGCAGGGCGTGACCAAGGGCTTCGAGAAGAAGTTGAACCTGGTGGGCGTGGGCTACAAGGCCGCCGTCCAGGGCAACAAGCTGAACCTGACAGTCGGCTACTCGCACCCCGTGAACATCGAAATGCCCGCGGGCATCAAGTTCGAGACGCCTCTTCCCACCGAAATCCTGGTGAAGGGCGCCGACCGCCAGCGCGTGGGCCAATTGGCCGCCGAGATTCGTGCCGTTCGTCCGCCGGAGCCCTACAAGGGCAAGGGCATCCGCTACTCGGACGAAAAGATCACGATCAAAGAGACCAAGAAGAAGTAAGGAGCATGACGATGTTGACCAAAAAAGAGCAGCGCCTGCGCCGCTCGCGCCAGACGCGCATTCGCATCGCCACGCAAGGCACGGCGCGCCTGATGGTGAACCGCACCAACCTGCACATCTACGCGGCTGTGATCTCCGGCGACGGCGCCAAGGTCCTGGCCAGCGCCTCGACGGCGGAAGCCGACGTGCGCAAGGAGCTGGGCGCCGCCGGCAAGGGTGGCAATGCCGCTGCCGCCGTGATGATCGGCAAGCGCATCGCCGAGAAGGCCAAGGCCGCCGGCGTCGAGAAGGTCGCTTTCGACCGCGCTGGCTTCGCCTACCACGGCCGCGTTAAGGCGCTGGCCGAAGCCGCGCGCGAAGCCGGCTTGCAGTTCTAACGGAACGGAACCCGAAATGGCAAAGATTCAAGCGAACAGGCAGGGCGACGGTCCGGAAGACGGCCTGAAGGAAAAGATGATCGCGGTGAACCGCGTCACCAAGGTGGTCAAGGGCGGCCGGATTCTCGGTTTCGCCGCGCTCACCGTGGTTGGCGACGGTGACGGCCGCGTCGGCATGGGCAAGGGCAAGTCCAAGGAAGTACCCGCCGCCGTGCAGAAGGCGATGGAAGAAGCGCGCCGCAACATGACCAAGGTGTCGCTGAAGAACGGCACGCTGCACCACCACGTGTTCGGCCAGCACGGTGCTGCCCGCGTGATGATGGCGCCGGCCCCCAAGGGCACCGGCATCATCGCCGGCGGCCCGATGCGCGCCGTGTTCGAGGTGATGGGCATCACCGACATCGTGGCCAAGAGCCACGGGTCGAGCAATCCCTACAACATGGTCCGTGCCACCTTCGACGCGCTGCGCAACTCCACGACGCCGTCGGCAGTGGCGGCCAAGCGCGGCAAGTCGGTCGAAGACATCTTCGCCGCTTAAGGAATACGCAAATGGCGAACGAACAAACCACCAAGACCGTCAAGGTTCAGCTGGTGCGCAGCCCGATCGGCACCAAGGAGTCGCATCGCGCGACGGTGCGCGGCCTGGGCCTGCGCAAGGTGAACTCGGTCAGTGAACTGCAGGACACGCCCGCAGTGCGCGGCATGATCAACAAGGTCGACTACCTGGTGAAGGTGCTCTGACATGCAACTCAATACCATCAAGCCCGCCGAGGGCGCGAACAAGGCACGGCGCCGCGTCGGCCGCGGCATCGGTTCCGGCCTGGGCAAGACTGCGGGCCGTGGCCACAAGGGACAGAAGTCCCGCGCCGGCGGCTACCACAAGGTCGGTTTCGAAGGCGGCCAGATGCCGCTGCAGCGCCGCCTGCCCAAGCGGGGCTTCAAGTCGCAGAACCTGAAGTTCAACGGCGAAGTGACGCTGGGCCAACTGGACAAACTGGTGATCGCGACGAATGCGACCGAAGTCGACCTGCTGGCGCTCAAGAGCGCCAAGCTGGTGGGGCAGATCGTGCGCAACGTGAAGATCATCAAGTCGGGCGAGCTGACCAAGGCCGTGAAGCTGAACGGCATCGGCGCGACCGCAGGTGCCAAGGCCGCGATCGAAGCGGCCGGCGGCAGCCTGGGCTGAAAGCGGCGTGAGGAACGGTATCCGTGGCCACTAACGCAGCCCAGATCGCGAAGACCGGCAAGTTCGGCGACCTGCGTCGCCGGCTGGTCTTCCTGCTGCTTGCGCTGGTGGTGTACCGCGTGGGCGCGCACATTCCGGTGCCCGGCATCAATCCGGACCAGCTGGCGCAGCTCTTCAAGGGCCAGCAGGGCGGCATCCTGAGCCTGTTCAACATGTTCTCGGGCGGGGCGCTGTCGCGCTTCACAGTGTTCGCGCTGGGCATCATGCCGTACATCTCGGCCTCGATCATCATGCAGCTGCTCACCTACGTCCTGCCGACGTTCGAGCAGCTGAAGAAAGAGGGCGAAGCGGGCCGCCGCAAGATCACGCAGTACACGCGCTACGGCACGCTGGGCCTGGCCATTTTCCAGTCGCTGGGCATCGCGCTGGCACTGGAAGGCTCGGCCGGCCTGGTGATCACACCGGGGTTCGCCTTCCGCCTGACGGCGGCGGTGAGCCTGACGGCCGGCACCATGTTCCTGATGTGGCTGGGCGAGCAGATCACCGAACGCGGCCTGGGCAACGGCATCTCGATCCTGATCTTCGCCGGCATCGCCGCAGGGCTGCCCAACGCGATCGGTGGACTGCTGGAGCTGGTGCGCACCGGGGCCATGAGCATCTTCGTGGCGATCCTGATCGTGGCGCTGGTGGGCCTGGTGACCTGGTTCGTGGTGTTCGTGGAACGCGGGCAGCGCAAGATCCTGGTGAACTACGCGCGCCGGCAGGTCGGCAACAAGGTCTATGGTGGCCAGTCGTCGCACCTGCCGCTGAAGCTGAATATGGCCGGCGTGATTCCGCCGATCTTCGCCTCGTCGATCATCCTGCTGCCCACCACGGTGGTGAGCTGGTTCTCCACGGGCGACGGCATGCGCTGGCTCAAGGACATCGCCGGCACGCTGACCCCGGGACAGCCGATCTACGTGCTGCTGTACGCAAGCGCCATCGTGTTCTTCTGCTTCTTCTACACGGCACTGGTGTTCAACAGCCGCGAGACCGCCGACAACCTGAAGAAGAGCGGCGCCTTCGTGCCGGGCATCCGTCCGGGTGAACAGACGGCGCGCTACATCGACAAGATCCTGGTTCGCCTCACGCTGGCGGGCGCGGTGTACATCACCTTCGTCTGCCTGCTGCCGGAGTTCCTGATCCTGAAATACAACGTGCCGTTCTACTTCGGTGGAACGTCGCTGCTGATCATCGTGGTGGTCACCATGGACTTCATGGCCCAGGTGCAGAACTATTTGATGAGCCAGCAGTACGAATCCCTGCTGAAGAAGGCGAATTTCAAGACTTCGCTGAATGGCTGACCGGATCACGATGCCGTCGAGGCGCCAGATCGCGCATAGCGCAAAGGAATTAGGAGAAAGCAAATGAGAGTTTCGGCTTCCGTCAAGAAGATCTGCCGCAACTGCAAGATCATCCGCCGCAAGGGCGTCGTGCGCGTCATCTGTACCGATCCGCGTCACAAGCAGCGCCAGGGCTGAGCAAGTTTTAGAGGACGAACATGGCACGTATCGCTGGCATCAACATTCCGCCGCACCAACACGCCGAGATCGGCCTGACGGCGATCTTCGGCATCGGCCGCACGCGCGCTCGCAAGATCTGCGAAGCCTGCGGCATTGCCTACTCGAAGAAGGTCAAGGACCTCTCGGACGCCGATCTCGAAAAGATCCGCGACCAGATCGCCCAGTTCACGATCGAGGGCGACCTGCGCCGCGAGACCACGATGAACATCAAGCGTTTGATGGACATCGGGTGCTACCGGGGCTTCCGCCATCGCCGCGGCCTGCCGATGCGCGGCCAGCGCACCCGCACCAACGCACGCACCCGCAAGGGCCCGCGCAAGGCCGCTCAGGCCCTGAAGAAATAAACGGGAAGAGAGTTAAGACATGGCAAAGGCTCCCGCCAGCAATGCAGCGCAACGTGTGCGCAAGAAGGTTCGCAAGAACGTGTCCGATGGCATCTGCCACGTGCATGCGTCCTTCAACAACACGATCATCACCATCACCGACCGCCAGGGCAACGCGCTGAGCTGGGCGTCTTCGGGCGGCCAGGGCTTCAAGGGCTCGCGCAAGTCCACGCCGTTCGCCGCCCAGGTGGCGTCGGAAGTGGCCGGCCGCGCGGCGATGGAGCAGGGCATCAAGAACCTCGACGTCGAGATCAAGGGCCCCGGCCCCGGTCGCGAGTCGTCGGTGCGCGCCCTGGGCGCGCTGGGCATCCGCATCACGTCGATCTCCGACGTGACGCCGGTCCCGCACAACGGCTGCCGCCCGCAAAAGCGCCGCCGTATCTAAACCAGAAGGACACGGCTGCCCAAGGCAGTCCGTTTTCTCTGTTTCTCAAGCCCACCGCCGGCGGCGCAAGCGCTGCCGGCTCCCCCGGCAACAGGCCGGGGCAGATGATTCAAGGAAAGACACGTGGCACGTTATCTCGGCCCCAAGGCCAAACTCTCCCGCCGTGAAGGCACTGACCTGTTCCTGAAGAGCGCCCGCCGCTCGATCAGCGACAAGTCGAAGTTCGACTCCAAGCCCGGCCAGCACGGCCGCACTTCGGGCCAGCGCACTTCCGACTACGGCATCCAGCTGCGCGAGAAGCAGAAGGTCAAGCGGATGTACGGCATCCTGGAAAAGCAATTCCGCCGCTACTTCGAGCAAGCCGAGAGCCGCAAGGGCAACACCGGCACCAACCTGCTGCTGCTGCTGGAATCGCGCCTGGACAATGTGGTCTACCGCATGGGCTTCGGCTCCACGCGCGCCGAAGCGCGCCAGCTGGTCAGCCACAAGGCGATGACGGTCAACGGCAAGCCAGTCAACATCCCGTCGTACCTGGTCAAGGCCGGCGACGTTGTAGCCGTGCGCGACAAGTCCAAGAAGCAGAACCGCGTGGTCGAAGCGCTGCAGCTGGCCCAGCAGGTCGGCATGCCGGGCTGGGTGGAAGTCAACGCCGACAAGGCCGAAGGCACCTTCAAGAAGGTGCCGGACCGCGACGAATTCGGCGCCGACATCAACGAATCGCTGATCGTCGAACTGTATTCGCGCTAAACAGAGGATCACGAGGCTGCCGCGCAGTCTCGTCCTTGTGAATTTTTCGTTCCCGCTGGGGAGGCATCCCTTCGGGCACTCCACCAGCCTTACCGGTGTAACGAGCCGGGGGTATTGAGAGGAAGTCCTGCATGCAGACCAATTTGCTGAAACCCAAGTCCATCAACGTCGAGCAGCTTGGCACGAACCGCGCCAAGGTGACCCTGGAGCCGTTCGAGCGGGGTTATGGCCATACGCTGGGCAACGCGCTGCGCCGGGTGCTGCTGTCGTCGATGGTTGGGTATGCGGCCACCGAAGTGACCATTGCCGGCGTGCTGCACGAGTATTCGTCGATCGACGGCGTGCAGGAAGACGTCGTGGGCATCCTGCTGAATCTGAAGGGCGTTGTGTTCAAGCTGCACAACCGCGATGAGGTCACCCTGTCGCTGCGCAAGGACGGAGACGGCATCGTCACGGCCGCCGACATCCAGACGCCGCACGACGTCGAGATCGTCAACCCGGACCATGTGATCGCCAATCTGTCGCAAGGCGGCAAGATCGACATGCAGATCAAGGTGGAAAAGGGCCGCGGCTACGTGCCGGGCACGATGCGCCGCTACGGCGACGAGCCCACCAAGTCGATCGGCCGCATCGTGCTGGACGCGTCGTTCTCGCCGGTGCGGCGCGTGAGCTACACGGTCGAAAGCGCCCGTGTGGAGCAGCGCACCGACCTCGACAAGCTGGTGATGGAGATCGAGACCAACGGCGCGATCACGGCCGAAGACGCGGTGCGTGCCTCGGCCAAGATCCTGGTGGAGCAGCTGGCCGTGTTCGCGCAGCTGGAAGGCAGCGAACTGGCCGCGTTCGACGCGCCGGTGCAGCGCAGCTCGCAGCAGTTCGACCCGATCCTGCTGCGCCCGGTCGACGAGCTCGAGCTCACCGTGCGCTCGGCCAACTGCCTGAAGGCGGAGAACATCTATTACATCGGTGACCTGATCCAGCGCACCGAGAACGAGCTGCTGAAGACTCCGAACCTGGGCCGCAAGTCGCTCAACGAAATCAAGGAAGTGCTCGCCTCGCGCGGCCTGACCCTTGGCATGAAGCTCGAGAGCTGGCCGCCCGCCGGCCTCGACAAACGGTAGGTAGACGACAACGGGGCTGCTTCGCAGCCTTGACCTTGCAGTACCTGATACGGCTGCAAGCAATAGAAAGGAACACACCATGCGTCACGGACACGGACTTCGCAAACTCAACCGCACCAGTGAGCACCGCCTCGCGATGCTGCGCAACATGATGAACTCGCTCATCGAGCACGAGGTCATCAAGACCACTGTGCCCAAGGCCAAGGAACTGCGCCGCGTGGTCGAACCCATGATCACTCTGGCCAAGGAGCCCACGCTTGCCAACCGGCGCCTGGCATTCGACCGCCTGCGCAGCCGCGACAGCGTGACCAAGCTGTTCAATGTGCTGGGCCCGCGCTACCAGACGCGCCCGGGCGGCTACACGCGCATCCTGAAGATGGGCTTTCGCGTCGGCGACAACGCGCCGATGGCACTGGTGGAGCTTGTCGATCGCCCCGAGACTGCGGAAAACACCGCGGGCGGCGAGCAAGAAGCCTCTGAATAACTTATAATTTCCCTTCTGACGCGCGGTGGAGCAGCCTGGTAGCTCGTTGGGCTCATAACCCAAAGGTCGCAAGTTCAAATCTTGCCCGCGCAACCAAATTAAAACGCCCTCTCATTCGAGAGGGCGTTTTGCTTTGTGCGCGCGAAAGCGCGCGCTTTCAGTGCAGCTTGTACTTGTCGTAGGCCGACACAAGCACGTGGGCAGTGGAGCTGATTTCCGCTGGTTGTACGGGCGCAGGTGCGGACGCGACGCCGGGGACGCGCAAGGCTTCCACGTCGGCCAGCACTTTGCGGATGTCGCCCGCCACCGCGGCATTGATATCGGCTTGCGCCAGGCCCGCGTGGAAGTGCTGCTTCGCGCCGGCGAAGTCGTCTTGCGCCATCGCGGCGAAGCCCCGCACGAACGCCGGCAGGCCCTGCAAACCCTCTAGCGCGGAGAGCGGCTGCCAGGTCACCAGGGCTGCCGCGGCGCGTCCGGAGCTGAACTGCAGCAGGCCGAGCTGGTAGCGCGCGATGTGCAGTTCGGGGTCGAGCAGCACGGCGTTGGCCAGTGCCGCCTCCGCATTCCCGATGTCGCTTTGCGCCGCGTATTCAGATCCAAGCAGGAAGTGCGGCAGCGCCCACGTAGGCGCGGCAGCCGCAGCCTGCGCGAACAGCGCCAGCGCCTGGGCGGGCCGGTCGGCCATGCTCGCGGCAATGCCCATGTCAAGCAAGGTGCGCGGATCCTCCGCGCCGGAGCCCGTAGCGGGCATTTCGTGGGACATCGCAAAACTCCTCTGTGTTCAATTCAGTATATCGGCCGCTTTCCGGCACGGTTTAGGCCGGTTCGCGCGATTCCTTCCCTCGCGCTAAACAATTCGCTTTTCCGGCCGATGTACTGGAAGTGAGCTGCTGTATCCGGCAGCTCGAACCAGAACAAGCGGAGTCAAAGCAATGGTAGCCATCGTCAGCGGAAACACCCTCGGCCTGAATTTGACCTCTGCGGCCACCTTGGGCCAGCAAGGGCAGATCGGGAGCTCCGGCTTGGGGCAGAACGGCGAACAGGCGTTCGTCAACATCGCCAATGGCAACTTGGTGCTGCAGGACCGCGATGACGTATTTCAGGCCTTCGGCAGCGAGGTCACCGCCTTGCGGACGTACAACAGCCAGGGCCTGCTGGACGACGACAACGGCGACAACTGGACCAGCGGCGTCTTCAGGGGCGGCAACATCCGCTTTACGGGAACGTACGTATCGCAAAGCAGCACCATCTACCGCACGGAGCAGGATGGCGCCGAGGCCGCCTACGCCTGGGATTCCAGCGTGTCCGCCTACGTTTCGGGCAAGGGATCAGGCGCCTACGACACGATCAAGTTCAGCACGGTCACCCAAACCTTCACCTGGACCGACGGCGACACCTGGGCAACGGAGAAGTACACCAAAAATGCGCTTGGGAAATACGTGCTCGCGTCGGCCACGGAGGCGCGTGGCAACACGGTCAATTACACGTACGACAGCCAGGGGCAGATCCAGAAGGTGCAGGCGTCTACCGGCGACAGCTTCACCTTCGACTACCAGGGCACGACCCGGCTCGCCAGCATCGTCTACACCAGCGCAGCGGGGGCGAACAGCACTGTCGCGCGCTACGAGTATCAGGCCGACGGAAAACTCAAGGCCGTCACGGTCGACCTGAGCCCTGAGGACAACAGCATTGCGGACGGCAAGGTCTACAAGACGCAGTACTGGTACGAAGGTGCGGGAAACCTCGCCGGCATTCAACAAGCCGACGGCACCAGCATCAGCTTCGGCTACCAAACCGGTTCGGACGGCGTCACGCGCGTGTCGAGCGTCACCGACGGGGTGGGCCGCACCACGACCTTCAGCTACGACAAGCAGAACCGCCGCACCACCGTCACCGACGCACTGCTCCGGCAGACGGTCTACACGTATGACATCGGCGGACGGCTTGCGACGGTCACCGCGCCGCCGGTCAATGGCGTCTCGCAGCTCACCACCTACACCTATACCAATATGGGTACGAGCACGGGATCACGGCTGACGGCCGTCACCGATGCACTCGGCCGCCAGACGGCAATGGAGTACGACGCCAACGGCAACCAGACGCTGCAGCGCGACGCTGCGGGCAACACCATCACGCGAACCTTCGACACGTACAACCAGCTGGTGACCGAAACCGTGTACACCGTGCCGGACCCCGACGGCGCCGGCGCGGCGCAACCGTCGCAGCCGCTGACGACCCGCTACGTGTACGACGGCACGAGCAAGCGGCTGCTGCGCTTCGTGCTGAGCGCGGAAGGGCGCGTTACCGAATACCGATACGACGCCCTGGGCGAGCGCACCGCGACGCTTCAGTACGCGCAGGACAAGTACGACGTGTCGGCATTGGGCGCAACCGCGGTGCCGACTGCTGCAACGCTGCAGACCTGGGCTTCGGGCCGGGGAGCGCAGGCGATGCGCACGGACTACGCCTACGACTACCGCGGACAGCTGCAGACGGCCACGCAATGGGCGAAGCTGGACGCCAGCGGCAACGGCGTCAACGACGGCAACCAGTCCGTGACGACCTACGTGCGCGACTACGAGGGCAAGCTGCGCCAGACCATCTCGGGCACTGGAGCGACGACCAGCTACACCTACGACGGGCTGGGGCGCGTGTTCACGGCCACCAACGGCCAGAACGAGCTGACCACCTACACCTACGACGCGAGCAACAATGCGATCCGGGTGAAGCAGGCCAACGGGCTGATCACCGCGCGCGCGTACGATGCCGCCGGCCAGCTGATCAGCGTCGTGCAGTCGAGCGCCTCGGTGTCCGACCTGGGCACCACGCGCTACTCCTACGATGCGCTCGGCCGGCTGGCCATGGCCCAGGACCCGACCAGCGTGCGCAACTGGTCGCTCTACGACGAGGCCGGGCGCAAGGTGGCGGACATCGACGGGGACGGCAGCCTCACCGAATACCGGTACAACGCCGCCAACCTGCTCACGCACACCATTGCCTATGCCACGCGCGTGAGCACCGCCGCATTGGTGAACGCATCGGGCCAGCCGACGAATCCGTCGCTCGCATCCGTCCGCCCGGCCGTGAGCAGCACCGACCGCCACGCATGGCACGTGTACGACGCCGCCAACCGGCTCGTCGGCCAGGTGGACGGCACGGGCGCGGTCGTCGCCACCAGCTACGACGGTGCGGGCCGCGTGACGAGCGTAAGGGCCTACGCGACGCGCCTTGTCACCACGGCCCTGGGCGACGCGCCTACGCTTGCGGCCATCACCCCCGCGAATGCGGCGGAAGACCGCATGGCGCGCAGCTACTACGACGCCGACGGCCGCCTGCGCGGCGAGTTGGACGGCGAAGGCTACCTGAGCGAATACCGGTACGACGCGGCGGGCCGTCTCTCGCAGAAAGTGCGCTACACGAACACCAAGGCGCAGGCCGCCACCTTTGCCGAGATGATTCCCGTGTCCGCGGCGACGGACCAGACCACCACGTATTTGTACAACGCCAAGGGGCAGGTGGCTGGCGAGATCGATGCCGAGGGCTACCTGACCGAGAAGGTCTACGACAAGAGCGGCAGGCTCGCGCAGAGCACGCGCTACGCCACGAAGGTGAGCGCGGTCTACACCACCGCCAGCACGGTGGCGAACGTGCGGCCGGTCTCCACCGCGCAGGACCAGGCGACCAGCTGGCAGTACGACGGACTCGACCGCGTGACCCAGCAGACCGACTGGCAGGGCACGGTCACACAGTCCACCTACGACAACGCCGGCAACCTGGTCAAAACGGTCAAGGGCTGGGGCCAGCCCGAAGTGCGCACGCTGCAGGCGCGCTACGACATCCAGGGCCGGCTGGTGGGCGAACTCACGGCCGAAGGCAGCGCGCTGCTGACGGGCAACCAGACGCCGGCGCAAATCGACGCCATCTGGGCGCAGTGGGGCCTTGCGCACAGCTGCGACACGGCGGGACGGCGCACCAGCACCACCGACCAATACGGCAACAAGACGCTGTTCTTCTACAACCCGGACAACCAGCTCACGCACACGGTCAACGCGCTGGGCGAAGTCACCGAAAACCAATACAACACATTGGGCCAGCGCACGGCGGTCGTCAGGTACGGCGCACGCATCGGGCTGACGGGCCTGACGGGCGCCAACGCGGGCGGGCTGGTCAACGTGGCGCTCACCTCGGCGATCAACCTGGTCAAGAACGTCGCGCAGGACAGCACCAGCAGCGCCACCTACGGGCTGGCCGGACGCACGGCAAGCAGCACCGACGCGCTGGGCTTTGCCACCAACTACGTCTACAACGCCTTCGGCGAGGAAACCTCGCGCACGCGCGCCCTCGGCGCGGGCCTGGCGTACAACGAACTGCGCAGCTACGACCGCCGCGGCCTGGTCACGCGGCTGGCGCAGGCCGGCAGCAGCACGCTGCTGGCCACGCAGAACCAGTACGACGCGTTCGGCCGGCTGCTGAGCCAGACGGACCGGCTGGGCAACACGCGCGGCTTCACCTGGGACCGCCTGGGCCGGCAGGTCACCACGCGCGATGCGCTGTCGGCGGCGACCATCACCGCCTACGACGCCTTCGACCGGGTGGTCACGCAGACCGACCCGCTGGGCGGGGTGACGCGCTACGCCTACGACGCTGCCCAGCGCAGCGTCACGGTGACCAGCCCGGAGGGCATCGCCACCACCACCATGATGACGCGCTTCGGGCAGACGCAGAGCGTCACCGACGCGCGCGGCAACACGACGAGCTACGCCTACGACCGCGACGGCAACCTGAAGCTGACCACGCGCGCCGACCTGAGCACCGTGGGCACCAGCTACGACCGTGCCGGGCGCATCGCCGACACGACGGACGCTTCGGGCAACAAGGTCGCCTTCACCTACGACGCGGCCAACCGGGTGTTCACGCGCACGGTCGACCCCAGTGGCCTGAACCTGGTCACGACATACAGCTGGGATGCCAAGGGCCAGCAGATCACCACCACCAGCCCGAACGGCGTGGTGACGCGCCTGGACTACGACCTGAAGGGCCAGCTGTCCAAGCAGGTGGTGGACCCGTCGGGCCTGAACCTGGCCACCAGCTACACCTACGACGGCGCCTCCAACGTGCTGACGGTCACCACGCCCGCGGGCAACGTCACCAGCTACACCTACGACGCGCTGGGGCGGCGCACGATGGAGCAGGTCGACCCCAGCGGGCTGAACCTCACGCGCACCTGGGCGTACGACGGCGCCGGAAACGTGGCCAACAGCAAGGACGCCAACGGGCAGATGACCCGCTATGCGTACGACGCGAACAACCGGCTGGTCTACACGGTGGACGCCAACGGCGCGGTCCAGCAAAACGGCTACGACGCGAACGGCCGGCTGGTCCAGGTCAAGCGCTATGCGACGAACATCACCGCGTCCAGCCTCGCGTCGATGGCCACGTCCCCGACGCTCGCGCAGGTGCAGGGCTATGTCGCGAACAGCGCGCAGGACGTCACCGAATACCGCGTCTGGGACAAGGACGGCCGCCTGGCCGCAACGGTGGACGGCGCGGGCGGTGTCGTCAAATACACCTACGACGGCAACGGCAACGTGGTGGAGCGCATCGCCTACGTGAACAAGGTGAGCAACTGGACGCCCGGCACGGTGCCCAACCCGGCGTCCGACGCTGGGCACGACCAGCGGCTGCGCACCGTCTACGACAAGCTCGACCGCGCGATCTACCAGATCGACGGCGCAGGCGCGGTGGTGGCCACGGAGTACGACGGCAACGGCAACGTGGTCAAGCGCACGGCCTATGCCACGGCCATCGTCACCAGCACGGCGGCCACGCAAAGCGCGATGCTCACGGCAACCACCCAGGTGGCGGATGCCAGCCGGGACATGCTGCTGCGCCAGGTCTACGACAAGGCCGGCCGGCTCGCTTACAGCGTGGACGGCGTCCGTGCGGTCACCAAGCGCACCTACGACGCCGACGGCAACCTGCGCCAGTTGAGGCAGTACGCCACGCCCATCACCGCCGGTGCGGATCCCGCGGGCGCCACCGAAAGCGGGTCCGACCGCGTCACCACCTATGCGTGGGACAAGGCGGGGCGCAACACCTACGTGCTGGACACGCTTGGCGGCGTGGTGAAAAACGACTACGACGGCAACGGCCGGCTCACGCTGCGCCGCGCCTACGACCGCAAGCCGACTCTGGGCATGGCACTGCCGACGGCGAGCGACATCGCCGGTGCGCTCGTGCCGGACAACGCACAAGACCGCATCGACCGCTTCGCCTACGACAACGCGGGGCGCCTGGCCTATGCGGTGGACGCGGCCGGCGCGGCGACCCTGACGGAGTACGACGGGGTGGGGCGCGTGGTGCGGACCACGGCCTATGCACAGCCCATCGCGCAGGCCAGCCTGGCGGCGCTGCCTGCAGCGGCGAATGCCGCCGCGGTAGGCCTGCTGGTCGCCCCGAGCGCAACGCAGGACCGCACCACCCGGCAGGTGTTCGATCCGGCGGGGCAGCTCGCCTACACGGTGGACGCGGCCGGCTACGTGCGCGAGAACCGCTACGACGGCCTGGGCCGCGTGAGCAAGACCATCCTGTACTCGCTGGCGCCCACGCTGGGCGCGCAGCCCACGTGGCAGACGGTGCGCGACGCGCTCGTGGGGGACCCCGCCACCCGCACCGACAACTACACCTACGACGCCGCGGACCGCCTGCTCACCAGCACCGACTCGCTGAACCACACCGAACGCTACGAGTACGACGCGGTGGGCAACAAGACCAAGTTCACCAACAAGAAGGGTGACTTCTGGACCTACGACTACGACGCGGCGGGGCACATGCTGCGCGAGACGTCGCCCCAGGTGGACATCAGCACGCCGATCGCCGACGCCACGACCGGCGTGCTGACCGCCAACGACCCCTCCGTGGTGTCGCAATCGATCGTCACGCTGCTGGGCTATGACGCGTTGGGCAACCTGACCTCGCGCACCGAAGCCGCCGGCCTGGCCGGCCAGCGTGTGACCACGTACCAGTACGACGCGCTCGGACGCCAGGTGAAGACGCTGTATCCGGCGGTCAGCGTCTACGACGCGGCGAACGACCCGCTCACGATGGTGGGACTGGCCGCGCGCAGCGAAACGCCACCGGCGCCGCTGAGCACCACCACGACCTACGACACGCTGGGCAACGCGGTGGCGGGCCAGGACCTGGCGGGCAACTGGAGCTACAAGATCTACGACCGCTCAGGCCGGGCGAGCTACGAGATCGACGCCATGGGCTACGTGGTGGGCTACACGCGCAATGCGTTCGGCGAGGTGCTGGACCTGGCGCGCTATGGGAATCCGGTCACCGTGGCCGCGTCCGGGCCGCAGGGCCTGCCCGAAGAGCAGCGCCAGGGCATGGCAACGCTGCTCACGCTGGCCAACAATCCGGCGCGCCACCTGCTCACGCAATACGACCAGCGCGGCCGCGTGGCCAAGGTCATCGAGCCGGCCGTCTTCACCTACACCATCGACGTTGGCACCAACAGCGGCACGCCGTCGGTGACCGGCCGGGTGACGACGAACACGTACAACGCCTTCGGCGAACTGATCCGGGCGGTGGCCGGCAGCGGCACGCAGGCGGCCACCACCGACCACTTCTACGACCGCCGCGGCCAGGAAGTGGGCACGGTCGACGCCATGGGCTACCTCACCACCCAGACCTACGACGAGGCGGGCCTGCTGAAAACGCGCACCGAGTACGCCACCAGCGTGGGCGGCGGCAACTGGGGCACCCAGCCGGTGAGCGCCAACGCGCCGGCGGCGCTCGCCGTGCCGGGCGACGACCGCAAGACCACCTATGCCTACGACGCGCTCGGGCGCAAGACGAGCGAAACGCGCGCGAGCGTGCTGGCCGCGGCGGGCAAGGCCGTCTCTGGCACTCCCAGCCAAGGCACGCTGGGAGTCACGAACACCCCGCAAAAACCCGTCATGACCTTCGCGACCAATCCGCCAGGCGTGAACGGCATTGAAAACGTGGTCTTCTTCGGCGGCGCCGACGGCACGGGTGTTCTGCGCTGGTCCACTCCGCCCGCGGACGCGCAAGCCGTGCTGCGCTGGCGGCCTTCCAGCTCGATCGCGGCGCAGGCCTGGGAAAGCGTGACGGACTTTGTTGTTACCGACACCGACGGCACGCAGCACCTGGCCATCTCCGCCGCGGTGGCCGCGGGCAGCTACGACGTGGAGCTCAGCTACGAGATGTCGGGCGTGAGCATCGCCTCGATGAAGGGAGCGCTGAACGTCCTGGGGCCGAACATGGTCCTGCAACCCGGGGCGCTTCCCGCGGGCGTGCAACTGGGCGACCACTCGACCGGACAGGGGATGCCGTCGGTGAAGGTGCTGCAATGGGCCAAGCCTGCCGCCGGCAACATCGCCAGCCTGCAGTTCCAGGCACCGAACAGCAGCGACTGGCAAAGCGCCACCGTCGTCACCGACGGCGCCATCCAGTACGTGGTGATCCCGCAGGGGCTGCCCTCGGGCAGCTACGCGCTGCGCTTGAGCCTCAGCGGCATGGACGAGCGGCCGGTCGATGTGGTCACCTCGTATGCCTACGACGATCTGGGCAACCTGGTGCGCACGACGGACGCGGCGGGCGGAGCCACCTACAGCTACTACGACGCGCTGGGCCGCGTGAAGGCCGTCGTCACGCCGACGGTGAACGCGGGCGGGGCGCAGGTCACGCCGCTGACCGACTACTACCGCGACGCCTTCGGCAACGTGGTGGGCACGGTGGAGCGCGCGCTCGGCGCGTCGAACCCGAGCTTGACCGGCTTCACGTTCCTGGGCGGTTCTCTGGCCGACCACGTCCAGGGCTTCGCCTACGACCGCTTCGGCCACCTGACGCAGAGCACGGACGCCGGGCAGGTCAACCACTACTACTCGTACAACGCGCGCGGCGACCTGGCCAAGACCTGGCAGAAGGTCACCGACGTCAGCTCCGGCACCGCCGCCATGTACACGCTGTGGCAGCAGATGCAGTACGACAAGCTCGGCCACCTGGTCAGCACCAGGGAGCCGGGCCCGACGCAGCTGGACGGCTCCACGCTCACCACGACCACCACGCAAACTTACAACGCCTTCGGCGAGTTGACGCTCAAGACGGTGGACGGCAAGCTATTGGAGGCCGAGTCCTTCGACTACGACGCGGCCGGGCGCCTGTGGCGCACCAATGCGGGCGACGGCGTGGACCGCGTGATGCTCTACGACCAGTTGGGCAACATGACGCTGGAGCTGCGCAGCGACGGCGCGAGCAACGGCACCAATGGCGCGAGCAACATCTACCTGGGTAGGACCGGCAGCATCGGCAACGTCGAGACCGCCTTCCCCTTGGCGCCAAGCCTGCGCCAGACCCTCACCGTCTACGACAAGCTCGGGCACGCGATCAAGCAGGTGCTGCCGCAAAAGCTGGAAGCGGCCACCGGCGTGGGGGTGTTGCAGGCCACTGTGACACAGACCCTCGTGACGCAGGTGGGTGAACTCGCCACCGGCCCAAACAATGAGCCGCAGTGGGACAAGCCCAACAAGGTTGCGCTCAGCTGGACATCGTTGGCCAATCTGGGATCCGGCGAGGTCAAGGTGGAACTGGGGTACACCACCAAAGCGGACGCGCGCACCATTGAATACTCGCAAGGCGAGGTGATGATGCCGCGGGATTTTTATCGAGCGGCGAGTGTCCGAACGCTCACGCGCATGTTCACCACCGAAGACGCCGCCAGCGGCGTGAACCTGGAGTGGAAGGACGATGAAACCGTCGCCGGCATCGACGCGATCACTTCGTTGAAGGTCTACAAGAAGGACATCAGCGGCAACTGGTGCGTGGTGTACGACCAGGGCGCCACGGGTGTTCCGGTCAACGTCGTGTATGTGGACAAGCCGCAGGACCTGGGGACCAGCGTCACGCTGCAAGTGCGCCCCGCCGGCAGCAGCAATGGCTGGGAAGATCTCACGGGAAGATTGGACTTCGGCAGGCAGCTGCTCTTCAACACGGCAGGCAGGGCCGACGGAACCTACGAGTACCGCGTACTGACCCAGCGCCAGGGCGAAACGGCGCCGGCGGTGACCTCCACCGGCACCATCGGCCTGGTGAACGTGCCGCTGGCGCAGATCGACGCGGCCCTCCTCACGGGTGCCAAGGGCGTGGGCGTGTTCTATTGGCAAACGCCGGCGGGGGACGTCACGCAGGCGATGCGCTACCGCGTGGCGGGCACCGCGGGCGCGTGGCAGACGCTGCCGGTCGTGCAGCTGGACGGCGGCAGCAGCGGCATCAACGCCTCGGCGCTGGCTGCGGGCAACTACGAGTACGAGCTGAACTATGCACACAGCGGCGCGGGCGCCTATGCGCACAAGACCGGCGTGTTCACCATCACCGCGCCGCAGGGCCTGCCGCGGGTGAGCGGGGCGGTCCTGCAGCCCATTGCCGATGGCACGACGCTGATCACCTGGCCCAAGGTCGCGGGCTCCACCTGGACCTTGCGCTACAGCGTGGCCGGTACCGGCATCTGGCAGGACGCGCCATGGACGCTGGTGGCGGACGCGCCGTCCTGGCAAATGACCAGCCCGGCCGACCTGCTGCCGGGGCAGTACCAGCTGGAACTCGCCACCTTCAATGCGGGCGGCGCCCCGACCGGGCGCACCACCGGCACGATGACGATCGCGCAGGGGCCGGCGCAAGCGCCGCAGATCCTGGAGACAACGCCGAACACACCGGCCTACACCGAACCTGGGAGCGACACGCCGCCGCCCGTGCCGGACGTCCACTTCGAAGGGCAGGACAGCGGCAGCTGGTGGATGACATGGACGCTGCCGGCCGGCCGCTACACCGAAGCCTGGATCGCCCCGGCCGGCAGCGGCGCATTCATCAACAAGTCCTCCTGGATCACCTCCACCGCCGGCGGCCAGCGCCTGGACATCCCCGCGGCGGACCAGGGGGCGGGCCTGTATGACCTGAAGCTGGTGCAGTTCGACACCGCCACCAACAAGATGGTGGGGCTGAGCCTGGGCACGCTCACGGCGTACGCCGGCACCACGGTGGCGCCCACCCTGTCGAAGACCACGCCTGCCTACACGGCACCGAATAACTACCCGATCCTTGCGGTGACCAGGACGGCCTACGACGACGGCAGCTGGACGCTGGAACTCGCCAAGCCCACCACCACAGGTGTGACCACCGTCGGGGCGTTCCGCAAGGCCGGGAGCAGCGGAGCATGGTCCTACCCCACGCCCGTGGACACCGGCACCACGTGGAAGTTCACGGTGTCCGCCACGGAATTCGCCGCGGGCACCTGGGACGTGGACATCTACCAGCTCAAGGGCACGCCCGCGTTGCGCGTGGCGCAATGCCTGTTGAGCGTGGTGGTCAAGCCGCCTTCCTACGCGGCGCCCACGCTGGCCGATGTCACCGACGGGGTGCCGCCGGTGTTCTACGAGCCGGCGTTCTCGACTCCAAGCCTCTACACCGGCGCGGTGCCGGGCGTGAAATGGGAGTCCGTCGCGGGCGCGGGCTCGAAGTTCTCCTGGAACACGCCGGGCTCCGGCTCGGTGGTGGTGCTGAACTTCCGGCCCAACGGCAGCGGCGAACCCTGGCGCACCGCCAATGCGCGCGAGTACACGACCAGCGGCGCGACGCAGTCGATCACGCTGTCCACCTTTCCCGCGGGCGACTGGGAGGTGCAGATCACGGTGGTGAACACCAGCCAGAACACGGCCACCGGGGTGGGCTCCGGCCTGCTGCAAGTGACCAACGGCGGGGCGACGCACGAGTTCGCGCAAAAATGGGCGCCCGTGCCCGGCGCCATGTTCGCCCTGGTGCCGAACGGCTGCACGATCTCCTGGGACCTGCCCGTGGCATCCACCGGCCTGACCGGGACGATGTCCTACCGGCCGCTCGGCTCCCAGGGCGGCTGGTCGCCCACCACGTCCGGCCTCAGCGCGGACGGCAAGCGCCAAGTGGTGGGCATCTCCGCCGGCGCCCCATCCGACGGCGCCTACGAAATCCAGGTGGTGCTGACGAACAGCGCCGGTACGATCATCTGCCGCTCCACCGGCAACATGACGGCCAACAAAGGCGCGTACACGCTGACCGAGACCACGCCGTCCTACACGCCCGAGCAGAACGCGGTGGCCGACGGCTACCCGTACGTGTGGCCGGTAACCCTCGGCACCGTCGCCTCCAACGGCAGCTGGACGCTGCAATGGCCCAAGCCGCCAACCGGCAGCAGCACGGTCCTGCGCATCCAGCTGCAGAACTCGGGAACGTGGCAGGTCTTCACGCCGCGCATCACGACATCCGGGTCCGCCCAGATGGCCTCGTTCGTCGCGGCCGACCTGCAGCCCGGCACGTACAAACTGGACCTGTATTACCAGTCGGGTAGCACGCGCACGGCGCAATACACAGGCGAGCTGAAGACCACGTCGGTGCCGCCCACGAAGCCGATGATCAACGATGTGACGCCGGCGTACACCGCGCCGAGCAATCTTCCGCAGATCGACGCGACCCTCAAGCCGCTGAGCGCCAGCGTCTACCGCCTGTCGTGGCCCAAATCGACGGTGAGCGGCGCGGTCCTGAAGGCCACCTGGCTTGTGCCGGGCACGACGCAGCCGGAGAACCACACCTCGGAGGTTCTGCCGGGTGCGGACGGCAGCTCGTGGTACATCGACTTGGGGTTAAAGCCGGCCGGCACGTACGGCCTGCGCATCACCTACTCGGTGGGCACCGATGAGATTGCGCAGTACACGGGCAACCTGGTCTATTCGCAGAACGCCACGACCAAGCCGAAGCTCGACGAGGTCGCCACCGGCTATGTCGCGCCGGTGTACCACGAAGGCAGCCTGCCGTGGGTGGACGCGCGGTTCACGCCCAACCCGGACGGCGGCTGGACGCTGAAGTGGCCGAATGCGCCACAGGGCCAGCGGGCGGTGCTGAGGTACCGCCTGGCCGGCACCACGGCGTGGAAGCCGCCGCTGGAAACCATCACCAGCGCGGGCGGCTGGCAGAGCGTGACCGTGCTGGCATCGAGCGCGGTCTGGGGCGGCGCCTTCGAAGTCGACGTGTACTACGAGGAAGACGTCGCCACCAATCCCAAGCGCCTGGCGCAGCGGCAAGCCACGGTCACCATGTACCCGGTGCAGCACATCGCACCGGTGATCGCGCTGGAGGCGGACACATCCGTGGCGGGCAAATACATCGCCAGCCAGAGCGCGGGGGCGGCGTTCCAGAACTACGTGGCCCTCGCGGAAACCCCCCTCATCCCCGGGGCGGCGAGCACGCCGACGGCCGACGGCGGCACACAGTTCGCGTGGAACTTCAAAAGCGGCGTGGTCGACGTCTTGCGCTGGCGGCTTGCTGGAACGGCGCAATGGACGCAGATGAACCCGGAGTATGCGAACGCCACCGGAACGGCGCAGCTGGTGGTGAAATTCCCGCCAAGCTTCGCGCCCGGCCAGTACGAGCTGGAACTCACGCGCTTGGAGGGCGACGCGGTCACCGGCTATGCGGCGGGCACGCTGTTCGTGGTGGCGGCAACGCCCGCCTCCCAGCAGGGCGCGAGCGTCACGGAGCCCACGTCGAGCGACACGGCCGCGCCGACCTTGCAGGCGACAGTCAACCGCAGCTGGGACCGCTGGGGCAACGTGCTGAGCGTGAGCGACGCGCGGTATGCCGGGTGGGTGACGCGCTACGCGTACAACGCGAACAACCAGCTGGTCCAGCAACTGCAGCCGGACGGCAACGGCAACGCGAACGCGGCGCAAACGAAGATCCTGTACGACGTGCTGGGCCGCCAGGTGGCGGTGATCGACGCCAACGGCAACATGAACCGCCAGGAATGGGACGCGGCGGGCAACCTGCTGGCCGAGCGGCACGCCGACGGCGGGGACGTCAGCTACCGCTACGACATCTTCGGCAACAAGGTGCAGGCGACGGCCAAGGCGAACACTGCCGTCTCGTACACCACCGACTACGCCTACGACAAGCTCAACCGGTTGAGCTTGACCACCTACGCCGCGGTGGACACAAGCCGCTACTCCATGGACGGCAGCTACACCCTGTCCAACGAGCAGCAGGTGCGCCTGACGGAGGCCAACAGCTGGGACGAAGCGGGGCGCAAGACCGTGCACGTGGGCACGGACGCGGCCAGCCAGACCACGCGCTACCGCTACGACCTGCGCGGCAACGTCATCCAGAGCGTGGAGGCAGGGGTCACCACGCAAATGGCGTACGACGCGCAAGGGCGCATGACGAAGCGGCGCGACGGCCTGGGTGCGACGGCCAGCTGGAGCTACGACTACTTCGGGCAACTGACGGGCCACACCGACATTGGCGGGGCTGCCTACACCTACACCTACGACAACGCGCGCCAGCTCACCGCGCAGGAGAACACGCGGGCGACGGACGCCTTCCAGATGAGGCAGAACCTGCGGTATGAATACGACCGCTCGGGCAACCTGATCAAAATCAACGACGCGAGCACCAACACGCTGCAGATCTTCGCCTACGACCTGGCGGGCCACCGGGTGCGCGAGACGACGCAGCAAGGCGGCTACGCCAACAACGTGCCGCAGTACCTCACCTACCGGGACAACTACCTGGCCTACGACGCGCTGGGCCGGCTGAAACTGGTGGAAGACGGCCGCGCGCGGGTGCTGATGGACTACGACCTGGTGGGCAACCGCACGCACATCAGCACGCACGTGATCACCGCGCAGGCGGCCACCCCGGTGGGCAGCCAGGTGGAAGGCGCGCACGACAGCGAGGACTACTTCGGCTACGACGCGATGAACCGCCAGGTGCTGGCGAATGCGAACGCGAACGGCACGCTGGGAGAAGACGGCCACCGCATCACCTACGACTGGCTGGGCAACAAGACCAGCGACAGCTGGCAGGGGCAGGTGGTCAGCGTCACGCCCTCCACCAGCTACACGGTCACGAGGGAGGGGTACAACGACACCCAGACCTACACCTACACCACACCGGCGCTCTACCACCGGCAGCTGGGCCAGACGAGCGAAAGCTACAGCTACGACGCGCTGGGGCGCCTGACGCAGATCGTTCGCGACGGCACGCCGGTGGACACGCGCAGCTACGACCGCGGCGGGCGGCTCACGCAGTCGGGCACCGCGCCCAACACGCTCAGCGATGACTACTTCAAGGCGCTGTACGGCACCACGCCCACGGGCGACCAGGCGATGGCGGGCAACGGCACGGAGTTCAAGAAGAACGCCTACGACGCCGACGGGCGCCTGGCGCACCAGCAGGTGTTCGACAACAAGGGCGCCAAGCAATACGAGCTGGACTACCGCAACGCAGGAGGAAGCAAGGCGAACTACGACGCTGCCGGCAACCTGTCGGGCTACACGATGCGCAACATCGTGGGGAACTTCGTCAACACGTTCGCCTACGCGTACCTGTCGCTGGAGGGGTACCAGGAGAAGACGGTCACGGCCACGCGCGGGGACCTGAGCACCAAGAGCTGGAAGCACTACGACGGCAGCGGGGGCTTGAGCGAAGCCAGCGACGAAAGCCAGGCCAACAGCTACCGCAAATTCGTCAACGACGAGGGCGGCCGCGCGGTGTACGTGAACCAGGGCAACCACGTGCAGCGCGAGCTGATCGTCAACGGCGAGGTGCTGGGGCGCTACGGCGAGGTGGTGGACGAGACCAAGCCCAAGACGGCCAGCGCACCCAGCTTCACCACGGTGGCGGACTTCAACTTCGCCTTCCAGAGCACCGCGGGCAACACGCCGGTGGGGCAAGACAGGAGCCACCCGGTGAGCGCGGGCGACACGCTGCAAAGCGTCGCCAAGGCGTACTACGGAGACGAGCGGCTGTGGTACCGCATCGCGGATGCCAACGGGGTCAGCGGCAATGCGGACCTCAGGGCCGGGCAGGTGCTGAAGGTGCCGAGCCTGGAGGCAAGCGGCAATGCGGCCAACACCTTCAGGCCCTATGACCCGAGCAGGGTGCAGGGGGATTCGACGCCGTATCTGCCGGGGCCGGCGCCTAAGAAGAAGAGCTGGTTCGGGCAGCTGCTGGTGATGATCGTCGTGATCGTGATCGCCATCTACACGGCAGGTGCGATGGCCGCAGCTGGCCTGTTCGGCCAAGGAGCCGCGGCGACGGCAGCTGCCAGCGGGGGCATCGCCATCGGAGGCGGGGCGAGCCTGACGGGGGCGACGTTCGCGGCAGGAAGTGCAGTGCTGGGCGGTGCCGCGGGCGCCGGAGTGGCTGCAGCAGCCGGAGCGGTGAGCGGCGCCGTCAGCTCCATCGCGGGACAGGCGGTGGGCATGGCCATTGGCGCGCAGGACAGCTTCAGCTGGAAGCAGGTTGCTCTCAGTGCTATTGGCGGCGGCGTCTCCGCCGGCCTGGGCGGGGTGAACTTCACCGGCGGTGAGCTGGGCAGCTTTGGCAACGTGGTCGCGCGCGCTGCGGCGGGTAACGCCCTCTCGCAAGGAATCGGCGTGGTCACGGGATTGCAAAAGAGCTTCGACTGGAGAAGCGTCGCAGCCAGCGCGGTGGGCGCGGGAGTGGGGCAAGCGGTCGGTGGTGCGATGGGCATGAACGATCCAGGCTTCGCCACTCGCAGCTTCGGCGAACAGTTCGGTGCGCGCCTGGTCACGGGCCTGGCTGCGGGTGCCGCGACAGCGGTTGCGCGCGGCGGAAAGATCGCGATTCAGCAGATCGCCACCGACGCCTTTGGCAATGCGTTGGGGAGTAGCTTGGCGGAGGCGAATTGGGGAGGTGGCGGTCAGCAGCGAGCGACAGAGGCCGTGCAGCTCAGTGACTCCGTTTATGGCGGCGCCGACACGACGCCCGCGCCGTACACCGGCACAGGCTTGCAGTTCGGCCGGACAA
>NZ_JACCWG010000305.1 GCF_013697775.1 Ramlibacter sp. | reverse complement strand
CGCCGCCCTGTTCGAGGACGACGAGGCACGCCGCGCCATCCTGGAGCTGCGCCAGCGCATGGAAAGCCAGCGCCAGGCCGGCTCCGACGAGGTGCGCCGCCTGGGCGACGAGAACAACCAGCTGCGCCGCAGCCTGCTGGAGCTGCAAAACCAGATCGAAGGGCTGCGCGGCGACATGGCGCGGTTGCGCGGCGAGAACGAAGGCCTGGCGCGCGACCTGTCGGAGGTGCAGCGCCGCCAGAAGGACATCGCCACGGGGGTGGAAGACCGCCTGCGCAAGTTCGAGCCGGTGAAGGTCACGGTGGACGGCCGGGAACTCACGGTGGAGCCCACCGAGCAGCGCGACTTCGACGCCGCGCTGGCCACCTTCCGCAAAGGCGACTTCCCTGCCGCGCAGACGGCGTTCGGCGAATTCGTGCGGCGCTATCCGCAAAGCGGCTACAAGGCGACGGCGCTGTTCTGGCTGGGCAACGCGCAGTACGCCAACCGCGACTACCGCGGCGCCATCGCCAACTTCCGCGCGCTGATCGCGCAGACGCCCGACCACCAGCGCGCGCCCGAGGCGGTGCTGTCGATCGCGAACTGCCAGATCGAGCTGAAGGACAACGTGGGCGCGCGCCGCACGCTGGACGAACTGATCAAGGCCTACCCGCAGTCCGAAGCCGCGGTGGCCGCGCGCGAGCGCCTGGCGCGCCTGCGCTGACCATCACGTGAAGACAGCGCGCGGGCCGTGACGCACCTGGACGAGGCTGTCGACCTGCAGCGCCGCTTCGGCGGCCTGGAGCGGCTGTACGGCATGCAGGGCGCCGCCGGCATCCGCGCGGCGCACGTGGCCGTCATCGGCATCGGCGGCGTCGGCTCCTGGGCGGCCGAGGCGCTGGCGCGCAGCGGCGTGGGCGAACTCACGCTGGTGGACCTGGACCACATCGCCGAATCCAACATCAACCGGCAGATCCACGCGCTGGATTCCACGGTGGGCCAGGCCAAGGTGCAGGCCATGCGCGAGCGCATCGCGCAGATCCACCCCGGGTGCCGCGTGCACGCGGTCGAAGAATTCGCCGAGCCCGAGAACTGGCCGGCACTGCTGCCGCCCGGCGTGACCGCGGTCATCGACGCCTGCGACCAGGTGAAGGCCAAGGCCGCCATGGCGGCGTGGTCGCTGGCCAGGGCCAACAAGGGTGTGCTGTTCATCGCCTGCGGCGCGGCCGGCGGCAAGCGCCTGGCGCACAAGGTGGACGTGGACGATCTGGCGCACACCACGCACGACCCGCTGCTGGCGCAGCTGCGCTACCGGCTGCGCAAGTCGCATGGCGCGCCCAAGGAGGGCAAGCGCATCGGCGTGGCCTGCGTGTTCAGCCGCGAAGCCGTGGCCCCGCCCGACGCGAGCTGCGCCATCGAGGGCGACGGCAGCCTGAATTGCCACGGCTACGGATCGGTGGTCAGCGTGACGGCGACCTTCGGCCAGTGCGCCGCCGGATGGGTGCTGGACAAACTTGCGACCACTGCCGTGAAAAAAGCCGTTTCAACCACGCTATAATCGCGGGCTTTGCTGCGGTGCAATGCCGCAGCACAAGCGCATTTCAAGGTAGGGGACGTTAGCTCAGTTGGTAGAGCAGCGGACTTTTAATCCGTTGGTCGCAGGTTCGACCCCTGCACGTCCTACCAAAACACTCTGCGCGCCATCGGGTGCTGCTCCTGCGAACGGGGCCTGGCGCCACGCCATCCCACCGAGCCGATGCTTGCGTCCAGCTGACTGCGTCCGTCAAGCACGCGGCGCGCGCTCCGGGACGTTTGACGCTCCCACGCCAACTCAAATAGGCTTGAAGCCAGTCAACTCACCCCACAGAGCGCGACGATGTCTTCATGGAATCTCCACAGCAAATCAACCGCCAGCCCGGTTTCGGATGCCGAGTGGGCGGCACGTGTCGAACTGGCCGCCGCCTACCGGATCTTCGCCCATCTCGGATGGTCGGAGATCATCTACAACCACCTGTCAGTGCGCGTTCCCGGCGAGCCGGATTGCATGCTGATCAATCCGTTCGGGCTCACCTATGACGAGGTCTGCGCGTCCAACCTGGTGAAGACCAACAGCAAGGCCGACGCCCTGAACGGGCAATGGCCGCCCAACGTGGGCGGCATCACCTCCCACTGGGCCCTGCACGACAACATCGCCGACGCCCACTGCGTGATGCACGTGCACACCACGGCGGGCGTGGCCGTGGCCTGCCATCCCGACGGCCTGCTGCTCAACAGCATCCACGCCTGCCAGCTGCAGAACCTCATCGCCTACCACGACTTCGAGGGCGTGACCACGCGGCCCGACGAAGGCGTGCGCATCGCCGCGAGCATCCAGGACAAGCCGGCGCTGATCATGCGCAACCATGGGCTGCTCACCTGGGGCGACACGGTGGCGCGGGCCTTCACGACCATGTGGCTGCTCAACCGCGCCTGCGAGGTCCAGCTGGCGGCGCTGTCCATGGGCACCATGCTGCCGGTGTCGCAAGAGGTGCGGCGGCGCTGCGCCGACGTGTCCTTTCATTTCAACAAGGACTACGGCGCGGGCCAGGACCTGTTCGACGCCATGGTCCGCAAGATCGACAAGATCGATCCGAGCTACAGGACCTGACTTCCATCAACGTGCCAGACCCAGGGAGATCCTTCCAGTGACACACCACCCGGCAAAGGAATACGACGTCATCGTCGTGGGCGGCGGCCCCGCCGGCGCCACCGTCTCGACCTTCATCGCCATGCGCGGGCACAAGGTCCTGCTGCTCGAACGCAGCACGGTCCCGCGCTACCAGATCGGGGAATCGCTGCTGCCCGCCACCATCAACGGGATCTGCGTCCTGCTGGGTGTGCACGAAGAGCTGCAGGCCGCGGGCTTCGAGAAGAAGTTCGGCGGCGCCTTCCGCTGGGGCCGCGATCCCGAGCCGTGGTTCTTCAACTTCCGCGGGGTGGAAGGATCGGACCGTCCCGCCAACGCCTACCAGGTGGAGCGCTCCAAGTTCGACCACATCCTGCTGATGAACGCCAGGAAGAAAGGCGTGGAAGTCAGGACCGAGTGCTCCGCCCACGAGGCGATCGAGGAGAACGGCCGCGTGGTCGGACTCTCGTTCACCGACGAAAAGGGCGCCTTCGCTTCGGCGCGCGCCAGGTTCGTGGTCGATGCGTCGGGCAACGCCGGGAAGTTCAGCGCGCTGGTCGGGCAACGGGTCTACTCCGAGTTCTTCAAGAACTTCGCGCTGTTCGGCTACTACGAGAACGGCAAGCGCCTGCCCGAGCCCCGCTCCGGCCACATCCTGTCGGCGGCGTTCGACGAGGGTTGGTTCTGGTACATCCCCCTGTCCAAGACGCTGACCAGCGTGGGCGCCGTGTTCCAGGCGCCGCCCGATTCGCGCAAGCCGATCGAAGGCAACCTGGAAGAAGCGATGGCCGCGTTCATCGCCCGCTGCCCGATCATCTCGGACTTCCTCAAGGACGCGAAGCGCGTGACCGAAGGCACCTACGGGCAGCTGCGGGTGCGCAAGGACTGGTCCTATGCCTGCGACAAGTTCTGGCGCAACGGGCTGGCGCTGATCGGGGATTCCGCCTGCTTCGTGGATCCGCTGTTGTCGCAGGGCGTGCACCTGGCGACCTACTCGGGGCTGCTGGCCGCGCGCTCCATCAACAGCTGCCTGGACGGAGTGACCGAGGAGAGCGACGCCTTCGCGGAGTTCGAGGCACGCTACCGCCGCGAATACGGGCTGTTCTACCAGTACCTGACCTCGCTGTACGACATGAACAGCGACCAGCAGTCGTTCTTCTGGCGCGCGCGCAGCCTGCTGAACACGCCGGAGCGGGGCAACGATGCGTTCGTCCGCCTGCTCGCCGGCGAGGCGCCCGGCGATCCCGCGGTGTCCTCGGCCCAGCGCTTCTTCGACGCACGGCTCGGCGCGGGAGACCAGCTGGAAGGCATGATGAATCCTACCTATGCGGCGCGCTCGCCCCGCGCCGGCGACGCGGCCGCGGCGCCCCACGCGGTGCAGGACTTCGCCGGCATGCAGGCGCTCATCCCGCAGCTGGACAGCGAGGGCAAGCGGATCCAGATCGCCGCCCGCTCCGGCGGCCAGAGCCCGCAGGAGCGACCCATCCGCGACAACGGGCTGGTCACCACGCCGGACGGGCTGGGCTGGATGAAGCACACCGAGCCCGCACCGCAGCCGGCGGACCAGGCAGCGGCGGTCCTTTGAACGGCGCGCGAGCCCAGCCGCGCCTGCGACATCGCGAGCGATCGTTCCCATGGCGAACACCGACACCGACGTCCTGATCATTGGCGCGGGCCCCTATGACCTGCCCCCTTACAGCCATACCAATCTAAATTCCAGGAGGTCCGTCAACCAGGAGAATGACGGACATGAAGAAGAGCAGGTTTACCGAAGAGCAGATCATTGGTTTCATCAAGCAGGCGGCGGC
>NZ_JACCWG010000282.1 GCF_013697775.1 Ramlibacter sp. | reverse complement strand
GCGCTGAGCGGCCTGGCGCTCGGCAGCGACCTGGTGCTGCCCGGCGCGCTGCTGGCCGGCGTGATCGCGCAGGCGGGCAGCCGCGGGCGCGGCGAAGGCGTGTTCTTCGGCTGGTGGAACCTGGTGTCCAAGCTCAATCTCGCGCTCGCCGCCGGCCTGGCGCTGCCGCTGCTCTCGCTGGCCGGCTACGTGCCGGGCGACCGCGCGCCGGCCTCGGCGCAGGCCCTGTCCATCGCCTACTGCCTGCTGCCCTGCGTTCTCAAGCTGGCGGCGGTGGTCCTTCTCTACTTTTCATTGATCCGAACCGGGGGTGTGCCATGCGCAACACGAAACGAATGCTGATGGTCGCGGCCGCCGCGCTGGCCGTGGGCGGCTGCGCCGCGCCCGACGTGGGCGAGTACGCGGCCGAACGGCCGGTGCTGGACCTGCAGCGCTATTTCAACGGCAGGGTCGATGCCTGGGGCATGTTCACCGACCGCTCCGGCAAGGTCGTCAAGCGCTTCACCGTGAAGCTGGACTGCAGCTGGCAAGGCGACGAGGGCACGCTGGACGAGGACTTCACCTACTCCGACGGCACGAAGCAGCGGCGCGTGTGGAAGCTGCGCAAGCTGGCCGACGGCCGCTTCACCGGCCGCGCGGCCGACGTGGTCGGCCAAGCCGAGGGCCAGGCGCGCGGCAACGCGCTGCGCTGGCGCTACACGCTGGCGCTGCCGGTGGACGGCCGCGTGTGGAACGTGCAGATGGACGACTGGATGTACCAGATGGACGAGCGCGTGCTCCTCAACCGCACCGCCATGAGCAAGTTCGGCGTGCGCGTGGGCGAGGTGACGCTGTCGTTCACCAAGGCAACATGAACCCGCGCCTGGACGACTGGCGCGGCAAGCGCGCCTGGCTGGTGGGCGCCTCCACCGGCATCGGCGCGGCGGTGGCATCGGCGCTGCACGCGCGCGGCGCGGCCGTGTACCTGTCGGCGCGCGGCATGCCGGCGCTGGAAGCCTTCGCCGTGCGGCATCCGGGCTCCGTGCCGGTGCCGGCCGACGTGACGGATGCCGCTGCCGTGCAGGCCGCCACCCGCGTCGTTCTGGATGGCGGGCCGCTCGACATGGTGCTGTACTGCGCCGGCCACTACAAGCCGCTGCGCGCCACCGCCTTCGACCTGCAGGAGATGCTGCGCCACCAGCAGGTGAACTACGTCGGCGCGCTGCACGTGCTGGACGCCGTGCTGCCGCACATGCTGCACGCGCACCGCGGCCACCTGAGCCTGGTGTCCAGCGTGGCCGGCTGGCGCGGCATGCCGCAGAGCCTGGGCTACGGGCCGACCAAGGCGGCGCTGATGCGGCTGGCCGAGACGCTGTACATGGACCTGCATGCGCAGGGCCTGGGCGTGAGCCTGGTGAACCCCGGCTTCGTCGAGACGCCGCTGACCGCGAACAACGACTTCCGCATGCCCGCGCTGATCCAGCCGGAGGAAGCGGCGCGGCAGGTGCTGCGCGGCTGGACGCGCGGTTCCTTCGACATCCAATTCCCGAAGCGCTTCACCGTGCCGCTGAAGCTGGCCACGCTGCTGCCGTTCGGGATCTACCAGGCGCTGGCGCGCCGCGTGACGGGGTTGTGACCATGGACGCATTGCAGCGCATCGTCGTGCTGTTCGAGAGCTTCGGGCCGCAGGACGTGCCGCGCCTGGGCACCTATTACCGCGAGGACGCCGCCTTCAAGGACCCGCTGCACGCGGTGCGCGGCATCGACGCCATCCGCGCCGTGTACCAGCACATGTTCGACGCCATGGACGCGCCGCGCTTCGTGGTGACGCACCGCTTCGCCAACGGGCCGGACTGCGTGCTGGTGTGGGAGTTCAGCTTCGTGCTGCGCGGCTATCCGCGCAAGGGCACGCTCACCATGCACGGCGTGAGCCACCTGCTGCTGGACGCCGACGGGCGCATCGCCGTGCACCGCGACTACTGGGACGCGGCCGAGGAGGTCTACGAGAAGATACCGGTGCTGGGCGCGCTGATGCGCTGGCTCAAGCGCCGCGCCGGCGCCTGAGCGCAGTCAGCGGCTGCCGCTCCAGAAGCTGTGCAGCAGCTCCATGCCGTCTTCGTGGCCGGGCTTGAAGGCCTGCTGCACCTGCTGCAGCTTGTCCCAGCTCGCATGGGAGAACGCCATCGACCAGTCGGCGAACTCGCGCCGCTGCACCGGCTCGCACATCAGCTCGATGATCTGGTGGTGCGCCGGGTTGCGGCGGACGCGTTCGAACACGCTGCGGACCGCCTCGCGCGAACCTTCCAGCACCTGCATGAAGTTGCCGCCGGAACACAGCAGCGCGCCGGTGACATCCTGGGCTTGGTTGCGGGCGCGCGCGCCGGCAAGCAGGCGCTCCAGCTCGCTGCTGGACATCGGCGAGCAGGCCGAACTGACGTAGACGAGGCGGTGCAGGGATTCTTTCACAGCGGCTTCCGGCGCAAAAAAGCGCAAGCCCCATTCTTCCCGCGGACCGCCGGCGCCGCTTAAGAAATTTGCGTAGGCGAAGCACCGATACTTGCGGCCGTGAACGCATCGACGAACGACAAGGCGCAGCGTGTGCTGGGCTGGGACCTTCTGCGCGGCCTGTGCACGCTGGCAGTGGCTGTCTACCACGTGCTGGGCTGGGAAGGCGTGGTGGAGCTCTACCCGCTGGGCAGCTACGGCGTCTACATGTTCTTCGTGCTGTCCGGTGCCAGCCTGGCGTTCAACCATGCGGGCGGGCTGCGCACGCCGGGTGCCGTCGGCGCTTTCCTGCTCGCGCGCTGGGCGCGGCTGGTGCCGCTGTACGCCGTCGTCTGCCTGCTGACGCTGCTGCTCTATCGGCTGCGCAGCGGTGTGCCGATCGGTCACGTCGGCGGGCTGCTGGCCTGGAATCTCAGCTTCGCCTTTGGCCTGCGGGACCCCGCCGTGTCGGCCATCGCCATCGGCGGCTGGTCGCTGGGGATCGAAGCGCTCTACTACCTGGCGTTTCCGCTGCTGGTGGCCGCCGCCTCGCGGCGCGGCTGGGCGCTGGCCGTCGGCCTGCTGCTGTGCGCGCTGCAGTTCGCCTGGATCGCGCGCACCGTCGGCGCGGCCAGCGGCTACCGCGCGGGCGCGGTGGCGTACCACCAGGCACCGGCGTTCGCGGCGTACTTCTTCGGCGGCTGCATGATCGGCGCGGCACGCCGGCGCGGCGGC
>NZ_JACCWG010000214.1 GCF_013697775.1 Ramlibacter sp. | reverse complement strand
GGTCGGGCTGGGGCTGACGGCAACGCCGGCGGTGGCCAGCGCCTATGCGCGCGAACGCGTCGGCACGGCGGCCGGCCCGAGCGCGCTGGCCACGGCCACCATCGCCTGCGCGGCGGGCCAGATGGCCGGGCCGGCGGTCACCGGCATGGCCATGGATGCATTCGGGCTGGCGTCGATGGCGGTGCTGGTGTTCGCCGGCTACGTGCTGGCGACGGCGTTCGCGGTGGCCGACCAGTGGCGCATGCGCACGGTGCTGGCGCCGGCCGCGTAGCCCCGGTCGGCGGCGCCTGCGCCGCGCGGTGGGATACTCGCCGCGCATGCAACTGCAGGACATTCTCTTTTCCCAGGGCTTCGGCACGCGCCGCGTGTGCGCGGGGCTGATCCAGCTCGGGCACGTCACGGTCGCGGGCGCACCTTGCACCGACCCCGGCGCGGAATTCCCGACCGAGGGCCTGCGCTTCACGGTGCAGGGCGTGGACTGGCCGTTCGCCGACAAGGCCTATCTCCTGCTGCACAAGCCGGCCGGCACCGAGTGCTCGCAAAAGCCGTCGGCGTGGCCGAGCATCTACACGCTGCTGCCCGGGCCGCTGCGACAGCGCCCCACCAAGAGCAGCATCCAGGGCGTGCAGGCCGTCGGCCGCCTGGACCAGGACACCACCGGCCTGCTGCTGATGAGCGATGACGGCAGCTTCATCCACCGCATGAGCTCGCCCAAGCACCACGTTCCCAAGGTGTACGAGGTGCGCACCAAGCATCCGGTGGACGCCGAGCAGGTGCGGCGCCTGCTGGAAGGCGTGGTGCTGGACGACGATCCGAAGCCGGTGGCCGCCGCGGCGTGCGAGGCCACGGGCGAACTGGAGCTGCGGCTGACGCTCACCGAAGGCAAGTACCACCAGGTCAAGCGGATGATCGCGGCGGTCGGGAACCGGGTCGAGGGGCTGCACCGCTCGCGCATCGGCGGGCTGGTGCTGCCTGCGGATCTGGCGGCGGGGCGGTGGCGGTGGCTGGGGGTGGAGGATCTGGCAGCGCTGCGGGAGCCCTCACCCTAACCCTCTCCCAGAGGGAGAGGGAATGAAGAAAAGAGAACTCTCAGCTGAGCGACGTCAGGAATTTCGCGATCAGCGCGATCGTCTGCTCCGGCTGGTCCTTGTGCGGCGAGTGGCCGCAGGCGGGCAGCTTCTCCGTCTGGCACAGGCCCTGGGGCGCGATCTCGTCGATCTGGCGCAGGGTGCCGTAGGGGTCGTCCTCGCCCTGGATCGCCAGCACCGGCGCGACGATGCGGCGGCATTCGGAGCGGATGTCGAAGTCGCGGAACGCCGGGCTCAGCCAGATGTCGTTCCACTGCCAGAAGGCGCAGTCCACGTCGCGGTGGTAGCGCTGCAGTCTCGCGCGCAGGTCGCCGTGCTCGTAGGCCTCGCGCGCCTGCTCGATCGCGCGGATCGACACGTCTTCCACGATCACGTGCGGCGCCATCACGATGGCCGCCTTCACCGGGAAGTGGCTGGCATGGATGAGCGAGATGGTGCCGCCGTCGGAATGGCCCAGCAGCACCGGCCGCTCGATGCCCAGTTCCTCCAGCAGCGCGGGCAGCGTCTCCAGCGCCTCGCGGTGCATGTAGTCAGGCGCCAGCCGGCCGGCGCCGCGCACCTCGGGCACGGCGTCAGACGCGCCGTAGCCGCGCCGTGAAAAGATCACGCCCGAGCGGTTTGTCGCTGCGCAGAGCTGGTGCGGCCAATCGCGCCACATGGCCACCGAGCCCAGTCCCTCGTGCAGGAAAACAATCGGCGCCAGCGGTCCTCCGCCGGGGGCGGCGACGCGTTGAACCTCCAGTCCCACACCATTGACGAGCAGGCGTTCCATCGATTGGATGTTACGCCCAAGCTCCGGCCGCGCCGCGGTGGCTGCGGCTAAACTCTTGGGTTGCCCCGGAAGTCAAGTTCGTGAAACTCCTTTCCCGTTGTCTCGGGTGTGTCGCCGCAGCCTGGCTGGCCCTGGCCTGCGGCAGCGCCCTCGCGCAGGCCGCCCTGCCGAAATACCCCGTCTTCGTCCTCAATTCGCTGGACGCCTCGGTCAGCGTGGTGGACCCCACCACCTGGAGCGAAGTCAAGCGCCTGCCCACCGGCAAGGAGCCGCACCACCTGTACATGACGCCGGACGAGAAGTCGGTCATCGTGGCCAACGCGTTCGCCGATTCGCTCACCTTCATCGACCCGAAAACGGCCGAGATCCAGCGCACGGTGCGCGGCATCATGGACCCGTACCACCTGCGCTTCTCGCCCGACATGAAGTGGCTGGTGACCGCCGGCAACCGGCTGCACCACGTGGACATCTACCGCTGGGACGGCAAGGACCTGCAGCTGGCCAAGCGCATTCCCACCGGCAAGACCCCCAGCCACATCTGGATCGATGCCGCCAGCGCCACGGCCTACTCCAGCATGCAGGACAGCGACGAGCTGGTCGCCATCGACCTGGCCACGCAGACGCTCAAGTGGCGCATCAAGACCGGGCCGATGCCGGCCGACATCTACGGCACGCGCGACGGCCGCACCGTGCTGGTCGGGCTGACCGGCAGCGACAGCGTCGAGGTGTTCGACGTGAGCGGCCCGCAGCCCAGGTCGGTGCGGCAGATCCGCACCGGCAACGGCGCCCACGCGTTCCGCGCGGCGGGCGACGGCCGCCACGTGTTCCTGAGCAACCGCGTGGCCAACACCATCAGCAAGATCGACCTGCAGACCCTGCAGGTGGTGGACGAATATTCCGCACCGGGAGGCCCCGACTGCATGGAGGTGCTGGCCGGCGGCCGCTACCTGCTCACCACTTCGCGCTGGGCCAGGCGCCTGACCATCATCGACACCGAAACGCGCAAGATCGTGCGCCAGGTGAACGTCGGCAAGTCGCCCCATGGCGTCTGGACGCTCGATCACGCGGCGCGCTGAAGAGCGCACCAGCCGGCGCGCCGCCCTGTTCTCGCTGGCAGGGCTGGCGGCCGCGGTTGCGCTGCCGGCGCGCGCGGCGTCGTCACCCGCCTGCGGCAAGCCGCTCTACCTGACCCTCGACACCGGCCACATGGGCGTGGCGCAGCTGATTGCCGATACGCTCAAGCGCCACGACGTGCGCGTGACCTTCTTCGCCGCCCACGAACGCACCCAGACCGGCGACGGCAGCCTGGGCAACGACTGGGCGCCCTGGTGGAAGGCGCGCGCGGCCGAGGGCCACGAGTTCGCACCGCACACCTTCGACCACGCCTCCTGGCGTGCCGACCTGCCGGACGGCCGCTTCAAGCTGCGTCCTTCTGCCGGCCCGGATGCCGGCAAGGACCTCGCCTGGAGCGGCGAGCAGTACCGCGCCGAGCTGGCCAAGGCGGCGCGCCGCCTGCAGGAAGTCACCGGCAAAAAGCCGCTGCCGCTGTTCCGCGCGCCCGGCGGCAAGACCTCGCCGCGGCTGCTGGCGGCGGCGGAGGAGGGCGGCTGGAAGCACGTGGCCTGGGCGCCGGCCGGGTTCCTGGGCGACGAACTGCCCAGCGAACTGGTCGGCAACGACGCCCTGCTGCGCAACGCGCTGCGTGACGTGCGGGCGGGCGACATCCTGGTGGCGCACCTGGGCATCTGGTCGCGCAAGGAACCGTGGGCGCCCGCGGTGCTGGAACCTTTGCTCGGCGGCCTGAGACAAAGAGGCTTCTGCTTCGCGTCGCTGCGCGACCATCCCGCGTACCGCGAGTGGATCGCGGCGCACCCCTGACCTCCATGCACTGGATCGAAGACTTCTATTCCCTGACGCAGCAGTGGCTGTTCGAGTCGGTCATCCAGCCGCTGATGTTCGCCGTGGGCCTGGGCCACCTGCTGGAAGACGGCTACACGGCCACCGGCTGGCTGCTGGTCGGCCTGGTCCAGATCGTGGTCATGGTGGCCGTCATCGGGCCGCTGCAGCGCTGGCGGCCGGTGGAACCGGTGACCGACCAGGCGGGCGTGCGCACCGACGTGCTCTACACCCTGATCCACCGCCTGGGGCTGTTCCGGGTGGTGCTGTTCCTGGCCGTGGAGCCGCTCTTCGACGAGCTGTTCGGCATGGCGCGGGTGGCCGGCTGGGGCACCCTGCACATCGACCAGTTCTGGGTGGAGGTGACCGAGCATCCGGTCATCAGTTTCGCCCTCTACCTGGTGGTGTTCGACCTCGTCGGCTACTGGGTGCACCGGGCGCAGCATGGCTGGGAGTGGTGGTGGCGGCTGCATGCGTTGCACCATTCGCAGCGGCAGATGACCATGTGGAGCGACAACCGCAACCACCTGCTGGACGACCTGATCCGCGACAGCCTGCTGGTGGTGCTGGGACAGGTCATCGGCGTGGAGCCGGGCCAGTTCGTTGCCATCGTCGCGTTCACGCAATTGAGCGAGAGCCTGCAGCACGCCAACCTGCGCCTGGCGTTCGGCCGCTTCGGCGAGCGGCTGTGGGTCAGCCCGCGCTTCCATCGCCTGCACCACAGCATCGGCATCGGCCATGAGAACGACGCCGCGCGCCAGGAGACCCTGGTGCGCGACCGCAGCCCGGCGCTGGGCGGCCACAACTTCGGCGTGCTGTTACCCTGGTGGGACATGTTGTTTCGCACCTCGAATTTCGACAACCGCTACGACCCCACCGGCATCCGCGACCAAGTGGAGCGCGGCCGCGATTACGGCCGCGGCTTCTGGTCGCAGCAGTGGCTTGGACTCAAGCGCCTGATCGGCAGGGCGTGACGGGTCTCCTGGACTCCTTCTGGCGCGCGGTGGCGTACTGCCTGCACCCGCGCGTCATCGCGCTCTCGTTCCTGCCGCTGATCGTTACGGTGGCGATCTCGCTGGGGCTGGGCTACTTCTACTGGGACGCGTCGTTGGACCTGGTGCGCGGCTGGCTGGAGTCGTCCAGCCTGCTGGGCACCGTCGGCGGGTGGATGCAGTCCATGGGACTGGGCAGCCTGCGCACCGTGGTGGCGCCGCTGATCGTGATCTTCGCCGTCACGCCGGCGCTGGTGCTGGTCTCGCTGATGGTGGTGGCGCTGATGATGACGCCCTCGCTGGTCGGCATGGTGGCCGAACGCCGCTTCGCCGGGCTGGAGCGCAAGCATGGCGGCTCGTTCCTGGCCAGCGCGCTGTGGTCGCTGGGCTCGCTGCTGCTGGCGGCCATCGCCATGGTGGCGTCGGTGCCGCTGTGGCTGATTCCGCCCCTGATCATGGTGCTGCCGCCGCTCATCTGGGGCTGGCTCACCTACCGGGTGATGGCGTTCGACGCGCTGGCCGCGCACGCCAGCCGCGAGGAGCGGCGCGAGGTCTTTCGCCGCCACCGCCTGCGGCTGCTGGGCATCGGCGTGCTCACCGGGTATCTCGGCGCCGCCCCGAGCATCGTCTGGGCGTCGGGCGCGCTGTTCGCGGCCGCCTTCGTCATCCTGGTGCCGGTGGCGATCTGGATCTACACCCTGGTGTTCGCGTTCTCCTCGCTCTGGTTCGCCCACTACTGCCTGGCCGCGCTGGAGCAGCTGCGCGCCGAGCGGGCCGCCGTTCCCGTCCCGGTGCGGGCCGGGGTGGTCGATGTGCCGCTAGCATTGGGGGATGAGCGAACCCCACAGCCACGCCACCCGCCGGCCTGATTTCGGCCTCGTCATCGTCGGCGACGAGATCCTGTCGGGCAAGCGCGCCGACAAGCACATGCCCAAGGCCATCGAGCTGCTCGCCGCGCGCGGGCTGCAGCTGGCCTGGGCCGAATACGTCGGCGACTCGCCCGACCGCATCACCGCCACGCTGGCGCGCGCCTTCGCCTCGGGCGACGTGGTGTTCTCCTGCGGCGGCATCGGCGCCACGCCCGACGACCACACCCGCCAGTGCGCGGCCCGCGCGCTGGGTGCCGAGCTGGAACTGCATCCCGAGGCCGCCGCCCTGATCCGCGAGCGCATGCAGGACATGGCGCGCGAGCAGGGCATTCCCTACGCGCCGGACCGGCCCGACACCATCCACCGCCTCAACATGGGCGTGTTCCCCAAGGGCGCGGCCATCATCCCCAACCCGTACAACAAGATTCCCGGCTTCACTGTCGGCACGGTGCATTTCGTGCCCGGCTTTCCGGTCATGGCCTGGCCGATGATCGAGTCGGTGCTGGAGACCCACTACGCGCACCTGTTCCAGCGCGGCGCCTACGTGGAAAAGTCGGTCATCGTGTTCGGCTCGATGGAGGCGACCCTGACGCCGCTGATGGAGGCGCTGGAGCGCGACCACCCGGCGGTGAAGGTGTTCAGCCTGCCCAGCGTGGACCATCCGCAGTACGGCCGCCACATCGACCTGGGCGTGAAAGGCCCTCCTGCCGAGGTCGAGCCTGCCTATGCGGACCTGCTACTTGGCCTGCGGGCGCTGAATGTGCCGCTCGGCCCTGAATTGGTGCGCAATTAGCAAGCACCGCATTGGTGCTCTGCATTCGCACCAATGCAGTGCTTCAGCTCGTCGGCAGGCGAGCCGCACAGGAAAACAGCCCGCAAGATCGTGGACAATCGCCGGGCTCCGCGGCTGCCGCCATGCACCAGCTTTGGCACAGAAACTGCATTCCCGGCGGCATACCCATTCCGAAAACCAACATTCACAACCCCCAGGAGAACCTGATGGCAGCCAAGACCGTCGCAGACGTGATGAAGATGGTGAAGGACAACGAAGTGAAGTTCGTTGACTTCCGCTTCACCGACACCCGCGGCAAGGAGCAGCACGTCACTGTGCCGGTTTCGCATTTCGACGAGGACAAGTTCACTTCCGGCCACGCCTTCGACGGCTCGTCGATCGCCGGCTGGAAAGGCATCGAGGCTTCCGACATGCTGCTGATGCCGGACCCGGTCACCGCCAACGTCGACCCGTTCTACGAAGAAACCACGCTGATCCTCTCGTGCGACGTGCTGGAGCCGGGCGACGGCAAGGCCTACGACCGCGACCCGCGCTCGATCGCCAAGCGCGCCGAGGCCTACCTGAAGGCCAGTGGCCTGGGCGACACCGCGTTCTTCGGCCCCGAACCCGAGTTCTTCATCTTCGACGACGTGCGCTGGGGCGCCGACATGTCCGGCTCGTTCGTGGAAATCGACGAGTACGAAGCGCCGTGGAACTCCGGCAAGAAGATCGAAGGCGGCAACAAGGGCCACCGTCCCACCGTCAAGGGCGGCTACTTCCCGGTGCCGCCGGTGGACAGCACGCAGGACATGCGCGCCGAGATGTCGCTGATCCTCGAGCAGCTGGGCATCCCGGTGGAAGTGTTCCACCACGAGGTGGCCGGCGCCGGCCAGAACGAGATCGGCACCCGCTTCAGCACCCTGGTGCAGCGCGCCGACTGGACCATCCTGCAGAAGTACGTGATCCACAACGTGGCCAACGCCTACGGCAAGACGGCCACCTTCATGCCCAAGCCCATCGTCGGCGACAACGGCTCGGGCATGCACGTGCACCAGTCGGTGTGGAAGGACGGCAAGAACCTGTTCGCCGGCGACGGCTACGGCGGCCTGTCGGAATTCGCGCTGTACTACATCGGCGGCATCATCAAGCACGCGCGCGCGCTCAACGCCATCACCAACCCCGGCACCAACAGCTACAAGCGCCTGGTGCCCGGCTTCGAAGCCCCGGTGAAGCTGGCCTACTCGGCGCGCAACCGTTCGGCCTCCATCCGCATCCCGTTCGTGAGCAACCCGAAGGGCCGCCGCATCGAAGCGCGCTTCCCGGACCCGCTGATGAACCCGTACCTGGGCTTCGCGGCGCTGCTGATGGCCGGCCTGGACGGCGTGGAGAACAAGATCCATCCGGGCGAAGCCGCCACCAAGGACCTGTACCACCTGCCGCCGGAAGAAGACGCGCTGATCCCGACCGTGTGCCACAGCCTGGACCAGGCGCTGGACTACCTGGACAAGGACCGCAGCTTCCTGACCAAGGGCGGCGTGTTCACCGACTCCATGCTCGACGCCTACATCGAGCTGAAGATGCAGGAGGTCACGCGTTTCCGCATGACCACGCATCCGATCGAGTTCGACATGTACTACTCGCTGTAACGAATTCTCACAGCGCAGCGTGCGAAAGGGCGACATTTGTCGCCTTTTCCTTTTTAAATCAATCGGTTAATTGGACTATTGAAGAGTTTGCGCGATACTGAAAAGCCGTTCCCTGCACCATGGGTGCGCGGAGACTGCACATGAAACGCTTGCTCTTGATTTCCCTTGCCGCCGCGATGGCCGCGGCAGGCGCCCAGGCCCAGACCCGCATCTGGCGCTGCGGCAACGCCTACACCAACGATCCCGTCGAGGCCAAGACCAAGGTCTGCAAGGCGGTTGAAGGCGGCAACGTCACCATCGTCGAAGGCACCAAAGTCGCGAATCCAGCGCCTGCCCCGGCCACGTCGAACGGCGGCGGCGGGACCAAGGTCGCCTCGGCACCGCCTTCCAGCCAGCGCGTCGTCTCCAGCGAGCAGCGCGCGCGCGACGCCGATGCCCGCTCCATCCTCGAATCCGAGCTGAAGAAGGCCGAGGCCAAGCACAACGAGATGGTCCGCGACTACAACAACGGCGAGCCCGACAAGCAGGGCATCGAATCGCGCAACCACCAGCGGTACCTGGATCGCGTGGCCGAGATGAAGGCTGGCATCGCGCGCAACGAAAGCGACATCGCCGGCATCAAGCGCGAGCTGGCGCGGCTGCCACAATGAAGGCTTGAGCAAGAAGCCCTCCACCTCCCACCTCAAGCGTTTCCAGGCATTCGACCTGCTGGCCACCCTGGTGGCCGTGGTGCGCGGCGACGGCACCGTGCTGTTCGCCAACGCTGCCCTGGAAGACGCGCTCGGCTCGTCGCGCCGCACCATCGAAGGCGCGAGCGCGCTGCCTCTCTTCACCGAACCCGCGGTGCTGCGCACCGCGCTGGACGGCGCGCGCGGCAATGAGTACGCGGCGCTGCGCTACGACGCGCGGCTGCTGCGCCAGGGCGGCGAGACCATGCCGGTGCACGTGGTGCTGGCCCAGACCGAAACCGCCGAGGAATTCGTGCTGGAGCTGCTGCCGCTGGAGCAGCAGGCGCGGCAGGACCGCGAGGAGCGGCTGATCGGGCAGGCCCAGGCCAACAAGGAGCTGATCCGCAACCTGGCGCACGAGATCAAGAACCCGCTGGGCGGCATCCGCGGCGCGGCGCAGCTGCTGGAGATGGAAGTCGGCACGCGCGAGCTCAAGGAATACACCCAGGTCATCATCCACGAGGCCGACCGGCTGCAGACGCTGGTCGACCGGCTGCTGGCGCCCCACCGCCGCCCGCACGTGGTGGGCGACGTCAACATCCACGAAGTGTGCGAGCGGGTGCGCTCGCTGATCCTGGCGGAGTTTCCGCGCGGCCTGAAGGTGGTGCGCGACTACGACACCTCGATTCCCGAATTCCGCGGCGACCGCGAGCAGCTGATCCAGGCGGTGCTGAACATCGCGCGCAATGCGTGCCAGGCGCTCGCCGAGCGCATCGCCGCGGGCGACGCCGAGCTGCGTTTCCGCTCGCGCGTGAACCGGCAGGTGACGTTCGGCAAGCAGCGCTACCGACTGGCACTGGAATTGCATGTCATCGACAACGGGCCCGGCGTGCCCGACGCGATCAAGGACCGCATCTTTTTTCCGCTGGTATCGGGACGAGAAGGGGGGTCCGGCCTGGGGCTCACGTTGGCGCAAACCTTCGTGCAGCAGCACCATGGCCTGATCGAGTGCGACAGCGTGCCGGGCAAAACGGATTTCAAGATCCTGATCCCCTTGCCCTAGCGCAAGACAACCAAGGTGCCACACACGCCATGAAGCCGATCTGGATCGTTGACGATGACCAATCCATCCGCTTCGTGCTGGAAAAAGCGCTGATGCGGGAAGAGCTCCCCACGCGCAGCTTCACCAACACGCGCGACGTGCTGCAGGCGCTCGAGGGCGCCGGCGACGACGACGGCCCGCAGATCCTGGTGAGCGATATCCGCATGCCCGGCGGCTCGGGCCTGGAGCTGCTGTCGCGGGTGAAGCAAAAGCACCCCGGCCTGCCGGTCATCATCATGACCGCGTTCTCCGACCTGGACAGCGCGGTCTCCGCCTTCCAGGGCGGCGCCTTCGAATACCTGCCCAAGCCGTTCGACCTGCCGAAGGCCGTCGAGCTGATCCGCCGGGCGGTGCAGGAAAGCCAGCGCGAGGAGGTGGCCGAAGAGCGCATGGCGGCCGCGCCCGAGATGCTGGGCCAGGCGCCGGCCATGCAGGACGTGTTCCGCGCCATCGGGCGGCTGTCGCAAAGCAACGTGACGGTGATGATCACCGGCGAGTCCGGCACCGGCAAGGAGCTGGTGGCGCGCGCGCTGCACAAGCACTCGCCGCGCGCCAACGGGCCGTTCATCGCGATCAACACCGCGGCCATTCCGAAGGACCTGCTGGAGTCGGAGCTGTTCGGCCACGAGCGCGGTGCCTTCACCGGCGCGCAGACCATGCGGCGCGGGCGGTTCGAGCAGGCCGAAAGCGGCACGCTGTTCCTGGACGAAATCGGCGACATGCCGTTCGACTTGCAGACGCGCCTCTTGCGCGTGCTGTCGGACGGCCACTTCTACCGCGTGGGCGGCCACAACGCGGTGAAGGCCGACGTGCGCGTGATCGCCGCGACGCACCAGGACCTGGAGCAGCGCGTGAAGGAAGGCGCGTTCCGCGAGGACCTGTTCCACCGCCTGAACGTGATCCGCCTGCGGCTACCGGCGCTGCGCGAGCGCAAGGACGACATCCCGATGCTGGCGCGCCACTTCCTGCAGCAAAGCGCGCGGCAGCTGGGCGTGGAGCCCAAGCGCTTTTCGGATGCGGCGCTGGTGCACCTGGCGGAGTTCTCGTTTCCCGGCAACGTGCGCCAGCTGGAGAACGTCTGCCACTGGGTGACCGTGATGGCGCCGGCGCAGCTGATCGAACCGAAGGACCTGCCGCCCGAGGTGGAACTGGAATTCACCGGCCTGGCCGCCGCGGTGCTCGCCGCCAAGGCGGTGCCGGAATCCGTGCCGCGCGCGGCTGCTGCTGCAGCAGGCCTGGACCCGGCGGCCATCGGTGGTGCCGCATCGCCGGCCGCGGAGCCGGGCGGTGCCGACTGGGAACTGGGCCTGCAGGCCGAGGCGCTGGCGCTGCTGACCAGCGGTCGGCGCGACGTGTGGGAAGCGCTCACCCGCCGCTTCGAGTCCAAGCTGATTCTCACGGCGCTGTCCACCACGCGCGGGCGCCGCATCGAGGCCGCGCAGAAGCTGGGCATCGGGCGCAACACCATCACGCGCAAGATCCAGGAACTGGGCCTGAAGGACTGAGGCCGCGCGCCGTGCGGCATTCGGTGTGCACGGCGCTTGGGCGCCGTGCGGCTTGCCCGCACTTCGCGCCGCGAATGCGCGGCCCCACCGCGCGGCCGGTTGCTATCGTGCAAGCGATGCAGCTCCTCTACCAAACTCACTCGCCGTACGCGCGCAAGGTGCTCGTGTTCGCGCACGAAACCGGCCTTGCCGCGCGCCTGGACGTCGTTCACCACGAAACCAGCCCGACGCGGCGCAACGACGCCGTGTACGCGCTCAATCCGCTGGGCAAGGTGCCCGTGCTGGTCACGCCAGAGGGCGAGGCGCTGTTCGATTCGGTCGTGATCTGCGAATACCTCGACGGCCTGCATGCGGGCCCGCGCATCATTCCGGAACAGGCGCCTGCGCGCTGGAAGGCCTTGCGCCTGCAGGCGCTGGCGCAGGGCCTGTCCGACGCCGGTATCGCGCTGCGCTGGGACACCGTGCGCCGCCCGGAAGCGCTGCGCTATCCGCCGCTGGCCGAAGGCTATGCCGGCAAGCTGGCCGCGGGCTACGACTATGCCGAGCACGAAGTGCCGGATGCCGATGCGCCGGTGGACATCGGGCAAATCGCGCTGGCCTGTTCACTGGACTGGCTGGCGTTTCGCGAACTGCCCGACTTCCGCGCCGGGCGTCCGCGCCTGTCGCGCTGGTTCGACGCGTTCCTGGAGCGGCCCTCGATGCGCGCCACACCGCTGTCAGGCGAAACGCAGGACTAGAACCCGCCGCTCAGAGCGTCACCGTCACCGGCGCGTGGTCGCTCGGCTTCTCCCACTTGCGCGGAACCCGGTCGATCGCGCAGGCCTGCACCTGGAGCTTCAGCGGTTCGCTCACCAGGATGTGGTCGATGCGCAGGCCGCGGTTCTTCTGGTAGCCGAGCATGCGGTAGTCCCACCAGGAAAAGCTTTTCTCCGGCTGCTCGAACATGCGAAAGGCGTCGTGCAGGCCCAGATCCAGCAGCTTGCGGAAGTGATCGCGTTCTTGCGTCGTGTGGTGGATGGTGTCGCGCAGGCCAACGGGGTCGTAGGAGTCGCGGTCTTCCGGCGCGATGTTGAAGTCGCCCAGCAGCACCAGGCGCGGATGGTGCGCCATCTCTTCGCGCAGGTACGCGTGCAAACCGCGCAGCCAGCTCATCTTGTAGTCGAACTTGTCGGTGCCCGGCGCTTGGCCGTTGACGAAGTAGCCGTTCACCACGCGCAGCGGCCCTTCGGCCGTGTCGAGCGTGGCGGACAGCACACGCGCGTTGTCGTCTTCGAAGCCGACAATGTTCTGCACCACATCGCGCACCGGCTGGCGGCTCATGATGGCCACGCCGTTGTACGTCTTCTGCCCGAACACCGCGCAATGCGCATAGCCGGCCTCGCGCAGCGCGTCCAGCGGGAACTTGTCGTCGGTGAGCTTGAGCTCCTGCAGGCACAGCACGTCGACCGGATTGGCGGCCGTCCAGTCCAGCACGTGCTGCAGGCGGGCGGTGAGCGAGTTGACGTTCCAGGTCGTGATCTTCATGCCGGCATTATCGGGCGCATCCACGTCACGGCGCCCGTGCCCGCGCTTGCCGGCACCGCCGCCATCGCCTCATCGATGTTGCGCTGGAAGATCGCCAGCAGTCCTTCGGCCAAACCCAATGTGTGGAATTCGTTGGCGCCGTTCAGCAGGCCCAGCTGAACGTCTTCGGCCACCGCGAAATCTTCCTGGTCGAACACCGTGTCGTTGGTGTACGTGAAGCGCTTGGCAAGCGCGCGTTCGCCCGCCTCGCCTTCGAAGGCGGAAGGGCGGTACAGCATCTCGTGCGTCCAGATGGTGCGGTCGGGCGCTTGCGGATAGAACATGTTGATGGACACGTAGTCCGGATGCATGATGAAAAAAGTGTGCGGAAACAGCGCGTAGTAGACCGAGGCGTAGTCCAGGATCTTCCAGTCGGCGCTGTCGGCCTTCAGCAGGTCGAGGAAGTTGGTGCGCGCCGCCGACAGCCGGATGTGCGGACCGTGTTCATGGTGCGCGATCACGCCGCCGCGGAACGCCTGCGACAGCGTGTCGCGGTGCAGGTGCGGGACGTGGTAGCCCTCCAGGTAGGTCTTGATCAGCAGCTTCCAGTTGGCGTTCTTCACCACCTGCGTCTTGCGGTGGCGCACCAGAGCGTCCAGGCCGAACTGCTCCAGGTCGTCGCCGATGGAGCCCAGGTAGGCGTCCAGGTCCATCTGCGCGCCGGGCGTGGGGTGGATCCAGACCAGCCCGCCGCGCTCGGCCACCGGCAGCGCCTGCAGGTTGTACTGGCTGCGGTCCAGGCCGGGGAAGTCGTAGTCCTTGGTCACGCCCTTGAGCGTGCCGTCCAGCCCGTACACCCAGCCGTGGAATGGGCAGACGAAGGCCTTCAGGCACTTCTCCTTGCCCGAGACGATGCGCGCGCCGCGGTGCCGGCAGGTGTTGAGGAAGGCGCGCAGCTGGCCGCCGCGGTCGCGCACCACCACGTACGGGAACTTGCGCCAGTCGCCCAGCAGGTAGTCGCCGGGTTCGCAGGCTGCCGGCGTGCCCGGCCACCATGGGGTAGCGGCGGAACACGGTCTCCATTTCGCGCGCCAGGATGTCGGGGTCGGTGTAGTTGCGCACCGGCACCTTCACCACTTCGCCCAGCATCTCCTGGTCGCGCCCGCGCTCGTGCAGCGCGAGCAGCGTGCGCAAGGTCTCGACCTGCGTGTCGTGGCGCATGGTGTTCTCCTTAAGCCGCCGGAACCACCGTGCCCTGCGCCAGCGCGCAGAGCTTTTCCTCGCCGCTGGCGTCCACCGCAAACACTTCGCACTGGCACACCGCCTGCCGCTTGCTGACGGCGCGCGCCTTGGCCCGGGCCACCAGGTGCGTGCCCACGCCGGGGCGCAGGTAGTTGATCTTGAACTCGGCCGTGAGCGCGTTGCCGCCCAGCGCCAGGCCGCCGGCGAAGGTGATGGCGTTGTCGGCCAGGTAGCTGATGACGCCGCCGTGCACGAAGCCGTGCTGCTGCTTGAGCTGGTCGGTGATGGGAATGGTCAGCTCGGCGTGGTCCTTGCTCGAGCCGGTCAACTCGGCGCCGATGAACCGGCTGAACGGCTGGCTCGCGAAAATGCCTTGCGCGAAGGCTTGGACGTCATCCATGCAGGAGCTCCCTTGGTTCTCCTGACGATACAGTCAATCGGAGCGCATTCCAAGACAGCAGAAAGTCACAGCCGCATGGCGACGGCGCTCACACGTGCAGCATGGCCAGCACACCAATCACCAAGCCTGCGCCGCCCATGCCGAACATACCCCACTCCAGCCATTTCTTCTTGGTGAGCAGCGCGATGGCAGCCAGGGCGATGGACACCTGGATCACGGTGGTGGCCTGCGCCCAGCGGTGGTGCTGGTGCATCTGCTGGTCGCTCTTTTTGTCCCAGTCGGTGGCCTCGGCCTCCAGCTTGTCGGCGGCGAGCTTGATCTCGCCCTTTTCCGCCTTGTAGCGGTCCACTTCCTTCTGGTAGAGCGGCCGCTTGTCGTCGGCCACGATCACCATGGCCAGCTCCGACAGGTTCTGCTTGCTGCTCTTGGCCTGGTAGTAGTTCCACTGGTTGGAGGCTTCGGTCTTCTTGATGGCCGCGTTGTTCTTGTACAGCCCGGCGTTGGCCTGCGTGGCGCCGCCCATGTAGCCGAAGATCGCGCCGGCCGTGGAGATCAGCGCGGTGAACAGCGCGATCTGGTTGACCATGCTGCGCCCGCTGATGCCGTGCGTGGTGTCGGCGCCATGCCCCTGCGCGGCATGCTCCAGTTCGTGGTCGTGCGGCCCGTGGACGTGGAATCCTCCAGAAGACATCTCAAGCTCCGTTCTGCGCGTGGTGTGTGTTGCGGTACGTGACGAAACTGTAGGCGAGGCCGTTGTCGACGAGATGATGAGCGCGCGCCGTCTCCTGCCAGTTGGAATCCAGGGTAGGGGCGAAGGCGTCGCCTTCGAAATCCTGGTCGATCTCGGTGACTTCCGCTGTGTGGGCGAGCGGCAGTGCCTGCGCGTAGATCTGCGCGCCACCGGCGATCCAGACCAACGGCGCGCCGGCGCACAGCGCCAGCGCCTCGGCCAGCGAGCCGGCGCGCTCCGCGCCCTCGGCATGCCAATCCGGCTGGCGCGTCACCACGATGTTGCGCCGGCCTTCCAGCGGGCGAAAGCGCGGCGGCAGCGAATCCCAGGTCTTGCGGCCCATCACCACGGGAGATCCCATGGTGAGCGCCTTGAAGCGCCGCATGTCCGGCGGCAGCCGCCACGGCATGGTGCCGTCCTTGCCGATCGTGCCGTTGCGGGCACGGGCGTAGATGAGGGCGATCTGCACGCTCATACCGCCACCGGCGCCCTGATCGGCGGATGGCACTGGTAGTCCAGCATCTCGAAGTCCTCGTAGGCGTAGTCGAACATCGATGCCGGCCTGCGCTTGATGTTCAGCACCGGGTACGGATGGGACGCGCGGCTCAGTTGAAGCTCCACCTGTTCATGGTGGTTGCTGTAGATGTGGCAATCCCCGCCCGTCCACACGAAGTTGCCCACGCCCAGGTCGCATTGCTGCGCCATCATGTGCGTGAGCAGCGCGTAGCTGGCGATGTTGAACGGCACGCCCAGGAAGATGTCGGCGCTGCGCTGGTACAGCTGGCACGAGAGCTTGCCGTCCGCCACGTAGAACTGGAAGAACGCGTGGCAGGGCGCCAGTGCCATCCTGGGAATGTCCGACACGTTCCAGGCGCTTACGATGATGCGGCGCGAATCGGGGTTGGCCTTGATGGTCTTCACGGCTTCGGCGATCTGGTCGATGTGGCCGCCCTCGGGCGTGGGCCAGCTGCGCCACTGCACGCCATAGATCGGGCCCAGGTCGCCGTCGTCCTTCGCCCACTCGTCCCAGATGGTCACGCCGCGTTCGCGCAGCCTGTTGTTGTCGCCCGAGCCTTCCAGGAACCACAGCAGCTCGTGGATGATGGATTTGAGGTGCACCTTCTTGGTGGTCACCAGCGGAAAGCCCTCGTTCAGGTCGAAGCGCATCTGCCAGCCGAACACGCTGCGCGTGCCGGTGCCGGTGCGGTCCGTCTTGGGCGTGCCATGCGTGTACACATGGCGCATGAAGTCCTCGTACTGCGAGCGGACGGGGCGGGAAGCGTCGGGCATGGAGCGGATTATGCGAGAGCGGAGCGGCGCGCTAGATGCGCACCACGCGCCCGGGATTGAGGATGTTCTCCGGGTCCAGCGCCCGCTTGAGCGTGCGCATCAATTCCAGCGCCACAGGCGACTTGTAGCGCGGCAGCTTGTCGATCTTGACGCTGCCCACGCCGTGCTCCGCCGAGATCGAGCCGCCGTGGCTCGCCACCTGGTCGTACACCAGCGTGTTCACCTGCTCCTCGTGCGCCGCCAGGAACGCGCGCGCATCGGCCTGCTCGGGCGCCTGCACGTTGTAGTGCAGGTTGCCGTCGCCCAGGTGGCCGAAGTTCACCAGCCGCACGCCGGGAATGGCGGTGCGCAGCAGGGTGTCGGTCTCGGCGCAGAAGGCGGGAATGCGCGACACCGGCACGGCGATGTCGTGCTTGATGTTCAGCCCCTCTTCGGCCTGCGCCAGCGGAATGGCCTCGCGGATGTGCCACAGGTGCTGCGCCTGCGACATGGTCTCGGCCACCACCGCGTCCACCGTGCAGCCGTCTTCCAGCGCCGTTTCCAGCATGCGCTCGAACTGCGCGCGCGCATGCGCCTCCGATTCGTGGTCCGAAATTTCCAGCAGCACGCCGTAGGGCGCGGAGTCCAGGAACGGCACGCGCAGCTGCGCGAAGTGGTGCGCCACCAGTTGCAGCGCGAAGCGGCCCATCACCTCGAAGCCGGTCAGGCCCGGCCCGCCGTGGCGCCGCGCCAGCTCCAGCAGGGCGACCGCGTCGTCCATCGACGGCACGGCGGCCCAGGCGGTCAGCCGGGCCACGGGCAGCGGGTGCAGCTTCAGCGTGGCGCCGGTGATGACGCCCAGCGTGCCTTCGCTGCCGATGAACAGGTCGCGCAGGTCGTAGCCGGTGTTGTCCTTGCGCAGGCCCGACAGGCCGTTCCACACCTCGCCCCGCGCCGTCACCACCTCCAGCCCCAGGCACAGCTCGCGCGCGTTGCCGTAGCGCAGGACCTGGGTGCCGCCGGCATTGGTGGCCAGGTTGCCGCCGATGGTGCAGCTGCCCTCGGCCGCAAGGCTCAGCGGCAGCAGCAGGCCGGCGTCTTCGGCTGCGTGTTGCAGCGCCTGCAGCACGCAGCCGGCATCCACCGCCATGGTGAGGTTGGCGGCGTCGATGTCGCGCACCTTGTTCATGCGCGCCAGGCTCAGCACCAGCTGGGTGCCGCTGGCGTCCGGCGTGGAGCCACCCACCAGGCCGGTGTTGCCGCCCTGGGGCACGATGGACGTGCCGGCCGCCGCGCAGGCGCGCACCACGGCCGCCACCTCCTGCGTGCTGCCCGGCCGCACCACGGCCAGCGCCTTGCCGGGCGGGCGCTTGCGCCAGTCCTGCTCCCAGGCGCCCAGGTCGCCGCCGGTCAGCACGTGGGCGTCGCCGACGGCGGTTTTCAATGCATGGAGCAGGGCTTCGCTCATGCCGTCGCCGCCTTGTGCAGCCGCAGCCGGATGCGCACGTGCAGCGCGCAGGCCGCGAACAGGACCAGGCACAGCACGACCTCCAGCAGCGCGAGGCGCGCACCCAGGCCGCGGTCGCTCCAGGCACGCACCGCGCCTTCGGTGAAATACAGCCAGATCACCAGGCTGACCCAGCGGTAGGTGTACATGCGCCGGCGCAGCAGCCCCGGCAGCGGAAAGAGCAGCGGCACCACCTTTAGCACCCACCAGCTGCCGCCCGGGCGCAGCGGCGCCAGCCACAGCTCCCAGGCCAGGCCGAGCACGATCAGGCCGATGGCGCAGCCGGACGCGACCCAGCGCGTCGCTTCCACGGCGGGCGGCACGGCGGCGGCGGAAACCGAAACGGCGGGAGCGGCCGAAGAGGGAGGAGGGGCGGAGGCATCCATCTGCGATGGCATCATAGCGGCCGATGAATGCTGCCCCGCTTGTTGCCCAGATCGCGCGCTTTCCGTGGAAATCCACCGCGCTGACCCTGGCGGAGCGGTTCCGCGAGGACCGGCTCGGCCTCACCGCCAGCAGCCTCACCTTCACCACCACCATCGCGCTGGTGCCGTTCTTCACGGTGGCGCTGGCGGTGTTCACCGCCTTTCCGATGTTCAGCCAGATGCAGTCGAGCCTGCAGGGCTGGCTGGTGAAAAGCCTGATTCCCGACGCCATCGCGCGGCAGGTGCTGGGCTACCTCACGCAGTTCGCCGGCAAGGCCAGCCGCCTGGGCGTGGTCGGCCTGATGGCGCTGTTCTTCACCGCGCTGGCGCTGGTGCTCACCATCGACCGCACGCTCAATGCCATCTGGCGGGTGCGCCGGCGCCGGGCGCTGGCGCAGCGGGTGATGATCTATTGGGCGGTGATCACGCTCGGGCCGCTGCTGATGGCGGCCAGCCTGAGCATCACCTCGTACCTGCTGTCCGCCTCGCGCGGGCTGACCGTGGCCATGCCCGGCACCGTGCGCGTGCTCCTGGAAATCGTGCAGTTCGTGCTGCTGGCGGGCGCCCTGGCCGCGCTGTACCGGTTCGTGCCGAATGCGCCGGTGCGGCACAGCCACGCCATCGCCGGCGGCCTGTTCGCGGCCCTCGGCATGGAACTCGCACGGCGGCTGCTGGCCTTGTACATCGCGCTGGTGCCCACCTACTCGATGGTGTACGGCGCCTTCGCCACGCTGCCGATTTTGCTGGTGTGGATCTACATGGCCTGGGTCATCGTGCTGTTCGGCGCGGTGATTGCCGCCTACCTGCCGAGCCTGCTGGCCGGCACGCGCCGGCGCGCCAGCGCGCACGGCTGGCAGTTCCAGCTGGCGCTGGAAGTCCTGCAGCAGCTCGGCACCGAGCGCGCGACCGGAACGCACGGCATGACGACAGCGCAGCTGTGCGATGCGATGCAGGTGGACGGCCTGCAGCTGGAGCCGGTGCTCGAAGCGCTGGTGCAGCTGGACTGGGTCGGGCGGCTGGAAGAAGAGGGCGCCGGCACGCGCCACGTGCTGCTGGCCGAGCTGCGGTCCACGCCGCTGGAGCCGCTGGCGCGCCTGCTGCTGTTGCCCATGACGCCGGCGACGGCGGGGCTGTGGAAGAACGGGCGCCTGTCGGCGCTGATGCTCAAGGACGTTTTGTGAAACCAGCCATTCAATCGACTGCTCGATCGACCGCTGCCATCCTGGCGTTCCTGGCGGGCGCCGCCGCTGCCACGGCCGCCGGACTCTCCGCCGGCACCTACGTGACCGAGGGCGGCTGGGGCAAGATGATATTGCAGCCTGCAAGGTGCGCTCCCAGCAGAAGGACGGCGGCATCGAGGTCAGTACGACCAGGCCCAGGCGGCCATCGAGCCGTTCGTGCGCGACTGCGCGAAGTTCATCGAACCGTTCGCGCTCGGCGCCCTGCGCAACGACCTGGCGATCACCCGCTTCCACCTGGGCGATGCCGCGGGCTGCCGGGCGGCGCTGGCGCCGCTGGGCGAGTACCTGAAGACGAGCGACGAGGAGTTCAAGAACACGCTGCCGCCGGCGGAAGCCGATGCCTCGGCCGTGCTCGCGCAATCCACGCGCTTCAACTGGCGCAAGTGCGCGGCGCGCTGATCAGAACTTGATCCGGCCGGTCCAGATGTCCTTGTACATCACCCAGTCGCCCATGAAGCTGTAGAACGGGCGCTTGAAGCTGGCCGGCCTGTTCTTCTCGAAGCCGAAGTGGCCGGCCCAGGCGAAGCCGTAGCCGCACAGCAGGCCGGCCAGCAGCCACCAGCCGTTGCCGGTGGCCAGCAGCATGGCCAGGCAGGCCAGCGACAGGCTGGAGCCCGCGAAGTGCAGGCGCCGGCAGGTGCGGTTGCCGTGCTCGCTGAGATAGAACGGGTAGAACTCGGCGAACGAGTGCATGGCGCGGGGATCGACTGCGGTGCGCATGGCGGCGGCTCCTTGCTGGATGTTCCTGCGGCCAGCCTACACCAGCGCGAAGGGCGCGTGCAGGAAGCCCCTGAAACGCGCGCGTCCGCCGCGCGTGGGCGGCGCCGTCAGCCGGTAGCCGGGAAAGCGCGCCAGGAAGCGGCCGATGGCCACGCGACCTTCCAGGCGCGCCAGGCTCAGCCCCGCGCACTGGTGGATGCCGAAGCCGAACGCCAGGTGGCGGTTGTTCGCGCGGGCGATGTCCAGCGTGTCCGGTAGCGCGAACTGCGCCGGGTCGCGATTGGCAGCGCCGATGCACAGCGTGACCAGCGCGCCTTCGGGCAGCGCCGTGCCGCCGACCTCGCAGGCGCGCAGCGCGCGCCGGTTGCCCAGCTGGTTGGATGACTCGAAGCGCAGGAACTCGTCTACGGCCAGCGTCATCACCGGCTCCAGCGCCGTCCAGTCGGGCGTGTTGCCCGCCGTTGCGCCGATCGCGGCCAGCAATTTGTCTTTCTGCTCGGGCCATTCCTGCAGCGCGACCAGCGCGTTGCCGATGAGGTTGGTGGTGGTCTCATGCCCGGCGTTGAGGATGAACACGCAGTTCTGCAGCAGCTCGGCTTCGCTCAGCGTCTCGCTGTCGGTTCCGCTGCTGCCTTCGCCCTGGATCAGCCGGGTCAGCACGTCGTGCTCCGGGTCGCCTGGGTGCCTGCGGCGCTCGGCCACCAGCGTCTTCAGGTAGGCGGTGAATTCGCTCACGCCGCGGTTGCCCAGCGTCTCCTGCTCGGGCGTGAGCTTGGGCTCCAGCGCGCCCAGGATGGCCAGCGACCAGGCGCGCAGCGGCTCGCGGTCGGCATGCGGCACGCCCAGCAGGTTGCCGATGATCTCCACCGGAATGGCCGAGGCGAAGTCCTCCACCAGGTCGCCGCCGCCACGCTGTTCGATGTGGTCCAGCAGGCCGTCCACCAGCGCGACCAGCTCCGGTTCCATCTCGGCGATGGCACGCCGGATGAGCGCACCCATGATGAGCTTGCGCACCCGCGTGTGCAGCGGCGGGTCGTTGAACACCAGGCTGGTGGTGTGGTGCTCCAGCAGCGGAGCGCCTTCGCCATATTTCGGCGTGAACTCGACCTTCTTGTCCGAGCTGAACGCCTGCGCGTCGCGGTACACGGGCACCAGGTCGGCATAGCGCGTGAGGAAATACGAGCCGTCCGGCATGCGGCGCACCGGCTCGCTCTCGCGCAGCGCGGCGTACACCGGGAACGGGTTGGCGTAGAAGTCGGCCGGCAGGTCGCGCAGGTCCAGGCTGGCGGCAATGGCGCGCGCGCGCTCGGGCGCCATCGGCGGCGTGACTGGGACTCCGCTCATGTGCGCAGGAAATCGCGGATGGCGAACAGCGTTTCTTCCGGCGTTTCCGTCATGTGGTTGTGGCCGAGCGGCAGCTCTTCCACCCGCACCCTCTTGCCGGCGGCACGGGCGCGCTCGACCAGCGGCTTGGCCGCCGAAGGCACCGTCATCTGGTCGCGCGCGCCGATCAGGAACAGCACCGGGCAGGCAATGTCCGCGATGGCGTTGTCGCCGTTGGCGTAGCTGTTGCAGGCGACGAAACCGCGGTGGAACACGTTGACCCGGGGGTTGCTGCGCAGCACGCGGCGGTTCAGCGCCACGCTGCCGCCCCAGACCCAGGTGCCGGGACCCAGCGCCGACGGCGGCGGCGCCAGCGTCGCGCGCGAGAACACGTTGATCATGTGGATGCCCTTCTCGGGGTCGTGCTGCGCCGCCTCCAGCAGCGCGGGCGACACCTTCATCGGCGCGGCGGCACCGATCAGCACCAGGTGGCTGGCGCGCTCCTTCAGGCGCGCGGCCGCTTCCAGCGCGATCAGCGCACCCCAGCTGTGGCCGACCAGCGCGGCGTGCTGCACGCCGGCCGCGTCCAGCAGCGCAGCAACGAAATCCGCGCCTTCCTCGACGGAGGAGGGCGCCTCGCCGCCGCTGCGGCAATGGCCGGGCAGGTCGGGCGCCAGCACGTTCCAGCCGTGGTGGGCCATGTAGCGCGTCTGCAGGATCCACACGCTGTGGTCGTTGAGCACGCCGTGCACGAACACCACCGTGGGTTTTTGCAGATCGAAGGGCTTGCCGCCGGTGTAGCAGTAGGTCTTCGCACCGTTGACTTGCAGCTCCATGGTCAGCTCCCGGCCTTCTCGGCGGTGCGCAGCGCGCGCTTCAAGTCGTCGATCAGGTCGTCGGCGTCCTCCAGGCCGATCGACAGGCGGATCGTGCCCTGCGTGATGCCGGCGCCGGACAGCGCCTCGTTGGTCATGCGGAAGTGCGTGGTGCTGGCCGGGTGGATCACCAGCGAGCGGCAGTCGCCCACGTTGGCCAGGTGGCTGAAGATCTTGAGCGCCTCGACGAAGCCCTTGCCCTGTTCGCGGCTGCCCTTGATGTCGAAGCTGAACACCGCGCCGGCGCCGCGCGGCAGCAGCCTGCGCGCCAGCGCATGGCTGGGGTGCGCCTCCAGGTGCGGATGGGCGACGCGCGCGACCATCGGGTGCGCGGCCAGGAACTCCACCACTTTGCGCGTGTTGGCCATGTGGCGCTCCATGCGCAGCGGCAGCGTCTCGATGCCCTGCAGCATCAGCCAGGCGGTGTGCGGGCTCATGCAGGCGCCGAAGTCGCGCAAGCCCTCGCGCCGGGCGCGCAGCAGGAAGGCGCCGACGGTGGATTCCTCGCTGAACACCATGTTGTGGAAGCCGTCGTAGGGCTGGGTCAGCTCGGCGAACCGGCCCGAGCGCTCCCAGTCGAAGCTGCCGCCGTCGACCACCACGCCGCCGATCACCGTGCCATGGCCGCCCAGGAACTTGGTGGCCGAGTGGTAGACCAGGTCGGCGCCGTGCTCGAACGGACGCATGAGGTAAGGCGTGGTGAAGGTGGAATCGACCAGTAACGGCACGCCGGCCTCGTGCCCGATGGCGGAGACGGTGGGAATGTCGAGCACGTCCAGGCCCGGGTTGCCCACGGTTTCGCCGAACAGCAGCTTGGTGTTCGGGCGGATCGCGGCGCGCCAGCCGTCGATGTCGCCGGGCTTCACGAAGGTGGTTTCGATGCCGAAGCGCCGCATGGTGTAGTGCAGCAGGTTCTGCGAACCGCCGTACAGCGCGGTGCTGGCCACAATGTGCGAGCCGGCGCCCATGAGGGTGGCGATGGACAGGTGCAGCGCTGCTTGGCCGCTGGCGGTGGCGATGGCGCCGATGCCGTTCTCCAGCGCGGCCACGCGCTGCTCGAACACGGCCGTGGTGGGGTTGCTGATGCGCGAGTAGACATGGCCCGCGCGCTCCAGGTTGAACAGCGCCGCGGCGTGGTCGCTGGACTCGAACACGAACGAGGTGCTCAGGTGCAGCGGGACCACCCGCGCGCCGGTGGTGGGGTCGGGGGCCGCGCCGGCGTGCAGCGCCAGCGTGTCGAAGCCGGGATCGGAGTAGCCGGACATGGGGCGTTGTCTCCTGTCGTATCTAATGGAACTGGCTGGGATTGTGGGCTATATTGTTCTACGCCCTGCCGTGCACCGGGCCGGGCCAAAGGAGACCACCATGAAAGTCAGCGACATCCTGCGCGTCAAGGGCAACACCCTGTACACGGTCGTCCCCGACAGCCCGTTGGCGCGCGCCATCGACATCATGGCGGAGAAGGACATCGGCTCCCTGGTCGTCATGGAACACGGCGAACTGGTCGGCATGCTGACCTTCCGCGAGGTGATCCAGTGCATCACGCACAACGGCCACGCCGTCGGCAGCATGGTGGTGCGCACCGCGATGGACGACCACCCGCTCACCTGCACCCTGGAGACCGAGCTGGACGAGGTGCGCCGCATGATGCTGGAGCGCCACGCGCGCTACATGCCGGTGATGGACCGCCGCATGCTGATGGGCGTGATCAGCCTGTACGACGTCGCCAAGGCGGTGGTGGACAGCCAGAACTTCGAGAACCGCATGCTCAAGGCGTACATCCGCGACTGGCCCGCTTCAGGCGACGAGCAGCCGACGGCTTCACTCTGAAATCGCTGCGCGATTTCAGAGTGCTCTGATCGGATGGTTGATGCCGGGGTGAACCCGGCACCAACCATGAAGGGACCGAGTTGCGCGCTGCTTCACGCGATCCGGTGCCGCTAGCGGGGGCTGGCGAGGCGGACCGTCCACGCAGTGGCACCAGGCCGCGCGAAACAACGTGCAGCGCGGCCTCCCCATCGGCTGGCGCGGGTCTCCCGCGACGGCCGATCCATTCAGCAAGCACTCAAAAATTGCGCAGCAATTTTTGAGTGAAAATCCCCCAATGAGCGGTAACACCTTCGGCACGCTGTTTGCCGTCACGAATTTCGGCGAGTCGCACGGTCCCGCCATCGGCTGCGTGATCGACGGCTGCCCGCCTGGGCTGGCGCTGGCCGAGGCCGACATCCAGCCCGACCTCGACCGGCGGCGCCCCGGCACCAGCCGCCACGTGACGCAGCGCAACGAAGCCGACCGGGTGGAAATCCTCTCCGGCGTGTACGAAGGCAAGACCACGGGCACGCCGATCGGCCTGCTGATCCGCAACACCGACCAGCGCAGCAGGGACTACGGCGAGGTCGTCTCCAAGTTCCGCCCAGGCCACGCCGACTACGTCTACCTGCAGAAATACGGCCTGCGCGATCCGCGCGGCGGCGGGCGCGCCTCGGCGCGGCTGACCGCGCCAATGGTGGGGGCCGGCGCCGTCGCGAAAAAGTGGCTGCGCGAGGCCTTCGGCGTGGAGTTCCGTGCCTGCATGCAGCAGGTGGGCGAGATCGCCATCCCGTTCGAATCGTGGGAGCACGTGCCCAACAACCCGTTCTTCGCGCCGGTGGCCGACGTGGCCCACCTGGAGGCCTACATGGACGCGCTGCGCAAGGCGGGCGACTCCTGTGGCGCGCGGCTGCGGGTCTGCGCCACCGGCATGCCGGCCGGCCTGGGCCAGCCCCTTTTCGACAAGCTCGACGCCGACATCGCCTGGGCGATGATGGGCATCAACGCCGTCAAGGGCGTGGAGATCGGCGCTGGCTTCGCCAGCGTGGCGCAGCGCGGCACGGTGCACGGCGACTCGCTCACGCCGCGGGGCTTCGCCAGCAACAACGCCGGCGGCGTGCTGGGCGGCATCAGCAGCGGGCAGGACCTGGAGGTGTCGGTCGCCATCAAGCCGACCAGCTCCATCATCAGCCCGCGCGACACCATCGACCTGCAGGGCGCGCCGACCCAGGTCGTCACCAAGGGCCGCCACGACCCCTGCGTGGGCCTGCGCGCGGCGCCGATCGCCGAGGCCATGCTGGCCCTGGTGGTCATGGACCACGCGCTGCGCCATCGCGCGCAGTGCGGCGACGTCGATGCGCCGCTGGCGCCCATCGCCTCCTCGTTCCTTTAGATGGCGCCTTGCGACGAAGGCGGCTGGCGGCGGCTGGTGCCGTTCGCCGGGTTGTCCGCCACCTACTTCGCCCACATCGGGTTCTTCAATCCGTACCTGTCGCTGTGGCTGAAGGCACAGGGCCTGCCCATCGTCGTCATCAGCCTGCTGGCGTCGGTGCAGTCGCTCACGCGGGTGTTCGCGCCCTATGCCTGGGGCGCGCTCAGCGACCACACGGGCGAGCGCGTGAAGCTGCTGCGCATCGGCGCGGCCATGGCGCTGGTGGCGTCGGCCGGTTTGTGGATCACAGGCGGCGCCTGGTGGATCGCCTTCGTGCTGCTGCTGCTGTTCACCAACACCAGCTCCATGATGTCGCTGACCGAAGCGGCGATGGCGCACCTGGTGGCCGGTGACTGGGGGCGCTACGGGCGCATCCGGCTGTGGGGCTCGGCCGGCTTCATGGTGACCGTGTTCCTGGCGGGCGCCTGGTTCGAGCGCTTCGGCATGGGCGCCTTTCCGGGCTGGACCGCACTCAGCCTGCTGGGCGTGGTGCTGTGCACCTGGTGGCTGCCCAACGCGCGGGAAACGCCGGTGCACGGCCACGCGCCGCGCGAGCCGATCGCGCCGGCGCTGCGGCGGCCGGTGGTGCGCTGGTTCTTCGCTTCGCTGTTCTTCCACGTGATGGCGCACTTCTCGGTCTACGGCTTCTTCTCGCTGTACCTGGACGCGCTGGGCTACAGCAAGACCATGATCGGCGTGCTGTGGGCCGTGTCGGTGCTCGTCGAGATCGCCTGGTTCTACACCCAGGGCCGCGTCATGCGCAGGCTGCCCATCGAGCAATGGCTGCTGGTGTGCGCGGTGGCGACGGTGGCGCGCATGGGCATCACGGCCGGGCTAGCCGGCTGGCTGGCGGCGCTGTTCGTCGCCCAGGTGCTGCATGCGCTCACCTTCGCTGCGCACCACACCTGCTGCATCGCCATGGTCACGCGGCATTTCCCGGGCCGCATGCGCGGCCGCGGCCAGGCGCTGTTCACCGTCATCGGCTATGGCTTCGGCGGCGTGCTGGGCGTGCTGGCCGGCGGCGCCATCGCCTCGGCCTGGGGCTTCGAGGTCATGTTCGGCGCGGCCGGGCTGCTCGGCCTGGTGGCCACGGCCTGCGCCTGGCGGGTGCGCCAGCTTGCCGCCGCCGAGCCGGACAGCGCCTGAAATTGCGCGATTTGCAGGCTGCGGACCCCGCACGACGCGCCCGGAATGCGTACAGTGTCGGCATGTTGCTGCTGGCAAGAATGGCCCTGGCCCTGGGCCGCTACCTCTGGGCCGGACCGTATTCCTGCGTTGGCCTGCTGCTGGGCGGGCTGGCGGTGCTGCTGGGCGGCACCGCGCGGGTGCGCTCGGGCGTGGTGGAAATCGCCGGTGGCTGGCTGGGCCGGCTGCTGGTGCGGCTACCGGCCCGGCTGTCGTTCTCGGCCATCACGCTGGGCCACGTGATCCTGGGCACCGACCATTCCACCTTGCTGCAGATGCGCCGCCACGAGCACGTGCACGTGCGCCAGTACGAGCAGTGGGGGCCGCTGTACGTGCCGGCCTATCTGCTGTCCAGCCTTGTGCAGCTGCTGCGCGGCCGCAACCCCTACCGCGACAACTACTTCGAGCGCCAGGCCTATGCGCAGGCGCCCGCGCACGGCCACGGGCGCCGCACGGCCTGACGCGGTAGAGTCCGCGGTTCCCCACTGGAGGCGCTTCGCATGCAATACGTCCGTCTGGGCGGCACCGGCCTTGCCGTGTCGCGCATCTGCCTGGGCATGATGACCTACGGCACCCCGCAATGGCGGCCCTGGGTGCTGGACGAAGCGGCGTCGCGGCCGGTCGTGAAGCACGCGGCGGACCTGGGCATCAACTTCTTCGACACCGCCGACATGTACTCGGCTGGCCAGAGCGAGGTGCTCACCGGCCGCTTCGTGCGCGAGTTCTGCCGGCGCGAAGAGGTGGTGATCGCCAGCAAGGTGTACTACCCGGTGGACATGGCGGCCGAGCCGGCGCGCCGGCCCAACATGGACGGCCTGTCGCGCAAGCGCATCCTGCATGCGGTGGACGCCAGCCTGCAGCGCCTGGGCACCGACTACATCGACCTCTACCAGATCCACCGGCTGGACCCCGCCACGCCGATGGAGGAAACCATGGAGGCGCTGCACGATGTGGTGAAGGCCGGCAAGGTGCGTTACCTCGGCGCGAGCAGCATGTACGCCTGGCAGTTCGCCAAGATGCAGCAGATCGCCAGGGAGCGCGGCTTCACGCGCTTCGTCAGCATGCAGAACCACTACAACCTGGCCTACCGCGAGGAAGAGCGCGAGATGATCCCCCTGTGCCGCGACCAGGGCGTGGCGCTGATCCCGTGGAGCCCGCTGGCGCGGGGCTTCCTGGCCGGCAACCGCAGGCAGGGCGACAAGGACGCGGGCGAAACCTCGCGCGCCAAGACCGACGACATCGCGCAGAACTACTACTACCGCGACAGCGACTTCAAGGTGGTGCATGCGCTCTCGGCGATGGCCGCCGCCCGTGGCGTGAGCAATGCCACGCTGGCCTATGCATGGCTGCTGCACAAGGGCGTGACCGCGCCCATCATCGGCGCCAGCAAGATCCCCCAGCTCGACCAGGCCGCCGCGGCGGTGGACCTGCGGCTGACCGATGAGGACGTGCGCACGCTGGAGGCGCCGTACGAGCCGCATCCGATCCTCGGCCATACCTGAGAGAGTGGCGCTGAGCGCCGCGTGGCAGGTGTAGGCATCCGCTGACTGCATCGGCGGCGAATTCCGACGGCGGGCCGCGCGCGTTGCATCGCACCATGGAGGTTTGCCAAGGAGCTTTCATGGACGACAAGAAACCGAGCGCCAAGGACAACCGCCGCGACGCGGCAAACGACAATGCCGCGGACAAGCAGCGCGCGCTGCAGCGCGAACAGGACCGCAAAGAGCCGGAAGCCAAGGGCGGCTCGGGCGGCGGTGAGAAACAGCAAGGCGTGCAGACCGGCGCCCGCGCGCAGCCGGACGAATTGCCTGCGCAGCACCTGCTCAAGCCGGGACAGGAAGCCGACATGGAACTCAAGCCGCGCTTCGAGGCGCCCGGCTACCAGGGCAGCGGCAAGCTCAAGGACATGGCCGCGCTGATCACCGGCGGCGACTCGGGCATCGGCCGCGCGGTGGCCGTGCTGTATGCGCGCGAGGGCGCTGACGTCGCCATCGTCTACCTCAGCTCGCACGAAGACGCGCAAGAGACCAAGCGCTGGATCGAAAAGGAAGGACGCCGCTGCGTGCTGATTCCCGGCGACGTGAAGGACCCGGCGTTCTGCAAGAGCGCGGTGGAGAGCACAGTCAAGGAGTTCGGCAAGCTGGACATCCTGGTGAACAACGCCGCGTTCCAGCTGCACGCGCATTCGCTGGAAGACATCACCGACGAGCGGCTGGAAGAAACCTTCAAGACCAACATCTTCGGCTACATCTACATGGCGCGCGCGGCGCTGCCGCACCTGAAGAAAGGCGCATCCATCATCAACACCGGCTCGGTGGTGGGCCTGAAGGGCAACAAGGAACTGCTGGACTACTCGGCCACCAAGGGCGCGATCCACGCGTTCACCATGTCGCTGGCCTCCAGCCTGATCGACAAGGGCATCCGCGTGAACGCGGTGGCGCCGGGCCCGGTGTGGACGCCGCTCAACCCGGCCGACCGCAGCGCCGAGGAGATCACCGAGTTCGGCAAGCAGACCGACTTCAAGCGCCCGGCCCAACCGGAGGAGCTGTCGCCGGCTTACGTGTTCCTGGCGTCGCCGGTGTGCGCGAGCTACATCACGGGCATCGTGCTGCCGGTGACGGGCTCGGTCGGCAGCTAGGGATTCTGAAGAAGTCCACCGAGGCGTAGGCTGCTGCGTTGCGATTGCATCAAACGCGGAGGCGGTGGATGAAGCAGATGACGCTGGCCAATGGCGGCTTCGAGCGGTACGGCAAGACCACGAAGCGGGCGGCCTTCCTGGCCGAGATGGACCGGGTGATCCCCTGGAGCGAGCTGTGCGCGCTGAT
>NZ_JACCWG010000212.1 GCF_013697775.1 Ramlibacter sp. | reverse complement strand
CGCTTCGTGGTCTTGCCGTACCGCTCGAAGCCGCCATTGGCCAGCGTCATCTGCTTCATCCACCGCCTCCGCGTTTGATGCAATCGCAACGCAGCAGCCTACGCCTCGGTGGACTTCTTCAGAATCTCCATAGCCAGCGGGACTGGCGCGCGCGCGGGTCAGCTCAATGCGCGCTTGCCATGCTCGCGGCGATGTTGATCGACAGGCCCAGGATGGCCAGGTTGAAGAAGAAGCTCAGCACCGACTGCACCAGCACCGTTGCCCGCATGGCGGTGGTCCGCACCGCGACGTCCGAGGTCTGCACGGCGACGGCGAGGGTGAACGCGAAGTACATGAAGTCGATGTAGGACGGGGATTTGAGCGCGTCCGGAAAGTGCAGCGGCAGGCGGTTGGCGGGCGCGGAGTAATACAGGTGCGCGTAGTGGAACGTGTAGAGCGCGCCCAGAAGAAACCACGAGCCCACCACCGTCAGCACGGTTACGCCATAGACGAACATCGGCGTTTCCCCGGCGTCGCGCCCATGGGCCAGTTCCACCACGATCGCTGCCAGGCTCAGGACTGCAGCGCCGCACATCAGCACCATCAATCCGGCGCTGCTGGCGTCCTCCTGGCTGGCGATCCCGCGCACGCCTTCGGTGGTCGAGCGCAGCATCAGCCAGACCAGTGCCGCCAGGTAAGGCCACACGCCCAGGTTCCAGGCAACCAGCGCACGCGCGGTGAACGTCCATTCCTGGGGCAGCAAGAAGAATGCCGCCGCCCCCACCGCTGCGGCAACGAGGAGGCGCGGGCGGTGCAGCCCGGCTTGGCGAAAACGACTGGCCAGTGAACTCATCCGTCGAGGTTACCACCGGGCTTGCCGGTGGCGGAAACGACGCCGGCAGCGCAGTGCACCCCCGCAAACATGCGGCCCCCTTATGCAAAGACGCGACTTCCGCAGGCGGCGCGACCTCGGCACACTGAAGCTCTCTTCATCTCCGTGATCGGCCCGCACCATGTCCGTCGGCAACTCCGGGCCGGAATCCTTCAAGTCGTCCGTGCGCGCCCAGTGGGACCAGTCCGCCGGCGGCTGGGACGACCACACGGCGCAGATCCGTGCCTGGCTGGCCGACGCCACGCAGGCGATGCTCACCGGGGCCGGCATCGGCCCCGGCGCGCGCGTGCTCGACGTGGCGGCCGGTGCGGGCGACCAGACCCTGGCCATCGCGCAGCGCGTGGGCGAGCAGGGCTTCGTGCTGGCGACCGACCTGTCGCCGGCCATCCTGGCGCTGGCCCGCCAGCGGCTCGACCACGCCGGGTACCACCGGGTCGCGACGCGGGTGGCGGATGGCGAGCAGCTGCTGCTGGAGGACCCGCCCTTCGATGCCGCCGTTTGCCGCCTGGGTCTGATGCTCTTTCCCGATCCGCTGCAGGGCCTGCGGGAAATGCACCGCGCGCTGCGCCCGGGCGGCGGGATCGCCACCCTGGTGTTCTCCCGGCCCGAGAACAACCCGTGCATCGGCATCCTGATGTCCACCGCGTTGCGCCATGCCGGCATGCCCCCGCGCGACCCGTACCAGCCGGGCGGCTTGCTGAGCCTGGGCAAGCCGGGCCTGCTCGATGCGCTGTTCAGCGCCGCAGGATTCCGCGACGCCACCACTACCGTTGTGCAGGCGCCGTTCCGGCTCCCTTCGACGGCTGACTACGTGCGCTTCGTGCGCAGCGCCGGCGGCCCCGTCCAGCAGGTCCTGGCCGGCCTGCCGCCGGCGGCTGCCGAGGCCGCGTGGGCCGACATCGCGCAGCGCCTGGACGCCTTCACCACCGCCGACGGCTGGGTGGGTCCGAATGAACTTCTGCTGACGAGCGCGCGGCGCTGACGCGCGGCCGCCTTGCTTCCAAACTGGGAATTGCCATGTACCGCCCTTGCCTTCCACGCAGGCACTTCCTGCAGCGCGCCGCCGGACTGGGCGCCTTCCTGGCGCTCGGCGCCGACATGGCCCAGGCGCAGGCTGCTCCGCGCGCGCTGCACATCTTCTGCACCGGGCCGGCCGGCAGCATCCCGGACCTCATCGCACGGCGGGTTGCCGTGCAGCTCGCTTCGGCCTATCCGGCCGGCGTCGTGGTGGACAACCGGCCGGGCGCAGCCGGCCGCATCGCCGTCAACGCCCTGATGCAGGCGCCGGCCGATGGCTCCGCCTTGCTGCTGGCGCAGGGCGCGGTGGCAACGGTGTATCCCTATCTCTTCACCAAGCCCGGGTACGACCCCGCCGCCGATCTCAGGCCGCTCACGCTGGCCGCCGAAGCGACGCTGGGCCTGGCCCTCGGGCCGGCGGTGCCGCCGGAGGTGCGCGACGTCACGGGCCTGCTCGCGTGGATGCGGCGCCATCCGGCGCTGGCCAACTACGGTTCGCCCGGCACCGGGACGCTGCCGCACCTGCTGGGCGCGGCGCTGTTCGGCGGGGCGCAGCTGGACTGCCAGCACGTGGCTTACCCGGGAGGGCCGCCGGCACTGGCGGCCCTGATGGGCGGGCAGCTCTCGTCGCTCATCCTGCCGGAAGGGCTGCTGCGGGAACCTCATGCCGCGGGCAAGCTGCGCGTGATCGCCACCTCTGGGGTGAATCGCAGCGCCTATCTGCCGCAGGTGCCCAGCTTCGCCGAGCAGGGATACAAGGAGCTGGTGATGCGCGAATGGTTCGCGTTCTTCATGCCTGGCCGCACACCGGCGGCCGTGCTGGAAGACACCTCGAGCGTGGTCCAGGCGGCTGTGCGCAGCCCGCAGGTCGGTGCGTCGCTGGCTGCCGCCGGAATGACCGCCGTCGCCAGCACGCCGCGCGCACTGGCGGACCAGATCGCCATCGAGCAGGGCGAGTGGCAGCGCTCGCTGCGGGCCAGCGGCATCAAGGTGGACTGAGAGCGCGCTTGCGCATGCCCCGCCCGCAATAGCCCGACAATCGGGCGGTGAAAACCCCCGACCGCCTCCAAACCCTCCTGGCCGAAGGCCTCATCGACACCGTCTTGCGCCAGCTCAAGAGCGGCAAGGAAGCCGATGTCTACGTGGTGCGCTGCGGCGGCGAGACCTGCGCGGCCAAGATCTACAAGGAAGCCAACAAGCGCAGCTTTCGCCAGGCGGTGGACTACACCGAGAACCGCAAGGTCCGCAACAGCCGCCAGGCGCGCGCCATGGCCAAGCGCACCACCTATGGCCGCCAGCAGCAGGAAGCTGCGTGGCAAAGCGCCGAGGTCGATGCGCTGTACCGCCTGGCGGCAGCCGGGGTGCGCGTGCCGCGGCCCAGCAATTTCCACGACGGCGTGCTGCTGATGGAGCTGGTGGTGGACGACCAGGGCGACGCCGCGCCGCGCCTGAACGACCTGAACTTCAGCCAGGCCGATGCACTGCAGCACAACGCGACCTTGATCGGCGAAGTGGTGCGCATGCTGTGCGCCGGCGTGATCCACGGCGACCTGTCGGAATTCAACATCCTGCTGGCGGCGGACGGGCCGGTGATCATCGACCTGCCGCAGGCGGTGGACGCGGCGGGCAACAGCCACGCACCGCGCATGCTGCTGCGCGACGTCAACAACCTGCGCACCTTCTTCGGCCGCTATGCCCCGGCCCTGCTGGCCACGCAGTACGGCCCGGAGATCTGGACGCTTTACACGCGCGGCCTGCTGGTGCCGGACATGCCGCTGACCGGCCGCTACGCGCCGACGCCCGGCGCGGTCGATCTCTCCGCGTTGCTGCGGGAGATCGAGGACGCGCGCATGGAAGAGGCGGCACGCCTTCAGCGCATGGGCTGAGCCGAAGGCGCTTCTTGCGACGTGTGACTGGCGGCGCTAGCGGCGCGCCTTGTGTCCACGCCCGCGTTCAGCGCCCTGTTGCGGCGCTCGCTGCCTCGGCGGCAGCGGAGGCAGCGGAGGCAGCGGCCCGAGCGCGTGGGCCGAACCCTGCCGGACGAGACGCGCCAGGCGCTGCGGCCTCGGGC
>NZ_JACCWG010000160.1 GCF_013697775.1 Ramlibacter sp. | reverse complement strand
GGCGCAGGTCGCGCGCGGCGCGCTCGGTGGTGCCCGCGGCCTGTTGCCAGTCGGCCAGGCCGCGCGCCAGTTGCAGGCCCGCGCCGAGCATGTCGCGCGCGAAGTCCAGCACCTGGCCCGTGCCCAGGTGCTCGCCCAGGAACTGGATGCCGGTTTCGTTCAGCTGGTGCGCCTCGTCGAAGATGGCCACGCGCACGCTGGGCAGCAGTTCGGCCATGCCGGATTCGCGCACCGCAAGGTCAGCGAAGAACAGGTGATGGTTGACCACCACCACGTCGGCCGCCAGCGCTTCGCGCCGCGCCGCGTTGACGTGGCAGCCGCGGAATTTCGGGCATTGCGAACCCAGGCAGTTCTCGCGCGTGGAGGTCACCAGCGGAATCACCGGCGAACGTTCGTCCAGGCCCGGCATTTCCGCCAGGTCGCCGGTGCGCGTGGCCTGCGCCCATTCCTCCACCTTGGCCAACGCGCGCACCGAAGCCCGGTCGGGCAGCGACCCGTCGCGCCGCGCCAACTCGAGCCGGTGCGTGCACAGGTAGCTGCCGCGGCCCTTGAGCAGCGCCGTGCGCACCGGCACGCCCAGCGCCTCCACCAGCCGCGGCAGGTCGCGGCCGAACAGCTGGTCCTGCAGGGTCTTGGTGGCGGTGGACACCAGCACGCGTTCGCCGCTCAGCAGCGCGGGCACGAGATACGAAAAGGTCTTGCCGACGCCGGTGCCGGCCTCGACCACCAGCGCGCCGCCATGGGCGATGGTGCGCGCCACCGCGACCGCCATGTCGGTCTGCGCGTCGCGCGGGCGGAACGCCTCGGCAGCGCGCGACAGCACGCCGTGCGGCGCGAAGGCCTCGCGGGCGGATTGCTCCAGTTCCATCAGCCGCCGCCGGGCCGCCCCAAGGCGGCTGCGGCCCCCTCGGGGGGCAGTGACCCACACGCAGTGGGGGAACGTGGGGGCATCATCAGGCGGGTTCTTTGGGGTCGAGCGCGAGTTCGCGGCGCGCGATCTCGTCGCGCAGCGCGAGCCGGCGCTTCTTCAGGCGGCGCAGCATGAGTTCGTCGACCGGGCTTTGTTCGGCCACGCGGTCGACCATGGCGTCGAGGTCGGCGTGTTCGATCCGCAGCTCGATCAGGCGCCGCTCGGGTGAGTGCAGATTGGATTCCAAGATGGGGCGCTGGCGCGGCAGGACTCGCTCGATAATACGTGTTTCGCAGGCAATAATCGAGCGAAGGCCCGCTTCGGGCCGAGGGACGTTCCCACCATGGCCAAGGGCTATCGACTCAACGCATCCACCGGCATCCACAAGGGTGACCGCGAGTACCAGCAGGACCAGATCGCCCTGCTGTCCCACCCCCGCATCACCGGCTGTGTGCTGGGCGTCGTGGCCGACGGCATGGGCGGGCGCAGCGGCGGGCGCAAGGCGTCCGACCAGGTCATGATGACCGCGCGCCAGCTGTTCGAGCGCTTCTCGCCCGATCACGACGACGCGCCCTCGCTGCTCAAGCAGATCGTCCAGGAAGCGCACCTGGTCATCAAGCTGACCGCCATCTCGGCCGAGCAGGAGCCGCACAGCACCATCGCCGTGTTCCTGATCCAGGCCGACGGCGAATGCCACTGGGCGCACGCCGGCGATTCGCGCATCTATCACTTCCACGGCAGCAAGCTGGTGCGGCGCACCATGGACCATTCCTACGTGCAGACGATGGTGGACCGCGGCGAGCTGACCGAGGAGGAGGCCAACGTGCACCCGCAGTCCAACATCCTGATGGGCTGCCTGGGCGCCGAGGAAGACCCGCCGATGGACGTGCACAGCATCGACCGGCTGCGCCCGGGCGACATCCTGCTGGCCTGCAGCGACGGCGTGTGGCACTACTTCAGCCCGAACGAGCTGGGTTCGGTGCTGTCGTCGTTGTCGCCGCGCGAAGCGACCGAGTTCCTGATCGAGAAGGCGCGTTCGCGCGCGCGCGGCGGCGGCGACAACCTGTCGCTGCTGATCTTGAAGCTGGAGCCGCTGGAAGGCTGAGCCAGGGTTGGCGTTACTGCGGCGGCGGCAGCGCGGAGGCCGCCGGCTTCTTGCGCTCGGCCTGCCGCTTGCCGGCCTTCGCCTGCCGTGCCTCGGCTTCGGCGACCTTGTGCGCGTACGCGGCGCGGTTCGCCGCTTCCTCGCCTGCCGCTACGTGCGCGGCCTGCGCCTTGCGCTCGTGCTCGGCCTGCGCGCGCGCCGCACGCCCGGCGGC
>NZ_JACCWG010000146.1 GCF_013697775.1 Ramlibacter sp. | reverse complement strand
CGCGGTCGATGCCCTGCGGCGCCTGGTAGAACAGGTCGAACACGTGCTCCTGCACCGGCGCCGCCATGCCGACGCCGTCGTCGGCCACTTCCAGTTCGGCGGCGTCGCCGTCGCGCCGCAGCCGCACCGTGATGCGGCCTTGCGGCCCGGTGAACTTGACGGCGTTGCCCAGCAGGTTGCCCAGCACCTGTGCCAGCCGCGCCTCGTCGGCCGATACCCAGAGCTCGGCGGCATCGGGCGCCACTTCCATCCGCAGCAGGCGGCCCTGCAGGGCGGAGCCCATGCCTTGCACGGCCTGCTCGGCGATCGCGGCCAGCCGCACCGGCGCGAAGCGCATGGCCAGCCGCTTGCGCGTGATGCGCGAGACGTCCAACAGGTCGTCGACCAGGCGCGTCACGTGCGCCAGGTGCCGTTGCACGATGGCGCGCTCGTGGCTGGTGCGCGCGTCGCCCTTGCGCTCCATCAGATACAAGGCGGTGGCGATGGGCGCGAGCGGGTTGCGCAGCTCGTGGCCGAGCATGGCCAGGAATTCGTCCTTGCCGCGCCCGGCCTCCTCGGCCTCCTGCAGCGCCTGGGTGACGCGCGCAAGCAGCGCTTCGCGCTCCAGCTCGGCTGCGCGCCGCTCCTGGGCCCCGCGGTCGCGCTCGGCCGCGGCCAGGGTGAGGGCGGCGCCCACCTCGTCGAGTTCCGCCACGCCGAGCTGCGGCACCTGCGCCGGCTCGCCCCTGCCCAGTGCCGCCGCGGCGGATTTCAGCTGGTCGATCGGCTGGCTGATCTGTCGTGCGAAGTAGCCCGCGACGGCGACGGACAACCCAAGCGAGGCGAGCAGCCCCAGCAGCACGGCGCCGAGCAGGCCGTACACCCGCTGGTCGGCCTCCCGCGCGGAAATGCCGACGGCAACGGCCCATCCCGACAGCGGGAGGCGGTGGAAACCGGTGTAGCTGCGGTCGCCCTCCAGTGTGTAGGCGGGGCCCATCCCTTCCTGCGCGGGCGTGTCCATCAGCGCCTGCAGCGAGGGCGAGGCGCGGGCCAGCCGGTTGGCCCGCGAGCGCACCACGCGGTTGCCGCCGGCGTCGAAGATGCCCACCACCGAGGAATCGGGAATGTCCTGCCGCGTGATGATGCCCTGCACCCGCTCCACCGGCACCACCGCCGACAGCACGAAGGCGAGCTGGCCCTCGCGCAGCACCGGCACCCGCACCGCGAACGCGGGCCCGCGCGTGAACCGGCCTTCGGACACGCTGCCCACCACCGGCTCGCGGCCGGACAGCGCGCGGCGCATGCTGTCGACATCCACGGGCGTGGCCTCGGTCTTGCCGATCGGCTGCGACGAATTCATCACGATGCGGCCGTTGGTGTCGGCCACCAGCACCGCCCGCCAGCTCTGCTGCTGGGCGACGCGGCGCGCCAGGCCGTGGAAGACGTGCAGCCGGTCCGGCCGCAGGTCGTCGGACTCGGCCATGCTCTCCAGCACGCCGATCACGGCGCGGTGCTGCGCCTCTGCGGCGGTGGCCAGCGCGCGCGCCAGATCCAGCGCCGAGCGCTGCGTCTCGATGCGCCGCTCGTGCACCAGGTAGCCGACGGCGCCCGCCATCACCAGGGCCAGCGGCAGCAGCCCGCCGGCGGCCAGCAGGAACAGGCGCCAGCGCAGCGAGCGGCCGGGCTGCGGGTTCATCGGTCGAGGATGACGTAGCGCACGAAGCCGTCGGCCTGGGCGAACTGGTCGTACAGCCGGCGCGCGGCGACGTTGTCGGCGCGCGTCATCCAGTACAGGCGCGCCCAGCCCTCGGCGCGCATGGCGTTGCGCAGCCATTCGAGCAGGGAGCGGGCGACGCCGCGCTCGCGCGCGGCGGGCGCGACGAACAGATCCTCCAGGTAGCACACGGGCTGGGCTTCCCAGGTGTTCTCGTGCACCACGCAGTGGGCGAAGCCGCAGACCTTGCCTTGCAGTTCGGCCACGATGCACATCACGGCCGAATCGGGGTCCAGAATGCGTTTCCAGGTGCGCGCCGTCACCTCGTCTGGCAGCGTGACGCCGTAGAACTTGCAATAGCCGCGCCAGAGCTTGCGCCAGGCGGGTTCGTCGGAGGGCAGGGCAGCGCGGATCAGGCTTGGCACGTTGCACATTCTGCCTTGGCTGCGCCCCGTCCTACGCGTTTGCGGCACTCGGCTGCCTACGATTGCCGCAACTGCTTTCCCTTCACCCCCATGACCGCCAAAAACTTGCCTGCCGCGCCTTCCCCTTCCACCGGTGAGCCGCTGGATCTCGCCACCTCGGCGGCGGGCGAAGAGGACCCGGGCGCTGCCATCGACATGGCCCCCTCCGCCTCGCCCGGCGCGTCCGACCAGCCGGCCGGCGCGCCAGGCTCCGGCGAGAACGTCTGCCCATCCTGCGGCGGCACGGGCACGTTCCAGGGCATGGGCTGCCCCGAATGCGAGGGCACCGGCAAGGTGACGGTCGGCATCGGAGGCGCCTGAAAGCGGCGCGCGCACATGCCCGCGTTCGGGCCGGCTGCAGGCATGCTGCGCTCAGGCGCCGAACACGCCTTTGTAGAGCATGTAGGCCGCCAGCAGGTACAGGATGCTTGCGAACACGCGCTTGAGCTTGCCCACCGGCAGCGCATGCGCCAGCTTTGCCCCGAGCGGCGCCGTCACCACGCTGCACAGGGCGATGGTCACCAGCCCGGGCAGCCAGATGTAGCCGAACGAGCCGGGCGGCAGGCCGGTGAGCTTCAGGCCGCTGGCGATGTAGCCGGCCACGTTGGCCACGGCGATCGGGAAGCCGAGCGCGGCGGAGGTGGCGACCGCGCTGTGGATCGCCACGTTGCACCAGGCCATGAAGGGCACGCTGATGAAGCCGCCGCCCGCGCCCACCAGGCCCGAGAGGAAGCCGATGCCGCCGCCTACCGCCAGGGTGCCCGCGGTTCCCGGCAGCTGGCGCGTGGGCTTGGGCTTCTTGTCCAGGAACATCTGCGTGGCGGAGAAGCCGACGAACAGGCCGAACACGATGGCCAGGGTGCTGCCCTTCAGAAGCGCGAACACGCCCATGCTGCCCGCGATGCTGCCGATCACGATGCCCGGCGCCAGCAGCCGCACGATGTCCCAGCGCACCGCGCCGCGCTTGTGGTGGGCACGCACGCTGGACACCGAGGTGAAAATGATGGTGGCCATCGAGGTGGCGATCGCCATCTTGACCGCCAGGTCGCCCACCACGCCGCGGTTGGACAGGATGATGGTGAGGAACGGCACCATGATCATGCCGCCGCCGATGCCCAGCAGCCCCGCGAGGAAGCCCGTGCACACGCCCAGCAGGGCCAGTTCGAGAATGAGTTGGAGTTCGAGCGGCATCGCCGCGATTGTCGCAGCCGGCCCTGTCACGTGGCCGTGGTTGGGCTGGCTCGCGGGATGTCAAGGCATGCCGCGCAACACGTGCGAAGCAGGATGGTTTTGCCGCACGCGCCGATTCCAGCGACGTACAATGGGCTCGTCTGCGGTGTGCATCGGGCTTTATATTTCCTTGAACCAATGCTCTTTGAGCACGGGCTTGGAACATCGCTTGGCGAGCGTGATCATCTCGCGTCAGATGAACCCAATGCCAAGTTGACCTCGCCCACCTGAACCCTGGTTCAGGATGCCGGTCCGGTGGCACTTGCAGACGCCTATTCCATAAAAAACGCCGGACTTGCTCCGGCGTTTTTTATTGCCGTCCGCGCGGGTCAGCCGACGGCCAGCTTGTCTTCCGCGTGTTCGGCCTGCATCGCGCATTCGGTCTGCCTGTACAGCACGTGCAGCTGCGCGAGCCAGTCCTCCTCGGCGGGCCATTGGCCTTCTTCTGCGATGAACGCGTACAGGCTGCGCAGCTTGCGGTGCAGGGCGCGTGCACCCATCTCGCCGGCAATGCCCACCAGCGAGTGCATCACCTCGCGCATGTCGGCGAAGTTGCGGTCCTGCACGCAGGCGTCGAGCTTGCGCAGCAGCAGCCCGGTGTCGTCCAGCGCGCTTTGCACCATGTCCATCTGCAGCATGGCTTGCAGCCGCGACGGGTCCAGCAGCGACTCGGGCCCGGCCGCGCCCGAGGCTGGAGGCCGCGGCAGCGCCGCTTGCACGGGCACGGCGCCGTTCACCAGCAGCTGCCGACTGAGCTTCTCGAAGAAGTCCGAAGGCTCCACCGGCTTGACCACGAAATCGTTCATGCCGGCGGCGCGGGCGGCCTCGACCATCGCTTCGTCGGAGTGCGCGGTCAGCGCGATCACCGGTGTCGTGCCGTGCGGCGGCGGCATGGCACGGATGGCGCGGGTGACGTCCAGTCCGTTCAGGCCCGGCATGTTGATGTCGGTGAGCACCGCGTCCACGTGGGCCGCCTCGCGCAGCCGGTCCAGCACTTCCTGGCCGGTGCACGCTTCCAGCACGTGCACGCCGCGCTCGTGCAGCAGCGCGCGCAGGAACTTGCGGTTGAAGGCCTGGTCGTCGGCCAGCAGGATGGTCTTGCCGGCCAGCGAGGCCGAGGCGCGCGCGGCCGAGGCGCGCCGCTCGCCGTCTTCGGCGGCGCGGCACAGAGCGTCCAGCAGGTCGATCTGGCCGCAGGGCTTCTGCACGAAGGCGGTCACGCCGACCTTCTCCAGCTTGATGCGCGCCGAATGCGGCGACTCCGCCGTGTAGGCGACGATCGGCATGTACTCCTTGCCGGCAATCGAGCCCGAGCGGATGCTGGCCGCGGTGGCATAGCCATCGAGCACCGGCATGCTCAGGTCCAGCACCACGGCGTCGTAGCTGGCGGCGGCCAGCATGCGCAGCGCCACCTCACCGTTCTCGGCCTCGTCCAGCTGCGCGCCCAGCGGCTCCAGCAGCGCCCGCGCGGTCTGCCGCAGCGCGGGCATGTCGTCCACCACCAGCAGGCGCTTGCCGCGGAACAGGGTGACGGCGCGCTCCTGCACGTCGCGGCTGTGGCCAGCGATGTCCTGCTCGCTCACTTTCGGGAACTGCAGCACGAAGCGCGTGAACTTGCCCTGGACCGACTCGCAGGTGATGTCGCCACCGAAGCTGCGCATGGTGCGTCTGCAGAACGCCAGGCCGAGGCCGGTGCCGCCCGCCTTGCCGGCGGTCTGGAACGGCTCGAACAGGCGCGCCAGCGCCTGCGGGCTCATGCCGGGGCCGGTGTCGCGCACCGCCACCGTATGGTCCGCGATGGTGATGGTGACGCGGGCCTGGGGGTATTGCTTGAAGTAGTAGGCGGCGTTCTTCAGCAGGTTGAACAGGATGAAGACGTAGCGGGTCTCGTCGCCCTTGAAGGTGAAGTCGCGCACCACGTCGATGGTGACCTTCTCGCGTTCGGCCGAGCCTTCGTAGCCGAATTCCTCCACCGCCTTGCGCGTGGCGACGGCGGCCGACAGGTAGGTCAGACTGGCCGGGTCGATGGGCTTGGCGTGCACCTCGTCCAGCGTCATCGCGATCACCTGCAGCCCGCGCTCGATGGCGATCTTGCTCTGCGCGAGCTCGCGGTACAGCGCGTCGAGGTCATGCGGAGGTATGGCCTGCGCCTTGCCGCTGGCACTGGGCTGCGGCAGCTTGCCGCCGATGGTCCCCAAGCTCGCCTTGAGCTGGCCGAGCGGGCCACGAATTTCGTGGGCGATCGAGCCGGCCAGCGCCAGCGCTTCCACGGCCTTGATGCGCTCCTGCGCCAAGATGCCTTTCAGGTTGCTGCGGCTGAAGATGAGGCTCGCCGTGATGGTGAAGATGAACATCGGCAGGTGGACGGTGGTCAGCTGCCCATGGCCCAGCGAGGAGAAGTTCGGCAGGGTGTGGTAGGCCCACCCGATGCCCAGCACCATCCCGGCGATCAGGTTGACGATCATCACCACAGGGTGCGGCAACACGGTGATCAGAAGGAACAGCATCGCCATCATCATCATCGAGCGACCGATGGCGTAATCGCTGATCAGCAGGAGGTAGGTCGAGAAGAAAGGCAAGGTGTACAGGACCACAAGGAACCAGTACCACGGCAGGAGCCTCTTCCAGAACGGCGACCACCACTTGTTCAGCAGCAGAAGAAAACAGGTGAGCGCGCCGAAGATGCGCAACGACAGGTTCTCATAGTCGGCCGGGTACAAGCGCAGCCAGAAGAATCCGTACAGGACGTGGCTTGCGAGACCAAGGGTGCCAAGGGCCAGAATCAGTCCCGCAGAGATCTGCGTGGTCTGCACCAGCATTCTGTTGAATGCCGCATATGGATTGAGGTTTCGCAAACTCATGATCGTGCCGTGGAGCTAGAAACGGAAACGCGTGGCGTTGAACGACAGCCCGGCACTTCCCATGCACGAAAGGACCCGGTCCCCCTTCTTGAGCCGCCCCGCCTCGCGGGCCAGCGCTATAGCCGCGGGGATCGAAGCCGACACGACGTTTCCGGTGCGGTGGTACACATGATAGATCTTGTCGCCGATGCCGAACTTCTCGCAAGCGCGCGCCCACTCCGTTTGTGACGAGGTGTGGGTGAACGCAACGTCGAACTCATCGGCATTCACACCCTGCAGGACGAATGGAAGCCCCTGCTCCAGCTGCTGGTGCATCTTGGCGCCCATCGCCGTAAAGCGACCGGGGCCAAGCCGCCCGATGTGGTAGTTGTCTGCGCAAAAGCCTTCGTATCCGTCGAAGGGAATCGTGCACAGGTCCGCATACTCGGGCTTGCTGTGGAAGGTAAAGTTGAAGTTGCCCGGATCGTCCGGCAGCAGCAGAGTTGCCGTGGCCGCCTCGCCGATGGTGAACGTCGGTAGAGCGTATTCCAACTGCTCCGTGTTCTCCAACGCGTAGTTGGGAAACATCGGGCCGCCCGGCTGCATGTGGAATTCGGCGTTCACGATCATCGCATTGCGATAAGAACGGGTCTTAAACAGGCTGTCGACCAGCGACATCGCGCGCGTCCAGCTCATGCATGCATCGATCACGTCGAAGCATTCCGCCCGGGTGAAGCCCAGCGCCTTGGCGGCCATGTAGCTGTTGGCGGGTTCCCGGAAGCCGCCGCCGATGCCCACATAGACGAACAGGTCGACGTCCTTCGGGGTGAAGCCGGAACTGTCGAGTGCGTCCGACACCGCCTTGCCCAGGTGATCGATGGGCCGCTCGTCTTCGGCGCACCAGTTGCGGTTGACCAATCCGCTGCGGTCCAGCAAGGTCTTGACGATGCGCAATCCCTTGTCGAGATTTCCGTCAAAACCTTGCGAGTGCTGGCCAATCAGCTCAACAACATCGGCGTTGGAGACTTTCCTCGACGGGAAACTGGCTGCGAGACTTTCGATGATCATTCTGCGATGGCTAATTAAAAAGGCCGGCCCTGTGAAGGGACGGCCTGTGTTGCAAAAAAGGTTTCCGAAAAACCCCACCCCGTAAAGAATGTTAGACGGCGTTACGCAACGCAGTCAATCGATGTAGTTACGGGGGACCGCTTTTGCGGCAGAACGCGACTTCCTTCCGTGCTGGGATTGAAGTGCGAAAGGCTCAGATCAGCCGGCCGTCGTCGCCCAATGCGCCGTCCAGGCGGCTCAGCAGACCGGCCAGGTGGGGATCTTCCGAAGCGGGAGCGTCGTTGTGGCCCAGGCTGATGCCGGTGCGGGCAACGGGCGCCGGCACCGTGCCCCGATCCGCCAGGTCGAACGCCAGGTTCAGCGCGGCCAGCACCGCGATGCGGTCGCGGGCCTTGACCTTGCCCGCGTCGCGGATGCGGCACATGGCGGTGTCGACTTTCTCCACCGCTTCCAGCAGCCGCTGCTCGCCGCCCTCGGGGCAGCCGAGCAGGTAGCTCTGGCCCATGATCTGGACTTCGAGTTGCTTCATGCGTCCGGCCTCACGCGGCGGACTTCAGGTCGGGCAGGCGCTCCAGCAGCGCGTCCACGCGTGAGCGGGCGGCCGACAGGCGCGACTTGAGCGAATCGCGCTCCTGCGTGAGCAACTCCATCTGCTCGGTGAGCAGCGCGTTGGTGCGCTGCAGTTCCTCATAGCGCACCAGCAACCGTTCGACACGGTCCACGAGTTGATCGATCTGGGAAGCGCTTGCCATCGCAGTCCATTGTAGGGTTTTGTTTCAGAAACTCATCTAAAATCAAAAGGTTGGTGCTCGCGGTGTGGTTCGCATGCCGCAGTTCAACGGGAAGCAGGAAGCGCGTGCCGCCAAGGCCGCTGCCAACCTGCGCTGCCCCCGCAACGGTAAGCGGACGGGAGCGCGCCCACAGCGCGTTCCAGCTCCATCACATAGCCACTGGGCCCGCCTGAAACAGCGGGCCTGGGAAGGCGGTGGAGCCAAGTCCGCCAGCCCGGATACCGGCCAACACGGTGGCCGTGGTGCGCAAGCGCCGCGGCTGTGATGCCCATCATGCCGGCGGGGAAGCCGGCGAGGGCCAAGAAACTTGTGCTTCCATTTCATGACAACGACCGTGCATCGCCTGCGCATGGCCGCACTGCCCCTGGCAGTCGCCGCCGCGCTTCCGTCCGTCCACGCGCAAAGCGCTCCGACACTTCCTGACACCGTGGTCACCGCCACCCGCACCGCCACCCGCGCCGACGCGCTGGTGAGCGATGTCAAGGTGATCGACCGCGACCAGATCGAGGCCGCTTCCGCGCGCACCTTGCCCGAGCTGCTCGCGCGCACGGCCGGCGTGCAGATGGCCGCCAACGGCGGCCGCGGCAAGACTTCCAGCATCTTCATCCGCGGTGCCGAGAACCGCCACACCATCCTGCTGGTCGACGGCGTGCGGCTCGGCTCCGCCACGGCGGGCACGCCGAGCTGGGAGACGATTCCCGTGGAGATGATCGAGCGCATCGAAGTCCTCAAGGGTCCGGCTTCCGCGCTGTACGGCAGCGAGGGCGTGGGCGGCGTGGTGCAGATCTTCACGCGCAAGGGCCGCGAAGGCTTCCACCCCAACGCGGCGATCACCGTGGGCAGCCTGCACCACTTCACCGCGTCGGCCGGCGTGGCTGGCGGGCAGGGCCCGCTCACTTATTCGTTCGGTGTGCAGCGCCAGCGCGAACGGGGCATGGACGCCACCAAGCCCTATGTCTCCTTCGGCAACCACAATCCCGACATCGACCCGTTCCGCCAGGACGCCGTCAATGGCACGGTGAAGTACGAGCTGTCCAAGGACTGGAGCGTGGACGCCGGCCTGCTGCACTCCGACGGCATCAGCAACTACGACGACGGCCCCGGCTTCAACGCGCGCACCGCGATCCGCGCGCTGACCGCGCACGCCGGCGTGAAGGGCCGCATCCTGCCGTCCTGGCGCACCGAGCTGCGCTTTTCGCAGGGCAACGACGTCGCCAACACCATCGAATCCAGCTTCCCGGGCTACTTCCGCACCAGGCAATCGCAATGGACCTGGCAGAACGACGTCGACACGCCCATCGGGGTGGCGGTGGCCGGCCTGGAGCGGCGCGTGCAGAAGATCGAGGCTTCCACCGCCTACGACGTCACCGAGCGCAGCATCGACTCGGTGTTCGGCGGGCTCAATGGCAGCGCCGGCAACCACAGCTGGCAGGCCAACGTGCGGCGTGACCGCAACTCGCAGTTCGGCACGGCCGACACCTGGTTCGCCGGCTACGGCTACAAGATCACGCCGAACTGGCGGGTGCACGGCTCGCACGGCACCTCGTTCGTGGCGCCCTCGTTCAACCAGCTGTACTTCCCGAACTTCGGCAACCCGGCGCTGCAGCCCGAACGCGGCAAGAGCACCGACCTGGGCATCACCTGGCAGAGCGGCGAGCACGAGGTGAAGCTGGTGCGCTTCGACAACCGCATCCGCGGCTTCATGACCAACACCACGCTGCCGGTGAACATCCCGCACGTGCGCATCGAGGGCTGGTCGCTGGGTTACGAAGGCAAGTTCGACAAGCTGGGCCTGAACGCCAACTACGAGCACCTGGACCCGCGCAACGAGGTCAGCGGCAAGCAGCTGCCGCGTCGCGCCGAGCAGCAGCTGCAGGTGGCCGCCGACTACCGCATGGGCGCCTGGCGCTTCGGCGGCTCGCTGCTGCACGTGGGCTCGCGCTTCGACGATACGTCCAACCGCATCCCGCTGGGCGCCTACACCACGGTGGACGTGTTCGCCGACTGGCAGTTCGCGCCCGACTGGAGCGTGCAGGCCAAGGTGAACAACCTCACCGGCCGGCACTACGAAACCTCCTACGGCTACAACCAGCCGGGCCGGGGCGTCTTCATGACCCTGCGCTGGCAGCCGAAGTAAGCTCGAACCATGCTGTCGATTCCAAAAGGTCCGCAACGCATCGTCTGCCTCACCGAGGAGGCGACGGAGTGGCTGTACCTGCTGGGCGAGCAGGCGCGCATCGTGGGCATCTCCGGCTACACGGTGCGCCCGCGCCGTGCGCGCGAAGAGAAGCCCAAGGTCAGCGCCTTTCTCTCGGCCAAGATCGACAAGATCCTGGAACTGGAGCCGGACTGCGTGTTCGGCTTCAGCGACCTGCAGGCCGACATCGCCAGTGCGCTGGTGAGAAAAGGCGTGCAGGTCACCATCTTCAACCAGCGCAGCGTACAGGAGATTTTCTCCATGCTGTACCAGGTCGCGGCGATGGTGGGCCAGGAGGCGCAGGGCGTGCGCCTGCTCGAAGGCATGCGCGCGCGGCTGCTGGAGATCGAGGTGGCCGGCCGGGCGCTCGCGCGCCGGCCGCGCGTGTACTTCGAGGAGTGGGACGAGCCGCACATCAGCGCCATCCGCTGGGTGTCCGAGCTGGCGGGCATCGCGGGCGGGGACGACTGCTTCGCCGAACTCGCGCTGCAGCCCATGGGCAAGGACCGCATCATCGCGGACGGCGCCGAGATCGTGCGGCGCGACCCGGACATCATCATCGGCTCCTGGTGCGGCAAGAAATTCCGCGCCGAGAAAGTGGCCGCGCGCGCCGGCTGGGCGAACGTGAAGGCCGTGGCCACCGGCCAGCTGTTCGAGATCAAATCGGCCGACATCCTGCAGCCGGGGCCAGCCGCGCTCACCGACGGCGTGGAGCAGCTGCACCGCATCATGCTGGACTGGAGCCGCGCGCATGGCTGACCTGCGCGTCGCCGCCAGCGAACTGATCCTGGGCGGCCAGAAGAGCGGCAAGACCCGGCGCGCCGAGTCGCTCGCCGCGGCCTGGCTCGACGCGTCCGCTGTACATCGCGCCGTCTACATCGCCACTGCGCAGGCCTGGGACGAGGAGATGCGCGAGCGCATCGCGCGGCACCGGCGCGACCGCGCAGAACGCGTGCCGCGCATGGCCACGGTGGAAGAGCCGCTGGAGGTGGCGCGCGCCATCGGCCAGCACAGCCGCGCCGACACGCTGGTCGTCGTCGATTGCCTCACCCTGTGGCTCACCGCGCTGCTGATGCCCGCGGTGCCGCACGACGGCGGCACGCCCGCCGCCAAACCGACCATCGCCACCGCCATTGCCGCCTGCGCGGGACCGCTGGTGCTGATCAGCAACGAGATCGGCATGGGCGTGATCCCGATGGGGCGCGACGTGCGCACTTTCGTGGATGCACTGGGCGGCCTGAACCAGGAGGCGGCCGGCGCCTGCGAGCGCGTGACGCTCATGTCTGCCGGGCTGCCCATGTTGTTGAAAGGTCAGCCGTGAAACGCCGGCTGCTGCTGTTGACCGTGTTGCTGTTGTCCTGCGCGATGCGCATTGCTGGCGCCACCCAGGTGGTGGACGACCGCGGCGCCACCATCACACTGCCGAACGCGCCGCAGCGCATCGTGACCTTGCTGCCGTCGCTGACCGAGATCGTCTGCGAGCTGGGCGCCTGCGCGCGCCTGGTCGGCGTGGACAACTATTCCAACTGGCCCGAGTCCGTGCGCGCGCTGCCGCACGTGGGCGGGCTGGAGGATGCCAACATCGAGCGCATCGTCGCGCTCAAGCCCGACCTGGTGCTGGCGGCTGCATCGTCGCGCGCCATCGGCCGCCTGCAGGGGCTGGGGCTGAACGTGGCGGCGCTGGAACCCAAGACGCTGGACGGCACGCGGCGCGTGATCGGCAAGGTGGGGCAGCTGCTGGGCAGCGATGAGGCGCCGCGCCTGCTGGCGCGCATCGACGCCGGCGTGGACGCCGCGGCGCGTTCGCTGCCGCCCGCGCTGCGCGGCACGCGGGTGTACTTCGAGGTCAACGGTGCGCCCTATGCCGCCAGCGAATCGTCCTTCATCGGCGAGCTGCTGGCGCGCGTTGGCGCCGCCAACGTGGTGCCCGGATCGCTCGGCCCGTTCCCCAAGCTCAATCCGGAGTTCGTGGTGCGCGCCGATCCGCAGGTCATCATGGTGTCGGACCGCAACGCGCAGGCGCTGCGCGGGCGGCCCGGCTGGGACCGCATCCAGGCCGTGCGCGACAAGCG
>NZ_JACCWG010000136.1 GCF_013697775.1 Ramlibacter sp. | reverse complement strand
GCGCTTGCGGCGCGATGCCGCGCGCCATGGAATGCGCATGCAGTCCCTGGCCGCCACCCTGGCTTTTGCCGAACAGCAGGTCCAGGCACTGCGGCGCGCCGTCGGCGGTGCCGCCCAGCCATGCTTGGGCCGCGCCGCGCGTGCCGGCACCGGTCCACGCCATGGGCTGGCGCTCCGGCTCCTGCCATGCAAGCGCGCACTGCACGCGCGCCAGCGACGCGCCGCCGTCCGGCATCCAGTCGGCGAGCCAATGGGCCCATGGCCCATGCAGCCGCGCAGCCATGGCTGCCAGCTGCGCGGGCGTCCACCAGCACAGGGGCACAGCGCCGGAACCGTCGACGGTGGACACTGCTTACTTGCCCTTCATGTTGAACAATTCCTGCAGCATCTCGTTGGCGGTGGAGATGATCTGCGAGGACGCCTGGTAGCCGCGCTGCATGATGACCAGGTCGCTGAACTCCTGCGACAGGTCCACGTTGGACAGCTCCACCATGCCCGAGCGCACCTTGCCGAAGCCACCGCCGCCCGCACCGCCCATGTGCCAGGCCAGGCTGTTGGTGGCGGCGAAGGAATTGCCGCCCAGCGACTGCACCGCGTCCAGGCTGTCGAAGCGGCCCAGCGACAGCTTGTCGCCCTTGACGGTCTGGCCGTTGTCGTACTGCATCACCAGCGTGCCGGTGTCGTCGAAGCTCACGCCGGTCAAGGTGCCGGGCAGGTAGCCGTCCTGGCTGGCGAAGGCCAGCGTGGACAGGTTGCCGGCCGCGAACGAGGTGACGTTGGTGCTGAAGTCCAGCACCAGCGGAACATCGGGAAGACCCGCCGGCTTGTACGTCATGCTCAGTTTCGCGGTGACGGCATCGGGCCGGCCGTCGGTGAACTGGAGCGTCTTCGACTCCACCACGGTGGTGCCGTCCATCAGCGCGACGGTCCAGCTTCCCGGCGTGGTGGCGCCGTTGTTGGTCAGCTTCACGGTCAGCATGTGCTCGCCGCCCAGGCTGTCGATCACCTTCACCGCGCTGACCGTCTGGTCGGTGGCGGTGCTGGACAGGTTGCCGCTGAATTTCAGCGTGCCGGAGGCCTTGCCCGCCGCGGTGGCGCGGTTCTGGATGCGGATTTCCGTGAGGCTGCCGTCGGCGGCGATGCCCATCACCTTGCTGCCGTCCACGCGGCTGACCAGCACGCCTTCCTCGTTGAAGATGAACTGGCCGGCGCGCGTGTAGTGCAGGTTGCCGCCGGAGTCGCGCAAGGTGAACAGGCCCTGGCCGTCCAGCGCCAGGTCCAGGTTGTTGCCGGTCTGGCGCAGCTCGCCCTGGCTGAAGTTCAGGCTGGTGCCGGCCGTGTTCAGCCCGTAGCCCACCTGCATCATGCCGTTGCCCGAGCCGGTGGTGCTGTAGAACATGTCGGCGAACTGCAGCGACGAGCTCTTGAAGCCCGGCGTGTTCATGTTGGTGGTGTTGTTGGCGATGACGCGCAGGCCTTGCGAGAAGCCCTGCAGGCCCGACATGCCGACGTAGATCGAGCCGATCATGGCTGTGCTCCGGGAGTGGTGGTGGTTGTGGGTGCCGCGCGGACGGCGGAGATCTGGCTGATGCTGATGCCCGAAAGCGTGGCGCCGGCGCTGGTGGTGACGGTCAGTGCCGGCGATTCGCCCGAGAGCGACAGCGCCGTCACGGTGCCGGTGAGCGAGGTGCCGCTGGCCAGCGTCACGTCCACGCTGCGGCCGATCAGGCCGACCGACTGCAGCGCCGCCTGGTTGGACACCAGCTGGCTCATCTTTTCGTTGAGCTGCTGCGTCTGTTCGAGCGAGGTGAACTGCGCCATCTGCGCCATGAACTCCTGGTTGTCCATGGGCTTGAGCGGATCCTGGAAGGTTAGCTGCGTGAGCAGCACCTTCAGGAAGTCCTCCATGCCCATGCTGTTGCCCTGCACCGCGGTGCTGGGGCTCACGGTACTGATGGCCATACGGTGTTCTCCTGGGGAAAGGTGTTGGAAAGGTCGGCGGCATCCTTGTCGCTCTCGCGGCGCGCAACGGCGTCGAGATCGACCGGCTGGCCGTTGCACACGAGGGACAGCAGCGGCACGCCCTGCAGCTTCAGCCACTGGCGCAGCTGCTCCACGATGGGCCCCATCTGCGCCAGCACGCCGGCGTCCAGCGCGAGCCACAGGTGCACGCCGTCGGCCGTCCACTGCGCATGCAGGCGGATCGGCGCTGGCGGGCTGGGCGTGGAGTTGGGCCGGTCCAGCCTGCCGGCGCCTGGCGCGGCGCTGGACGCGGTTGCCGCGGTTGGTGCTTCAAGCGTGGAAGAACCTGACTGCGCCGGGGCGATGCGCTGCGGCAATGCCGGCGGCAGGGCGCGTTCGCTGCCGACGCGCAGGTCCGGATGCGCGGCCGGCACACTCGCCGGAATGTGGCCCACCGCCGGTGCGCCGATGATGCGCACGGCGGGAGGCGTGGAGACCTGGCCCTGCGCGGCCGTTCGGTGGTCCGGCCGCTGCATCGCCATGATGGTGGTGGCGGACACGTTGCCGAAGGATTCGAGTTGCGCGGCCAGCTGCCGGGTCTGCTCGCGCGCGGCAGCCACTGCGGTGGAGCGGGGCGCCGGTGTGCCGGCAGCCGGCTGCGGCGCAGCGTGGCCGTGCGGCAGCGGCGGTGCCGTGGGCGCGTTCACTGCTGCGGGTGCGGCATCGTCCGGTGATGCGAGCGGCGTCAAGGATGCCGCTGCCGCCGGATCACGCGAGGCCGCCATTGCGGGTTGCGTGCCGCGCGACGGGGCGTCAAGCAACGTGGCGGACGCATCCGCGGCGACCTTGTGAGCGCTGGGCTGAGGCGCGGCATTCACAAGCGCAACGGCTGTATCGACCTGCCCCGCATCCATCGGCTCCACATCGACGGCAGCCGCATCGCCCGCGGCCTGCATGGCGCCGAACGGCCGCACGGGCGCTGCCTCCGGCAACTGCGCGTCGCGCCGTGGCTGCTGCTGCTGCACGGATGCATGCTCCACGCCCGCGGCGGATGCCACGCGCACCGGCGCCGCACCCTGCGGCAGCAGCGGCGCCGTGGCCGTGC